>JAKAYB010000091.1 GCA_021826925.1 Thermoplasmata archaeon | reverse complement strand
TTCCAGGATATCACGTGTATCACCCCTTATGTAATCGACGAAATCATTGGATCCGGATCTCCAGAGATCCTCGATCACCTCCCCTACTCCCTTTCCTTCTTTTATGACAAGATCCTTCTTCCTATCTAGTCTCAGATCCGAGAATGCCTCATGCATAACTACTTCCGAAAGTTTCCTGAGTCTGTAGTCACCGTCGTAGGAGTAAAGATAATCAGCCACGACATACATCATGTCCACAATATATGATGTGGCAAGATAATATTTAAATTTATAGAGCTGTGAGAAAATAGAATGCGATTTCAATTTCATCTGCAGAAGTGGTATATCATAGCCTGTATGATTATAGCCGATAATAATAGCAGGCTCAAGCGAAGAAATAAGATTTCCGGACTTTATAAGAATATTTTCTTCCTCCTCTATGCTCTCGTTTTTTGCAACAAATAGCTCTGTGTTTATGGAATCTTTGAAGTAACTTACAGAAACTGCGATTATAGGTTCGTTTGTCAAAAAATCTCGCTGCTTATGAATTATTGTTTCTAGGTCCAGAGAAATCACGTGTTCATATCCGTATAGACTGATGCATTGTTTGACTAGTTCAAAATACCATGGTTTCGTGATTTATCATGCAGTCCGGTTAAATAAAACTATTCCCCCGTTGGAGGTATTTAAGAGTTTATCGTCATGGCAATATGAAATTGTATAGGCAACGAGAGTAATCTTGGCTGACCAAGACGTAATTCGGAAAAAATAATAATAAATTATACATGATGTGGTTCATGAAGTATACACAAAGGGATTATTTCACGAAGAAGCAGAGTGATGATGAACTATCACGCGAAATAGTTAGTTTTTTCACGGAAGAAGGTTTCAGGGTTCAGGAATACAAATCTGTTCATGGGAATATTGTGCAGGCAACAAAGGGCGGGGTGTACAGAACAATACTTGGAAGAGACAAGGCCTATACTGTTGTAATAAGTGACAACGGTTTATCATTAACTATAAGATTCGGAGTTGCACTTTGGATCGAAAGCCCCAACGATGCAAACACCGACTCGTTTTTCCTGAAACCACAGCTAGCTTTTGATGAAATACCCGAGGCGCTTTGGACGTACCACTTTGAACACGCGCTATGGCATTTTATAGAAACCCAGAGGATCGCAGATTAAACCAAGTGAAAAATATTTTTACCACTTCATACCCGTAATTTTTTCGTACAGGCCAACATAAAGTGCAGTTACGGAACGAACCATATCTTCTGGAAGTGGCGGGATGTCCGGTTCCTTTATACCTTTCTTTCTCGCGTCATAAAGCGCTTTGTGATAACCAATTGAGCGATAATACTGCCTAACCATTTCTTTGCTGAACTCCTCCTGAGTTCCAGCCTTGTATTTCTCCTTGTCCCAGAAACGATCTTCGTCAGCAGTACCAAAGGTATCAACAAGCACCGGATTTCTCTCTTCGTCAAGAGCGAATTCCTTTTTTCCGTCCGCATGGATAAGCCCTCGCGAATACACTGTTGAGTTTATTTCCTCGTCGATCTTGTAAATTTCATTTCTTATCTTCTCGAGATCTGATGGCGTAAGACCACTTATTTCACAGGCTTCAGACGCAGTTACGGGACGATCAAACCTTTCAAATTTGGTGGTGGTCTCAAAGAAGGGATGCGATAGCTTATCGCCATATGATGGAAACTCAGAAAATCCAAGATCCTGAAACTTTATCTCGCCACTTTTCAATCGATCGAACAATGAACCTGCAACATAATACCTAGTAACAAATTCCAGAGGTATCAGATAGTTACTATCTTCTGGAGTCGGTTTTCTTGTGAGGACCTGATACTTCTTAACCCTCATTTGATCCCTTTCCGGCATGTCAATAAAATGTGTTGGAAAACCTAGACGATCCTCCACCATTTTAAACCAAAACGTGGATGTCCTGCACAGTGATGCACCTTTTTCCGGGACCTCATTCGGGATTATCTTATCAAATACTGAAATCCTATTGGAAAATTTGAACAGCAGAGATTTACCTTCATCATAGACATCTTTTACTTTCCCCTTTCTGATTAGTTGCATAAACAGTGATGCTTGATACGAATATTTATCTTATGCGGACTCGGGTTCCATGGTCCACGATACTCGTCGAAATATATGACTAACGGAAAAGCCAATTGTTACCTCACAAGTACAAGTCTTTCGTACTTAAAAGACAGTATGCTGGAAAATTTGATGAATTTCCGAGAAACCTAACTCTTTATGAGTTTCTGGATCTGGCCAAATCTTTTGGTCGACTTCCACCGTTCATTTCCTTGGAAGAGACTAGAAAACGCATGAATAACACTTATTAGCGATGCCGACAAAAATTAAGCAACACGAGGAATGGAATTTACGTCTTCGATAAATTTTCCCCTGCACCTGGAATATTCGTATAAAATGCCTTAATGCGATCATTTACACGCCCTGGTTTTCCGTTTTCGTTTACGTACCGCCTAATGAATTCGGGTTTTCCAAAAATACCAACAAGTTCTCTATCCATAAAGTCAGCGTTCATAAGATAAGGGCAATCCAGATTAAACAATATAGACTTGAGATCAAGATAATCGTTTCTGGTAAGATTATAGTTGTACCAGGCCCTCTCGGAATAAGGAGGATCGAGGTAAAAGAATGCTTCTGAAGAAAGGTATTTCTCGAATAGCTTCCTGAAATCTAGATTCTCTATTGTCCATGAATGCACTGCTTGCTGAATTTCCCAAAAATTCCCCAGGATTTTTGATATGAATGTCGCCTTTGACTTTTCATTCCTTGTTGCATAAGTGCTACCCATTCCGCCGAAGCCTGTTGTATATTGATAAATGCTTTCTATAAGATCAAGTTCAGAGCGGTTATTGTGCAGATTCTTACCCAACAGCCATTCATGAAATGATACTCTATTTCTATCTTCAGCGCCAACAAATTTTAATATTTCATAAAGCATCGATTTTATTAGTAATGGATTGGTCTGAATTGTGGTGAAGATGTTAATAAGTTTTACATCTATGTCATTGTACACTGTCTTCTCTGCCCTCAGATTGAGGGATACCAAACCAGAACCGCCAAAAACATCAATCAGCATGTTAGAACGTGAAAGTGAGAATATGCGCTTTATTTCTGGTAACATTACCGTTTTTGAGCCCGGATATTTCATCAGTCGGAGATACATTTTCATACCCCATCTCGAAAGTTTTATTATGCGTTTAACGCGACAAAAAGAGAAGGGAATTGCTATGGCGATACACTTATTCTATTATTGTAAGGTTCGACTTATAACGTTCGCAAAACGTGTTATAATTGTGCTTATATTCTGTCCACAGCCTTTTGTAATCCTCTGAAACTTTCCCGATCACTTTAGCAGGTACTCCTACTGCAATTGCTTCATCGGGTATTTCTTGGTTATTTTTAACTACTGCACCTTCCCCTATAGCTGACCAGACACCAACATTTGAAAAATCCGAGATTGTGACATTCATTCCAATTACTGCCCAGTCGTGGACCCTTCCTGTATGTATAACCGAGAGATGCCCTATTGTTGCATGTTCACCTATTATAGTTTTTTCGCCTGGCCTAGCATGAACCACGCAGTTGTCCTCTATTGCACTGTAATCACCTACTTCAATCTCCCCGTAATCTCCGCGAAGAACAGCGCCTGGGCCAACCCAAACGTTCTTTCCAATCTTCACAGCACCAATAACTGTCGCATTTGGAAATATATACGCTGTCTTATCGATCGACGGTATCCTACCTTCAAAATTCAATATCATACATGGATGTGATAGCACCATCATTAAAAATTGTTGATTTTTAGAACCATAAAATTTCTGCATAGACAGAAACTAATGAAGGCAGTTTCAAATCTTCTTTATCACATCGTATTTCATTTTGTTTGGTGGGAACAGAAGAGAATATATCATGGTGCCCCCTTCGTACAGAGACACAGGATATTGCAATATAAACATCAAAAGACTCCATCTCTTGTTTGTCTTGAATATACCGTACTGATAGAAGAAGAAGTAATTGATAGTATTAAACATCGAGAAGGCAATAATTGCATAGGAATATTGGAAATGAATGAAATATGCAGGTAGGGAAAGAAAGAAACCAACGAAACCGGACCATCCGATTGCGTACCTGTATAGTGCCCAGTAAACATATTTCCTGTTTATTTTTTCTATAAATGGAGTGGCCCACAGCATGGCCCATATCCATCTTCTCCTCTGCTTGTAAAAATCCTTAGCTGACAGTGGGGGGGCAATGAATATTGGTCCAGGTATATACCCGAATGTGTAGCCATTCTTCACAATTAATTGTGCCATGATCACATCTTCTGCACCGTAAGTTCCGTAATCCCATCCAATTTTCTCCTCGACATCAGCTCTTATTACCATTCCCTCGCCATGTGCTGTCATGGGTTTGCCTTTACTGTTGAAGTATGCACAGAACGAAGCACACTCTGAAATTCTCCACATATCACCCAATGTTGAGAATAGATGTTTTCCGGGTTCTCTCAGTCTGATGTGCCCTTGACCACTATCGTACGGCATTGAGTATATGTACTCGAGGTACTCTCTGGAAACCACTGAATCGTCGTCTAGGTGGCAAATATAGGTCTCTTTGCCAAAACCATGCTCTTTGAACCATAAACTCCCATAGTGTAATGCACGCAGTTTCGCTCTTGATTTATTAGGGCAATTATAGTCTGCAGGAACAACAATTTCCTCTGCAGGATATGCATGCTTATCGTAAGCCTCCTTGATTACAAACAAGCGAATTGGAAGCATGTACGATTTGAGTATAGACAATAATTTGTCTACAACTTCTGCATTCGCGCCATTTGTAGTGATTACAACGATCACTTTCCTGCCATTGTGATAATTTTTTTGGACTAGAATTGGAGGTGGCATTTCAATATGAGATTTTCTGAACTTACTATGGACCCTGTCAGAGTTTCTCCGAAACTGTGCAATGAGCAAAGTTGTTTGAGCTACTGCAATGGGGAAATAGAGAGTAATTATTGCAGAGGTAATGATTATGTAAGCTGTCGAAATTGCTATGACCATCGCTGTTATATTACGGACACGGCATTAATATTTCGCTCCTTATGTGCTTGATTAAAGAAGAAGATGCACTAAAGTTAAGTTCATATGCACGAAGATAAGGCAATTTTACGATTTGTTTAAAGCACAAATGTATAACTAAAAGATGAGTATTCAATCGGCACATAACCAAAGCTTGTTCTTATTTAATGAATGAAGTACTCGGGTCACTTTATATAATGGCTATCAAAAGGCATGTTTTTATGCATACGTGGCAAAGCAATCGATCTTTATCCTATTTATCATACTCTCAATAATCTGCTATCTTATCACACTTTTGAGCGTTTCGAAATATGCCTCATAATTAGTTTGAGTTCCATTTAGCATCAAATTCAGGATTTTCATAATTTACCATACGTACTCGATTGGACTCATACCATTGACCATTCTTTTATACTTTTTTTAATAATATGTAATATATCATCACTCTACACATTTATTCACATAGAGTGAGTAAATTACGGAGCCAAAGATGAATGGGATAGATATTTAGGTTCTTATAGCTGATCCGATAACGTTAGATTGAACTACCTGACCTTGCCATATCTTATTGCACTTGGAGCTTGAATGATTGCAAGTAGAGAAATCTGAAGCTATAACAGTATAAAATTATATCAGTGTCCATGACATTGAGAGATAATGACCAATTCTGAACTTGGTAGTAACCAAAACCATGCAAACATAATATCTATACTTGAGGACATAGGACTCACTGAAAATGAAACTAAGGTATACATCCTTTTGCTTGGGTATGGAAGCATGGCGGCACAGGACATACTACACTATCTGCCCCTGAGGCAACCCCAGCTATA
>JAKAYB010000090.1 GCA_021826925.1 Thermoplasmata archaeon | reverse complement strand
CTCACTTGAAATAGCAGATGATCCAAAGAAAACTGCTGCGAAAACAGGAAGATCTGTCATGACAAAGGACCAGATATAACCGAGGACATCCTCCCTTATCGGCAATGTAAAACTTGATGCCGGGATTCCCGGAAATATCTTTGAAAGATCGTTAATGTATCGTATAGAAAAATAACTTAAAAGGACTGAAACAAGAACGATAATAATAAGCATAAGATAGAAACTTTTTGAACGATAGTAATTCTTGAAATAGTAACTGTAAGTGGTTGCAAAAGATCCGAATGGAGACGCCATTTCATTGACTTCCAGATTCTATTTTGGGGTACAGAGCTCGAAAATAAAGAATGTATGATTCATAATTCCTGATGCCAAATTTCAGTACCATGCTAACTGTATTGTTCGTGTGAGATAGGGTCTTTATCAGGCTTTTGTTATCGAGCACCTTTGAGACATTATAGATAGAGGCTATGAGTGTTTTGTTTGTGGAATGAACATAAAGTTCAGTAGTATTCTCAAACACGTTTATTGATAAAGGCGAAATTTTAGCATAACTCAGGTTCATATAAACAGAAATGTTTGCATTTGGATCAATATAGGATTTTGCTTTGATCGCAAAATTTTTACCTTTTATATGAGCATTGACAGATTCTTCAACGGAATATAAACTACCTATGGTTATTATATTACTGGAATCTTGGGAAACAAATATTCTCCTATCGGATAAAAGCTTAGTAAAGTTGAATTCAGAGATATTACTTAGGCCATTCGCAAAGATGCCGGAAGCATTTGTGTTATACGCTTTGTTCAGATAAGATTCGTTAACCGAAACGTAGTAAATCGCATACCCGTTATACTTTGTATAAAACGTAACATTGATTATTTCCTCTGTAGAATTTAATCTGCTCTTGGTCGCGGAATTGTTTGAAAGTGAATTATTGGCACCAGAAGACTGGATTTTGTTCATCAAAGAGTCAATGCTCGTGCCTATCACAACACCGGTATTGTTAGAGTAATTTCCAGGTGTCGAAAAAACATACAAAGGCGTACCATTGGCGTTACCAAATACCACGACTTGGGAGTTTGAAGGTACAAAGGATACCAGCGAAGGTACAGTAGGTGAAAGATCAGCGACAACGTAATACGCCATGGGAGCAACTACTCCTATTGTAACAACGATCGTAAGGATCACTTTAAGTGTAGATCTCATTTGTTGTATATTTAATCCAATGATTTAAGCTCTGTGAAAAATTATTCTTTATAGACAAACATATCGCTGGAAAGCTCTCTCGCATCTATTATCATGAACTGATCATCGAATTGATTCAGACCTACGTTCAGCAAACTTGTTTTGCCCATTCCACGCTGTCCATATATGATCATGAGCGACGCAGCCTTAAGGGCATTTTTTATCGTGTCGAACTCCTTTTCGCGATCGTAAAATTCGTCAACATTTGTCTTTACCTGTGAGTTGAAGTAATGGTATTTTACTGGCATCATGCACCAGTTACTGGCGTTATATACTAGTTAACAAACATAGTGATATGACGATTTTCAGAAATTCAAAACAATCAAAAAAATAGGTTACTTGTCAGATTCTGAACCGATAAAAACGCTATGTGAATCAAATATTATCTTGTGATTCCTCGATTTCTTCGCAGAGAATTTAAATTCTTTTACTTCCAGCGGAGAATTCCTCCAAATAGGCTATTCTTTTCTTCGTCATCTTTTGAAGTCTCTTTAAATATGAGTTATACTGCTTTTCAGATAGTGGTCTCAACGGGATTAATATTTCGTTCTGCTTTTTCACTAGAGATATAATATCCTCAGTATGCCCATAATTTTCTGTTAGGTATCTATCTTGGCGCTTCTCGAAGTACATTGACAGTGCCTTGATTACAAAGGGGGACAGGAAAATGATAACAACCACTGCAAACGTCACTAATAGAAGATAAATCTGTTGAAGAGCAGTAAGGATAGCACTGGATGTTTCCATAATCAAAAAGATCGCATCAAAAATGAAAATAAAGTAGGCGGCTATAGAATAGACTAAATTTTTACCATAGTTACTCTTCTTCTCAAAGAATTTCATAACCAGAAGTGTTTCGATTTCGGAATCAGACAACCTTTCCTCAGCTTCTTTTGCAACGACGATCTTGAATTCCTTGCCTGTTGTTGCGTATGCCAATCTCCTACCTCGAATACTGTCGCTTATATATACGTCGGGAATGTATTCTGCTTTACCTGACAATGCGTTCCTCAACTGTGATGTGTATTTCTTACTGAATTCCAGGTTGCTTATATTAGGTGGCCTGTTTTCTCTGTATTTAAGATAAATCGGAAGATAGAGAAGCAGACAGTCTACAGGAATAACAAGGAGAAAGGATAACGAGGAATACTTAGAAGACATTATAAAAACAGCAGGAACAGCTATCAAACTTGAAAGGGCATAGCTCCATATCGCCATCTTTCTAGAGGATGATTTTGGCAAAGCTGAAAGAATACCACGCCAAGATATAAATGTAGCAATGATTGCACCAGCAAATGAAATTATCAGCCCCAGAATAAGCGATATTCTTCCGGAAATGACAGCCTGAGGGGTAACCATTATCGTTGCAATGAAAATTAAAAAACCTACTAATCTATTGATATGATCCCATTTCATGATGCCTAGAATCTTATAAGACAGATATATTAAAAACTTAGTCCTATGGCCATTCTATGTTCTGCATTTCTTTTCTCCCCTCTGAGCTGAGCTAATCGGATAATGCCTACAAAATGACTAAAAAATGTTTTTATACCATTTTTATAGTATTGTTTTGGCAATCATGGTAAATATAAAAGAAGAAAACACAGCGTATAAAACGTTTGATGACACCGAAGTAAAATCTTTCATAGCCAGACCAGATGATGATGGGAAACACTCAGCAATCCTTGTCGTACAGGAGATTTGGGGGTTGACCGATTTTATAAAGAGCGTTGCTTCACGCCTTGCAAAAGAAGGTTTCGTTGCTATGTCCCCGCATCTCTATTCTAGACCAGGACAGAACTAATTATTCACGCCAGAAAACATAATGGATGCAATGAGACCGATGTGGTCGCTACCACCGTAGAAACGTGGAGATCAGAAAGCGATGCAGGAATTACTTTCCAAATCGACAGAGACGACAAGAAAAATTGTCAGTGATCTTATGTTCAACAGAATACCGTTAGGAGAGACAATGATTAAAGATTTGATAGAGGGATACAAGTTTATCAGGGACAAGCCATTCAGCAATGATAAGACTGGAATAATAGGATTCTGCATGGGAGGCGGACTTGCATTTCAAGTCTCCCACTACGGTACCGTTTGATGCGAGCATGATTTACTACGGTTCAAATCCTAAAAATATCGATGATCTAAAGAATCTAAAAGGACCTATTTTTGGAGCTTATGCCGGCGATGACAGTTCAATAAATGAAGGATCGCCTGATCTGATAAAGGGAATGTTGAAGCACAAAAAACTCTGGAATTAAAAAATATACCCAACACCAAGCACGCTTTCTTCAATGATACCGGGCTGGCTTATGACGAAAGTGCTTCCAAGGATGTTTGGCCAAGGACTGTTAGGTTCTTCAAACAATATCTGGGTGATTGAAATGCTGGACCGTGAAAAAGGCATACTCGATGTGTGTTTCCTTACCTGGGTGTCCATAACGGAAATGGAAAAAGAGAAGGCTGAAAGCAAAGATGTAAAGCATTAACGCTGGGACATAGCATCATTACTACGGCATCCCATTGGTCCTCAGAAATTCGATAAATTTGTTCAATGCTCTGGATCTGTGAGATATTTCATTTTTTTCTTCGACTGTCATTTCAGCCAATGTGAGATCTTTACCCTTGGGAATAAATATGGGATCATAACCGAATCCGTTCTTTCCCCTCTCAACCAGTGAAATTTCCCCCTCTAATTTTCCAGAAAATTGAAAGAAACTCCTGCCATCCCAGTAGGTCAGAACAGTGAGGAATACTGCAGAGCGTTCATCATCTAGAAGTTTCAAGACAAGTTGATTACCTAGCTTCTTTGATACATATGATGAATATGGTCCAGGAAAACCGTTGAGGGAAGTTATGTAGAGTCCAGTGTCCTCCAAGAAAAATGGTTTGCCCCTGAAACTTGAAAGTTTCTTTGCACTATCCAACGAGATTTCTTCTGTTGTGTCTGCCTGTATTTCCTCGTATTTCATCCTGACCCAAGTAATGCCTAAGTTGCATTCATCCATCCTCGTCTTGATCTCCACAAATTTGTGCCTATTGCTTGAAATGAATTCAATCATACATATCTCCTGCGCTTCTCCAGATTATTCATTTCCTCCATTACGAGCTCAAATTCTGAATTTTTCCTTGAGTATCCGTTGACAAAATAACGGAACAAAGTTTCTGGATCCCTTGATACTACACGTAACGATTCCATAAAAAGATAAAGGTCTACAGCGAGTTCGTCAAGTGTCGAGTTAGTGGTACCCATGCTTGCGTCTATCAAGTATGGCTCGTCTTCTTTGACGAGTATATTTGATGTTGTAAGATCGCCATGCGTTATACCTTTTGAATGAATTATTCCAATTGATTCGCCTAGTTCCTCTAAAACTGAAGGTACAGTGTTTCCGCCCTTCTCGAGATAGTTTGACAATTTTTCCCCGTCAATCTTTTCATAGAGGGTGTATAGTTTTGAAAAATCTATATCGTATACAATCGGAACAGGTATTCCAAGTTCGTTCATCTTATATATCATGGTGGCTTCCCTCTTTATTCTCTCTTTCCTAATGAGTGTGTCAAGCGTAGGATCCCTGTAATCCTTCCTTATTCTGGTTTTCCTTAAAGCATTCCGGCCTAGAAAGTTGCATTCTTGAATTATACTTTCTGCACCTTCGTCAACTTTACTGTCAATCGGCGAGTCGATAATCCAGGGAACATCTACCGCATCTATCCTGAACCTTTGATCCACCGTGGCAGTCTCAACCGTGTCTGACCGACCAGACTGAAACATCAACATCCCTGCCTGAGCTATCATTGCTCCGTTGTCCATGCAATATTCATCGTCGGTAAGGAATGTCTCTATATTGAGTTCCTTTCCCAGTGTTGAAATCATCTCCCTGAGTCGCCTATTTCGTGCAACACCACCTGCAACGAGTATCTCTTTCTTAGAGACCTGATGTATACCTCTTTCAAGGACTTCCATAATCATGGAAAATGCAGTCTCCTGGATCGAATAGGCTACATCCTCCTTTCTTTCACCATTCTTCAGAAGCTGTTTACTTGCAGTATATATGCCCGAGAATGAAAAATCCATTCCCTTGATGGAGTACGGGAGATTTAGCAGTTTGTTCCCGTTCAATGAAAGTTTCTCTATTACGGGCCCTCCAGGAAATTCGTATCCAAGATCTCTACCAACCTTGTCGAGCAGGTTACCTATGCCCATGTCCATGGTCTCACCCATTACCCTGTATCTGCCATTGATATGTGCAATGATCTGAGTATTTCCACCGGAAGCGTAAAGCATTATCGGATCCTTGGCCCCCGTAAGTTTGCGTCCTATCTCCACATGCCCGAGTGGGTGATTCACTCCAACAATTGGTTTACCTGTCTTAATGGAAATGGCCCTAGCTGCAGTTGCTGCGACCCGCAAGCATGGACCCAACCCCGGCCCTCTAGAATACGAAACCAGATCGATGTCGCTCAGCTTGATACCGGCCTTGTCCAGAGCAAAGTTTATCACTTCGCTAACATGATCTGCATGATGAACAGCAGCTTCTCTAGGATGTATACCTCCTTTGGGGTTTTTATAAGTATCTGACGAATTTCCGAGAATTCTGTATTCGTCGACGATCCCACATCCGATTGTGTGAGCAGTGCCTTCTATTCCTAGGGATATCATCTGTACCTTATTCGCCTCTATTATTTTACCGTTGATCTA
>JAKAYB010000015.1 GCA_021826925.1 Thermoplasmata archaeon | reverse complement strand
TGGGGGGGAGTTCAGGTAACTTAAATATGTGCTTTAAATTTAATATTAAAAATATAATAACGTTTACCAATGCCTAACAGTTTACGCTTAAAACGATAATGTCGGAAAAGTATAAGCATTCGAAGAGTATCAAACATAAAGGCGCTTTTCGCATGAGATTGATAATTAACCACATTGAAATAAAGGCCGTATTCAAAAGTGTTAACCTAGGCGCTTCGCCCTAATACTAACGATGTTTTCTCTAGCTCGGTCAATAACACAGAAACCTATAATTGCTTCTCCATCCTGTAGGCCCCCCTTGAACCGCGAAAAACCTCTGTGTAATATTGATGAATATGCTCCACCGTTTTGTATCCATGCTTAATGTAGAAACTTATAGCTTCAGAATTTGTACTCCGGACTTCCAGAACTGAAATACAGAAACCTCTCTTTCTCATTTCATCCTCGATGCCGAGGAGCAGTTTGCTTCCTATTCCGAATCTATGAAAATCGGGATCAACTGCAATAGTTTCTATATCGGCCTTCTTTTTATCTAGGGGAAAAGCAACGACGTAACCTACGATATTATTATTCTCTTCAGCAATAATGTTAAATGACTTCGGACTTTTGAAAATACTTTTTAGCATACGCTTAGTATATGGACCAACTTCGAATGCTTTCTTTTCTAGTACACATATCATTTCTAAGTCTGAAGGTTCGTATCTTCTCAGGTTCAACTTTCCACAATTACGAATAAGTAATTTAAGAAATCTACTTATTTTTTAGTAATTACCAAAATATTTAATTAATGTAGAGAAATCATCTCTTATGATAGAAACCGCGTTAAATGATTTAAAGTCCGGAAAACCTGTGCTTATTTTCGATAATCCAGAGCGTGAAGGGGAAACCGATATAGTTTTTGCATCACAGTTCGTTGATCATGAAAAAGTACAATTTATGAGATCATTTGGAGGAGGATTAATATGCACAACACTACCAGAACGGTATGCAAGTAAGATTGGACTGCCATTTATAGAGGATGTGTACAGGAATTATTTGAAATTGAACCCCAGAGCTTTTGATAATTCTGACCTTAGATATGATAAGAACAGCTCATTCTCAGTCACGATAAATGACAGGAGAACTTTCACAGGAATACCCGACAATGATAGGGCATTGACCATAACAAGTTTCGCTAATTTCCTTAACAATCTGAATCAATATAACGGAAGTGCTGGTGATGTTTTTTCAGAAATCTTTAGAGTACCGGGACACGTAATACTGATCATCGCAAGAAACGGCTATTTCAGCCGGAGAAGAGGACACACCGAACTTAGTACATATCTTATGGAAAAGGCAAATCTGGTACCTTCGGCCACGATAGTGGAGATGCTGGATACTGATGGTTATTCACTTAGTAGAAAGAAAGCTGAGATTTTTGCGAAGGAGCACAACTTAACATTTATAGAAGGGGATACTATAATCGCCCAGTGGAAAGATGACCAGAGTAATGGCAACGGGGGTTTTTGATATTCTTCACCTTGGGCACCTTCATTATTTGACAGAATCAAAAAAGTTGGGTGATGAATTATTGGTAGTTGTGGCTAGGGATTCTACAGCAATGAAGTCAGGGAAAGCACCAATTTTCGATGAAAAGGCCCGCGTTAGTCTGGTATCCCAGCTTAAACCTGTTGACAAGGCCATCATAGGACATGAGGGAGACATATTCCAAACTGTAATAGAGAACAAGCCAGACATAATAACTCTTGGATACGATCAGAAATTTGATGACAAAGCCATTGAACGAAAATGCCAGGAACTTGGACTTAACACAAGAGTTGTAAGGATATCTAAGTTTGATAATGCAAAGTATCTGAGTAGTTCTTCGATCAGGACAAAATTGTTAGAAATTATAGAGGGTTCTCTTTGAAGAAATTTGGTATTGTTGACACTACTTTTGCGAGATTCGATATGGGGCGTTCAGTCATTAATGAACTTGAATCTTTAGGAACTGGATTTGAAACTATAAGGTACACGGTTCCGGGGATCAAAGATATCCCAGTTGCGGCAAAAAAATTAATCGAGGAACAGGGATGTGATATCATAGTTGCGTGTGGAATGCCGGGAGCACAGCCGATAGATAAGATCTCTGCACAGGTTGCTTCCATGGGAATAATGCAAGTTCAGCTAGCGACAAACAAACACATAATTGAAGTATTCGTTCACGAAGATGAAGCAAAAAACCTAAGTGAGCTTTCATTTTTGGCAGATCGCCGTTCCCGTGAACATGCATTGAACGCTTTCAATCTTGTATTCAACCCGGATGCCCTGCGTAAAAATGCAGGTAAAGGGCTGAGACAGGGATTCGAGGACGTTGGATCAACTGAAGAGCCAAAAAGCGGTATAAGACATTGAGATGATAAAAATGAAAATAGGAATTGTTGTTTCGGAATATAATTACGACATAACGATGAGCATGCTAAAGAGGGCGGAAGAACAAGCAAATTTTCTTGACGTAAAGATAGGCGCAGTTCTTCAAGTCCCTGGCACTTTTGACATACCTCTCGGGGTTAAAAAATTGCTAGAAAAAAAGGAGATAGAAGGCGTGGTTACTTTGGGCGCGGTGATAAAGGGCGAAACCGATCACGACCAGATTATTATGCAGAACGCTGCAAGAAAGATCGAGGATCTCTCCGTAGAATACTCTAAGCCAGTTGCTTTGGGCATTTCTGGACCGAATCAGAGTAGACTGCAGGCCCAGGCAAGAATCGAGATGGCAAAGGATGCCGTTGACAGCGTTGTAAAAATGCTAAAGAGAATCAATGAGATAGGCTGAAAATTACGAAAATAGATTGAAGTTTTTAAAACTAAGTTTATAGTTCTTCGCTTTTTCTTATCTCCTTTAATGCCTCTTTATCCCTGCAATAAAGATAGGGTGCCAGATCAAGATTTGACGGAGACTTACCAAGTTCCCTATTGTAAACTTTCCTTAGATTTTTGTCTACTTCGTCGCAATAACCTTTCCAAGTAACTCCCAAAGATTCTACATACTGCTTCTCTATACCCGTGGCAATTTCATGCGCATACGGGTACTCATACTTTTCATCGGAAAACCACTTTTCTGGCAATTCATGATGTAAACCAATACTTTTTACTGTATCCACCTCTTTGCCCTCGACGTGTAGAATACGGGGAAAATGCTCGTCAAGGTATATTGTCTTCCCGTCCAATGAATACCCACCTGTGTACTTTATGTCATAGTCTGTGCTCACCTTAACGTCGCTTGCGCTCTTCCTATTGATAATCTTTCCTATCACAACGTTATTCAGCATTACATTATTTCCATCTAAAGAAACAAGATCACCCTTTTCCAACTTCCTGTCAATGCTCGCAATGGCGAAAGATGGATCCAGGTAATTTATGCAATAGATAATATGCTCATTCTTCCTGGCATCATCCCTATGCTCAATTACTTCGAACTGCATCATTCTAAAAGGAATGGATTTGATGCTATTTAAATATGAAGTTATTTTTGAAGAATATTGGACGTTTCCGTTCTTCAACTAAAGACAAAATGCATCAGGATTGAATAGATCGAAAAAGTTCTATATTGAGGATTAAAATACCACACAATGCGAATCAGCGATAATGTTCAGCTTATAGAAGGCACGATGGCAAATTGCTATTATTTAAAGGTTAATGAAAATAATATCCTCGTTGATTCTGGGACAAAGTCCTCTGCGAAGAAGATTATAAGATTTTTTGAAGCCCTTGGAATTTCACCAAATATCGTCCTAATAACACATGATCACCCAGATCATATAGGTGGCCTCAGTATGATTTTCGATCGATTTAAGCCCCAAATCTACGCAAACAAGATTGAAATCCCAACCATACAGGGAAAGGAAAGAATGCATACTGCAGGAACGTTCATGTCCAAGGTCGTTGGTGGTCTCATGAAATCCATGCCGGTTCAGGATGTTTTTTCGATCGATGAATTGAAGATTAAAGATTTAAGCGTTGTTGAGACGCCAGGACATACAGCGGGAAGCACCTCATTTTTTTACGAGCCTGAGAGAATGATGTTCGTTGGAGACGCCGTTGTGGTACACAACGGAGAGCTCAGCATAAACAAACAATTCACTGCTGACATGAACGAAGCGAAAAAATCTGAGGAAAAAATAAGATCGTACTCGCCTGTAACAATACTTCCAGGGCATGGAAAACCACTCAAGATTTAGTTTTGTCCAACTGTTCCTTGATTTCACGCAGGCTAAGCGACATGTATGCTTTCGCATTGTGCGGATGAATGCTTTCATCGCTTTCGGACGAAACTTTGATCATAGTTTCGAGAGGAAAATCAGCAAATTTCTCGGCCCCCTTCACGGCTACTTCACGTACTATGTCCTCCACAAACTTTGGGTTCTTATGCGAATTATATACCAGGGCAGCTTCGTCCTTTCTCTTCAATAAGGACTGCAGGGGGCCTCCAAGAACATCCTCGCATATTTTTATCATGTCATCAGCTTCCGGTAGATTGCCATCTGGTGTTTCTATCTCAAACGTAATCCTATTACGCTGATTGTGCGTCACGGTTGGTATTCTTTTCAAAGCCTCCTCCAAATCAGGGAAATCAGAAACCATTAAAGCCCGTGTTGATTCCATAGCACATGGACAGGAACTCATACCCTGTACAACTACGCCTATGGAAAGTCTACGTGAACCTTCCGACTTTACAACAGAATTACTAAATATTGTGTATGGTACGAATATTTCCATTCCAGCATCGTTTTTTCCTTTTTTGAAGTAGTCCGCGGATAAGTAAACTCTGGAGATTGTTGAGTATGGCATCTTTTCAAGAGCAAGAGAGGCAATCTTGAACGCAACTTCCTCAATGGAATGAAGTTTATGAGATGAAATAACGAGATAAATGGATTCAATTTCTCTCGAAAAATCAGCACCTTTTCTCCCTTCCGGCAAATCAACGAAAACGCTAGCAGTGGCAGAGAGATCTATAATCTGTCCCTTTCTTTCAATCTTTATCGGAAATTTTACGCCAGAAACTCCTGCCTCATTTATTGAAATTCTATAATATGGTAATGTTGCCTGAACGTCTGGGGATTCTATCACTGTGATGTTCCTCTTTTGGAAGTTTCTTCTGCATACTTCTGCTGAACCAGCGTCTCTATTTCTTTATACTTGTCTTCAAGGGATTTTTGCTGTCTCTCCAGAGTCTTTATTCTTATCTCACTCAGCTCCTTCTGTTCTGAAAGTTCATCGATCAATTTCTTTCGATCATCCACCCGGTAGAGTATATTCCCAACACTTTTGTAAACCGGCGTATCCGCAGATATAGAAGAGAGTTCCTTAAGAGATTTCTCAAGCTCCTTTATTCGATTATCAAGCTGATATCTTTGGCTCACAACCTGCTCTATCTGGGATTCAATTTGTTGAGCTTGCTTAAGTTGATTTTGAATATACTGACTTATATCATTTTCCAATTCTACTCGACCCCTTTCATTATATCGGTTACAACCTTGAACCATCTTGTAAATGAAGACAAGGCTGCTCTCATTGCTGCGATATCAGGCGATGATATATAAATATAAAAGTAGTTTGAATTTTCATCTATTCTTACCCTTGATCTTCCGACATTGCTAACAAGATCGGGTTGCATGGCACGGATATAATCACCAAACTCAATCTTTTTGACAGTTATTTTGATTTCAAATTTCAATGGATAGATATAGCCTTTTATCTTTTTATTGTTTTCTTGATGTAACAGGCCAAAAATTAGAATAACATTGATAGACACCTAACGCACAGCAAAAATTAAAATTAAACAACACAATAGAGTGAAGCTTCGGGGCCCGTGGCCTAGTATGGATAAGGCACCGTCCTTCTAAGTCGGTGATCGTGGGTCCAAATCCCACCGGGCCCGTTTTAAATAGTAAAATTTTATAATTAGAAACTACCTGTTTTAAATATTAATTCGCTAGACTAACATAATTTCACAATTAAATTTGCCAATACGTAACTGGGTCCAGAACTTTAAATTACAGCAGAAAACCACTTGACCGAGTAAAACTACAGACAAGCTCCGATTAATAAAATGAGAGCCTGTTCATATCCAGAAGTAAATGTTGTAGGCCAAGCGAAGAACCTCTCCCCATAGACGCTGCAATGAAACGATAGGACTAACCTTAATGGATAATAATTT
Source organism: Thermoplasmata archaeon (assembly GCA_021826925.1). Classification (GTDB taxonomy): domain Archaea; phylum Thermoplasmatota; class Thermoplasmata; order Thermoplasmatales; family Thermoplasmataceae; genus JAKAYB01. Next base: position 16,884 of record JAKAYB010000015.1, on the reverse strand, counting down.
CTGTTTAATCTGCAAAATCTACTTTGCCTCTCAGTACAATAAAAAATGTAAGTATGAAAGGAAATTTAAAATATATTTGTTCATTAATATACTTAACCGATGAATGAAGGTGAAGAAGTTTTACTAGATTCTACGGTTTGCGAAGATGAACTGAATAGACTGCGGAAAGCGTCGGCTCTTATGGTTGTTCTCAGTCTTATGGCTTATTTGGACTTTGTTCTTAAGTTGTTAGTCGTAGATGTAATAGGGATTATTCTCGGGATTTTGACCTTTATTTTCCTTTTCCAGACTTTTTCAGGTCTAGGGTACATATCTGAACGATATTCCATTGGTAATACGGGTCTGATCTTAGAAATACTTGGGGGATTACTGGCTTTAAGTGGTTATTTTTCTCTTCTGAATGGATCAATTTATGGCCTCTTCCTAGCAATACCGGGCCTGGTGATTGCCATAATAGGTCTTATTCTGGTTGCTGTTGGTATTCATAGACTTGGAGCAGGTCTTGACAGCTCCTCACTTAGAACAGGAGCATATCTTACAGTGATACCTTTTCTTAACATTATAGGCTGGATTTTGGTGCTCATCGGATCTTATTGATTTCAGAACGGTCTTCGCCTTTTCCCTGAAAACTTTTCTATACTTAATGTCGGTACAGATAGGTTGAAGACATACGCATACGCCTTGCTAGCCTTTATTGGAGCTTCGATGTGGGGACTTTCTGCGACGATCGCCCAGTACTTATTTTCGGCCTATAATTTTCCAGTCTTTCTGTTATTATTTCTTCGCTTGTTTGTATCATCACTTGTACTTCTTCCATTTGTCAAACTTAATTACAGAGAAATTTTTTCCTGGGACATAGTATTATTTTCTATTTTCGGAATTCTTCTTTCGCAGTTAACCTATCTTCTGACAATTGATTATTCGAATGCATCAATTGCAACAGTGCTTCAGTACCTCTTCCTGCCAATCGTCGCAACGTTTGAGATGGTTCGATTTAAGATTAAGAATATTGTGCTAATTTTCGCTGTCGCTCTAGCATTTGCAGGAACATTCATTATTGCCACAGACTTACAACTAAAGATAGTCGTTCCCATAATAGCAGTCATCACAGGATTGCTATCTGCCTTCGCGGCAGCATATTATACTTTGAAATCCAGGAACCTCTTGGGTAAATTCAATTCCTGGTCTATGATGCTTTCTGGTTTCATTGTCGGTTCTATCGTATCTTTTCCTTTCTCTTTCATAGGAGACACAAGTTACTTTATCGGAAAGTCCTTTGGTTTTATTTTAACTGTATTAGGGCTCGCAATGCTCGTGGTAATTTTGGGAACTGTAATCGGTTACGGTTTTTATCTAAAAAGTCTCGAAAAAATTACTGGAAGCGAGGCAGCAATATTTGCAACAATGGAGCCATTGACAGCCATGGTATCCTCCTTTATCTTACTAGGAACAAAACTTCATATCTTCCAGTATCTGGGAGCAGGTTTTATCCTTCTCGCAATACTGTTCATTTCTATAAGCAACTTATTCATTAGAAAGGGAACTGGAAATAATAATATAAAGGAGTGACTTATGGAAATTCCGTCGAGTAATGTTCTTTACATTGAAACGTATGTATAACACCATAATAAACATAATTGCTATGAAGGCCACAATATGAAGAAACCGGAAATAAACGTTTTCGTCGTCATCCTTGGTGTAGTAACGATCATAATTGGAGCAACAATAATACCGTCAACTCACGTTTACGTGTTCCATTTATTTGGAAAACTAATAAATGTTTCCCAGAGGGGACTATCTTTTTTCACTGTTCTTGACGGATTCTTCATTACAATAGTAGGATACGGCTTAAAAGCCAAGGGGAGAGGCACCTGGAGAGCCATTGTATCGGCTACGATTGTAACTCTGTTTATTCTTTCACTAAGTAGTTTAAGGCACTACGACATAACGTGGATTGGGCTTGCACTGGCGATTCTGGTCTTGGTGTTGCTCATTAGGCATAGGAAAGAATATGTTTATCCCTCTATCTCTCTAGGAAGACCAGAAATTGCAGTTGCCATAATAGCAATAATTTTTACCGTTAGCTATGGAGTTGGAGGATCTCTGCTCCTCGGCAACCAATTTATCCCGCGCATAAGTAATATTGAGGATGCATTGTATTTTACGGGCGAAGCAGTTACGACATTAGGCCTTGGAGACATACTTCCAGTGACTTTTACATCAAGGATGTTTACAATATCGCTTTCTGTACTCGGCATAGGTATATTCTTTGGAGCAATGGCAATAATAATAACACCTATTATAGAAAGAAGGATTGGGGGGATAGTAATAAGAATGGGAGAACGCCAATTAAAATCCTTAAAAAATTACGTGCTAGTCCTCGGCTATTCTGATTTTGTTCACGGTTATGTGACAAATATAAAAAATAGCGGGAAAGTCGTCGTGATAGTGATAAGAGACCAACAACAAGCCGATAAATTACGATCAGATGGTTTTATAGTCCTGAATCAAAATGCAGATGAAGAGGATCTATTGAATTCGTTTAACCTGGAAAATTCATCACGAATATTGGTGGCCTCAAACGATGACGGTTATAATCTACTTATTGTTGCAGCTATTAATCAGATCAAAAACCAGGAAAAATTCAAAGATAAGATTACCGTCCTGGTTTCTAACAATAAGAATCTTAACAAATTTAAAATATTTGGATATGAGATTGCCGATATTTCTTCCGTCGTAAGCAAATATCTTCAGGGCGGCTACTGATATTCGTCTATTACAGAATAAGTTGAATCCCCTTACCCCAATGATGATAACCCGCTAGACTCTTTTTTTGATTCTGCTGGCAAATAAGTACACACGGATCGGGCTTGGACTACCCCGTACTTTTCCTAATTCAGTATTAATTTTTCTTTTCACCTGACCCCGTTATCTAATAACGGGCGATATTTCATATTATGCTTGAATTTTTCAAATTGCGTTCCGCTATAACCTCATATCCCAGACAAAGGTGGTAGATGGGATCACGTTAAAGCAAGGATACCAAAGACAACGACGAAGATCATACTTGCCCAGTAAGCTATTTCACCTTTTCTAGAAGTAGAATAATCACCCATTATAGATCGGTTTCTGCCTATTACACCCATTAGCACACCAGGGCCGATCAGGACAAACACAAAGACCACTAACAAGTCAAGAACCGTGTTAATTAGTAACGCCGCAGGAATAATCAAAGCTATTATGACTGCGGGAAGACTTTCCAGAATGTAAACAATAGATGATTTTTCTCTTTTTATTCCAAGTGCTTCCATGAATCCCCATGCGCTTCCCAGAGAAATTACCACGAGAGCCAGAAATGCAGCGCCTATTAAACCAACACCGAATATGTAGGGGGAATACACTCCGGCTATAGCGGAAAGACCTTTTGATAATTCCGGGATCGATGCAAAATCCATGTCAGGGTTTATCCCGCTCATGGCCATCTCTACAATAACCATCAGCATTTCGGAAACAACCGCCCCAAAAAGAGTTTCCATCCTCATTGACTTTATTGCGATCTGAGTAAAGCGAGATCTTTTTCTGGTCTTCGTATCACTAGAGATATCAGCATCTATGTTGCTTTTTCTTACGTGAGATACTTTTTCAGCAGTTGCGGAAGCTTGAAAAAATAACATGAATGGCATAATTACCGCACCCACATTCACGGCAAGCATGAAGAGAAAAGTTGGCGACGGGACAAGGTATACAGGGTCGTAAGGTTTGATTCCTCTCACAACAAGTGTAGCCATGAAAGCCACTATGAGAAAGGCCGATACTGCGACCAATATTGATTCAGTGACTCCGTATTTTCTGCGAATCACAATAGCTAAATGAATTATATAAAAAATTGGAAGCGAAAAAATTATTGGAACACCAAAGAAAGAAAGCCCAATAGCAATACCTAAGTATTCTATTATGTAAGTTACTACGTCGGTCAGTACCATTGGGAGGGTTGTAATCACTGCAATTTTATGAGAATAATTGTCCCGAATAACTTCGCCCAAACCCTTTTCGGTTGCAACACCAATCCTGCCTGATGTTTCCTGGACGAAGTAAAGTGGAATTATAAGCAGAATCATAAACCAAATAAGACCATACTTGAATATTGCACCTGTTTCAGCCGCACCGATTGTACTGCTTGCGTCCATATCGGCAATCATTACAAGCCATGCTGGTCCAAAGAACTTTATGTACTTTCTGAAATTTCTTATCCTGGTCGTATTTCTTCCTGCGCCAGAAATTAGGTATACCTAAATAAATATTTGCTAAAGCGCTTATTTTAAGTGTGGTGAGTGATGAAAAATAAAGAACTGTTAAAAATTTTAGCGTATTGAATATCCGAAAAATTTATTCTTACAGAAACGAAATCCAGCAACATCTAATGTGCATGCGTAAGTGATCAATAATTTCAAGTAAATAATGCCAAGATTCAAAAGTCATTTACTCTTAAATTTGGTAATAATTTGATATAAAAAAAATATGCATGACACAAATTTGCAATGGCAATCTTTAGACTTTGCAGTACTATCATTCGCAAAAATTAGACGATAACAGCAAAAATCAATTAAATAGTCGGAAACAATAAGAGTAGAACGAGTAATAATACATATCAGTATAAGATTCGGGGATTCGACAAAAGATTATGGATTCTTAGTGCAACTAGGTTCATAAGAGCGTTTGGTAGAGGATCAACATTCATATTTCTCCCGCTCATTTTTATAATCGTTTACAAAATATCATTTATTGAAACTGGGGTTCTTCTCGGATTTGCTACGGTGATCATGGCTGTTATTCAATATTTTTCAGGAATTTTCACCGATAAAATTGGCAGACGATCAATCCTAGTTTATTCACAAATACCTGCCGTAGTGCTCTATCTTTTGATCTATTACACTGTCGCTGTCCCCCATTACTTTATTCCATTAGTTCTTTCATGGTACGGAACCATAGTTGTCAATTCTGTCCAGTATCCAGCAGTACAGGCCTCTGTTGCCGATATAACGGAGGTCCAGGATCGATTGTCCGGTTATACAATGATGAGAATAATGGCAAACCTTGGTATTGCAGTAGGACCATTGCTGGGAGCCTACCTTGCTGGTTACGGGTTACAGTATATTTTTCTTATCTCTGCCATAGCAACGATCGCTGAAGTTGTCATGCTTTACCTAATGATGAGAGAAACGTATTTCCCGAAACTTCATGAACCGCTGTTGAAGGGCGACCTTTCAAAAGCATATAGATCGGATAAATTTTTTATTGCATTCATCGTAATAGGAATTTTTCTTGGATTCTTCATGAGGCAAAGAGGAAGTTCACTAACGGTTTACTCCATAGCCATAGAGAATCTCCCATTCATGTATTTAGGTTATATCTGGGCACTTAATGGTCTCCTCGTTGTCCTAATTCAGATCCCTATACTAAGGCTCATGACAAATGCAGGTAACCCTATGTTATGGAGAGGCATAGGAACCATCTTCTATGCTGGGGCCTTTCTGGTATTAGTAAATTATCCTACGTTAGAGATACTCCTTTTGTTCATGACTATCTCTACATTCGGAGAAGATATGCTTTCACCAACAACTCAGAGCATAATTACCTCCATAGCTCCCGAAAACATGAGAGGATCATACATTGGTGTGTACAACCTTTATATAAGCATAGGTTCCTTCAGTGGTGCCATAATAGGATTATGGCTTCTAGCAGTCCTAAGAAATTTAACTGCAACTTATTGGATCATTATAGCAATCGGATCCATCGCAACGGCAGTAATGTACATCTCAATAAGTGGACAATTTAAGAAGAGATTTGCTGAGATACCGAAAACTGTAATTGAACAGAGCTAAGATTTACTACGAAAAATAATATTCAGTTATAATAAAATAATAAGCGTATTTTAATGGTTATTGAGCGTCATTGTTCTTATCCCCTAGTTCCGCAAGGAATTTCTTATATTCTTTATCATTAAATTCAAATATTACAGGACCAACATATCCGCAATCGTTGCATTTATAGGTTCCTGTGACAAAGCCTATCTCGAAGAATATATTTTCAGATCCACATTGTGGGCAGACTTTATGCTGCCTCTGCAAGGGTTGACCGCTCATCTTTTTTCCTTCATTATTTTCGGACTTCATTCCAATCATCGCTAATTTCCTTATGATATTCAACCTCTGCATGTTATTTAATTCTTGCGTATCGTACAACAACATCTGTTAATTGAAGATTTTCAAAATTATGCTGCGATTTTCCCTGCTTTGTTGAAGATTGAAATAAATATACCATTGATCAATCACGTCCTATGCCAAATCCAGAACAAAGCTATGACCTGATTATTTCAGGGGCTGGTTTTGCAGGTCTTTCTGCAGCGATCATCGCGTCCAAGAAATTAGATCGAGTTCTGCTCATAGACAGAAATCCGAGTAAGGATGTTGGGAAAAAGACCACATGGGGATGGGTATGTGGAGATGCCATTGGGAAACCACACATTGATTTTCTGGAAAAGAAGATCGGCGTAAAGTTTGGATCTCCAGAGATAGAAAGAGATTTTCATGCAGTTTATGCTCTTTCTCCTGACCTGAAGAACAGATTCAAATTTGATGGAGATGGATACGCGTTGGACAGACCAGAATTTGAGGCAAGACTACTGAATATTGCCCTTAGTGCTGGTATAAAATATCTGGACAATTTCGAAATAGACGGTCCTATATTAGAGGAAAACCATGTTTCCGGGATTTACGGCAGAGACAATAACAATCAATTGATGGTTTTCAAGTCCAAAGTTGTAATAGACGCTTTAGGCATATCGTCCGTTCTAAGAAGAAAACTTCCTCAAAATCCATTCATAGAAAGAAACATAGAAAGTAATGACATAGTGCTTACTGGCAGATACATTTTTGAATATGATCGTTCCGATGAGAACCCAGGTTTTTTTGATAAGAGCAACGCATTAATTCACCTGAACAACAATATAGCACCTGGAGGCTATGCCTGGGTTTTTCCAAAAGGCGAGAACAGAGTTAACATCGGCCTGGGAGTGCAGAAAGCGGCAATGGAAATAAGGAATCGAAAACTTAAGGTTAATGATGCAGTAAAATCGCTCCTTGATAACTATGTAAAACTGAATTCAAAATTATACAATTTAAGAATTTATAACAAAAACAATAATGGTGCCGGTTTCTGGACCGTTTCTGTTCGCAGGCAGCTCGACTCGGTTGTTTTTAATGGATATATGGGTGCGGGCGACAGCATGGCTATGCCGAACCCGCTTAGTGCAGCTGGCATAGGGCCCGCCATTATATCTGGGATTCTTTCTGCGGAAAATGCGATAAGGGCGATAGAAGAGCGAGATGTTTCGGTTAAGGGATTATGGAAATACAATATTGACTACAATATGGCTTATGGCAACAAGATGGGTGGCATGGAGCTCTTTAGAATCTATTTGCAATCACTGAGCAACAAGAGCCTCAATTATGGTATGGAAAAATTCCTAACACCAGAAGAAGCTTCTGAAATCACTCTCGGAGGTGCTCCGAAATTATCTGCACTATCAAAATTGAAATTTGCCTTACGAGGGCTTGGGGACATCAAGGCTTTCAAAGGCCTAGTTTATACAGTGCAGCAAATGAAGCTAGTAGACGATCTTTACCGAAATTACCCAGAGAATCCAGAAAGGTTTGGAACCTTTTCGATGGCTGTAAAAAGTGAAATAAGACGTGCAAAGCAGATGTTCAGCCCGCTAACTCTTTGAGTTAGCCTTTTACTTAAATCCTGAGAATAAACAATCCTTATCCGTGCAAGAATAATGGATAACTTTTTTTTAGGGATTGCAATTATACATTATGACTTTTAAGATAGACATACCTGCTTTCAAGTATGGTGCGGACATTGATAAAAAGTTTACCTGCGAGGGCGAAGATATATCTCCGCAGATAAAATGGGAAGATGAACCGGCTTCGACAAAGTCGTATATACTAACTGTCGAAGATCCTGATGCCCCAGGGGGAACATTTATCCATTGGGTAATGTATAACATCCCTCCTACCATCAAGGAAATCCCGGAGAACATTCCAAAGACTGAGGCAACTCCACAGGGATTCACGCAGGGAAAAAATAGTTTTGGAAAAATTGGATACAATGGCCCCTGCCCGCCAAAAAGAAGCAAACATAGATACTTCTTTTTTCTCTATGCAACCCTAGTGACCGAAAAGCTTCCACCTGGACTGGCACGATCTGACCTTGAAAAGATCATTGAGGACAAGACCATCAAGAGAGTCACTTTCATGGGCCAGTTCGGAAGATAAATTTGCCCGTTTTCCGGAATCACTGCGATTTAGGTAATCGCATCCACGTATACGAGGGAATGAACAGAAAAATGGTTTTCTTTATTCATTATGTGTTCCGAAAGAAAATGTAAATTACCAATGTTACAATGGGTGGTTGAATCAGGTTGATAAAAGCAGTGATATTTGATATGGACGGCACCCTTCTTGACAGCGAGACCGTATCATCTGCTTCCACAGATTATGCGTTCAGGGCTGTTCTTGGACGGAGCCTTACGCCAGAGGAAAACGCGCAATTGATCGGACGACCTGTAAGCAAGGTCCTGTCTGAGTGGTATCCGGATACCGGTAACAAAATCTATGATGTGAGCAGATCTTTTTTTCAAGAGAGAGCTCACCTAATAAGTCCCTACCCAGGTATAAAAGATCTGATCTCTGACTTAGTGGAAAAATTCAGGCTTGCAGTGGTAACATCAAGTCGCAGAAGGGACGCAGAAGTACTTCTGAAAAATGCTGCTTTGGATAGCTACATCGATTTTTTTATTGGACAGGAGGACACAAAATTCCAGAAGCCAGATCCTGAGCCTATTGAACTTGCGCTAAGTAAACTGGGCGTTGATGCAAATGAGGCCGTTTTCGTCGGTGACCAGCCTTACGATATTATCGCTGCTCATCAGGCAAAAGTGATCGCCATTGGATCCACCTGGGGCTCTGGGGATGCCGACACACTTGAGATGTACCGTCCAGATTATATCGTCAACAACCCTCGTGAACTTACAACCCTCCTCAATTTATTGCCATAGGCAATGGTAACATTTGCGAGAAAGGCCAGTAGAACGAGCCAAATTTCTTTACCGTTATATCTCTGGGATAAATCTATTGTCTATGAAGCTGGCCCCTCCGTCAACGAATATCACTGAAGCGTTGATAAATGATGCGCCTTCTGTGGCGAGGAAAAGCGCAGGTCCTACAACATCCTTCACACGTGCCCAGCGATTAAGAGGAGATTTCGCAGCGCATTCTGAATAGCTCTTTTTATCCTTTCTGAGGCTCTCCGTCATAGGCGTTTCAACTATTCCAGGAGCAATTACATTTACTCTGATGTTGTACTTCCCCATCTCAGCAGAAAATGCCCTGGCCAACTGTATTACCGCGCCTTTGGTCGCAGAATAAACCCCCTGGCCTATTTCGGTTCTCTGAGTCAAGGAGGATGCTATGAGGACAACGCTTCCCTTGTTGAACGCTTTTCCGATCTTCACAGCAATCTCCTTTAAGGCGATGAACGCACCCTTGAAGTTCAGTTCAACTGCTCTGTCGAAAGCTTCGTAATCGAAATTTTCTATTCTCTGAACGGGATCGATGCCTGCAACCACGTAAACTACGTCTATTTTCCCAAGTTTCTGGATCGCTGCAGAGTAGAGGTTTCTAACGCTATCAACAGAGGTCAGATCACATGCTTCCGTGTACATCGTTCCCTCTCTTCCATCTACGCTTAATCTTAATTTTTCAAGTGCTTTGTCATTTATGTCGGCTGCCATTACTGTTCCTCCATTAGCAAGAACTCCATAGGATATACCAAGACCTATTCCGGAAGCGGCACCAATTACAAGTGCTCTTATTCCATCCAAAGACAGAATATCACGCATTTCCTCAAAATTGCAATATTCATAATTTTCCATCGGCATAAATGCTTGATAGAACACGAACTAATAGTTGTTTTCTAACCAAACTAATGGTCAAAGATCACAATCATTCTGTAATTGAACCAATCTCTCCTTATCTGTATTTATCTCGATTAAAAGGATCAGAAAATTGCTTTAAGGTGCAGGACATTTCTCCCTGAATTATTATGCCGTCTATTAGAACCAAGATAGGGCCTATTTCTTTGGAAAATCCATTCATGCTTGCTTCTGGTATACTGGACGAAAACGGCTACACCATGAAAAGAATACTTGAAAACGGTGCGTCTGCGGTTGTTACTAAATCCATAGGCACAGATGAAAGGACCGGTTATTCTACCCCGGTTATTGTAGAACTACCTTATGGCCTCATCAATGCAATTGGACTCGCGAACCCCGGAATAGATAACTTTGGCGAGGAGATAAAGATTGCGCTTAAAGGAAACAGGCCGGTTATTGGAAGTATATTCGGTTCTACTCCTGAAGAATTTGTGAATCTTGCTCTTAAAATGGAAAACTATGGAGTTAATGCGATTGAACTAAACTTATCCTGTCCCCACGTAAAGGGATTCGGGTCTGAAGTCGGTTCTGACCCAGATCTTGTTGAGGAGATTATTAAGGAACTTAAGTCAAAGATAAATATACCTGTCTTCTCTAAGCTTTCACCTAATGTTACTGACATTCTTTCTATAGCCAAAGCTGCAGAAAGATCTGATGCTTTGGTGATGATCAACACTGTTAGAGCGATGTCTATAGACATATATGCAAGGAAACCCGTACTGAGCAATAAATACGGGGGTTTATCTGGTCAAGCGATAAAGAATATAGGTGTGAGGTATGTGTACGAAGTCAAGAAGGAGACGGGCCAACAGATAGTTGGAGTTGGAGGTATTGAAACAGCAGAAGATGCAGTAGAATACATTATGGCTGGTGCGTCTGCTCTCCAGGTAGGAACTGTGATCCATAAAAAGGGCATAGGCGTTTTTAAAGAGCTCTCGAGGGAACTTGAGGAATTCATGAATCACGAAGGATATGAAACAGTAAGTGAGATGACAGGAGTTGCATTATCTTGAATTTTTCAATAATATTGAGTAAGGAGGTTGTGGCAAAGAATACGGTAACCCTGAAATTCTCCTTTGACAAACGGGTATATGCTGGACAGTTTGCCATGGTTTGGACACCTGGCAAGGGCGAGATACCGATTTCATTTTCGCATACCGGAGATCCAAAGGGGATAACCATAAAGAATTACGGAGATATGAGTGCACCTATAGTTGCACTTAATGCCGGTGAAAGAATATTTTTCCGTGGTCCTTATGGTAATAGTTTCACTAAACCTAAAGATGGCGATTACTTACTAATTGGAGGGGGATCTGGGATTGCGAGCCTTGCCCCAATGATATCAAAAAATGCCCATGGGATCATTTCTGCCCGATCCATGGAGGATTTATTTTTCCTTGACAAGTTTGAAAAGTCCAAAGTCATAGCAACCACAGATGATGGATCGTTCGGAATCAAGGGAAACGCACTTGACGCACTGAGAACACTCGACTTAGAAAAATTTCAAAACATATATGTGTGCGGCCCGGAAAAAATGATGAAGGGAATATATGATTACATCAAGCCAAAGAACATTGCTGCTGAATTTTCTCTGGAACGCCCAATGAAATGCGCTATAGGAATTTGTGATTCCTGCTCAGTAAATGGGATTCAGATTTGCAAAACCGGACCAGTTTTTGGTATGGATTCTTTAAGGGATTTCACTGAATTTGGGACTACAAGGCTAATGCTTTCAGGTAAGCGAGTGAATATTTGAATTTAACACTGGTCTTGGATTTTGCAATACCACATTTAGAGTATCCTATAATTGAGGGCAATGCCTTGTTTATTTTACATTCATGGACGAAAATTCCTTTTTCCTGTGAAGATGAAAGTAACCGAAAAACCTATATGTCAACCAGGGATGATATTCTGAGATCTTGAATAAAGAGCTATAAAGCTGGGGTTTCCTGATATTTCACGTGTATCAGCAAACCATGATTAGGATTATCTAACCGTGTGGAGGATTTTATCAATACGGTTTGAAATCGGAATCACAACATTGCTCGTGAAGAGATACCACCACGACAAAAACCTAGGAAAATGGAGATATATCGATGTCTGAACAATCAATAGAAAGTAAATGCGTTTTCCATGAAAAAGGAATGTGCCTGCTTCATGAGGGCTTCCCGACAAGATGCAGGCTTTGTTTTAATTTCGCATCAGTTCATAGACTAATTTCAAAGGGGAAAATCAAGCCGATTTATACATTAGCTGATTATTTAGACGCAACCGGTCAAGACAGTATACTTTATCCCAGGGATGAAACAATCCAGGACACTCTCGAACTTTAGAATGTTATACACAGCAATTAATATGTGAGAAATTCTGCAACTGCAAAACCTATGAGGGCGAATACAGAGAGAATTGTAAGAACAATCTTTAGATTCACTCTCATTCGCTGGCTTCTTGTAAGTTCCATAGGAAGTTCTCCTTTGGCATCCAGTTCAAAGAAGGTCTCAAGGGGGACAGAGAAATATGGATTTTTGATGTCATTAACGTAGAACTCATTATTGTCCTCAAAACCGAATGGGTAGATCAAAAGATACCTGTGATACTTAAAATCAATCTCAGGATAAGGACTTCCGCTCGAGAGGTCTTCGAGCCAGTAGTTAAATATACGAGGATCAAATTTAAAGTCGGCATGATGTGTAGAATACGGATTTTTAAGCATTTCAGAGATTTCATCATCAGTGTATTTGAACTGCATAACAACCACCTCCAAACACATGTAAATATAGTACAAGCGATTATTTATGTAATTACCCTAATATGTTACTCTAATTCTATCGTGGTCTATTGTTGTTGTAAAAGGGCCTAACAAAACTGATTCCTCTTCTAAGCCTGGACGTAAATATCCCTATGAACATTATCATCACACCCAGTACTGAAAGCAACTCCGGGAGAGATTTCGTGACGAAAACTCCGATAACCATGGTAAGGGCAGGGACGCTAAAAGAAAGAACCGTGATTCGATTCACCTTGCTCATCCTAATCATATAATTCCACATGAGAAAAGTTACGACGCCTCCGAGAATGGAGAGCCAGAGAAGGTCTATTACGAAGTCTCCTGTTGGAACTAACCTAAAATCCAAAGGGCTCAAGGAAAGCATGATGACTGCGCCAATGAGGAATTGAGATGCATTCAACGCTATGGGGTCCTGGGACTTCATCTTCCTGTACATTACGGTATACGAAGCCCAGAATACTGCATTGCCCACGGTCAATAGTATACCGACAAGATCGAAACCGCCTAAAAGTGGCAAACTGTAAATAATAACACCGAAAAAACCAATTGATGTTCCAATAATCTCAAGACGTGTTGGTTTTTCCCTGATTAGCATAAACGCTATTGGGAGAGAGAAGAGTGGCATAGAATAACTTAGGACCGCTGATTCTGATGGAGAAACCAGAGTGAGACCATATGCCCACAGGATCGTGCTTGATGTGGTGAGAAGAGAAAATATGATTATATCCCTGTTAAAAACAAGCTTTCGTGAAATACCAAGGAGAATAACACCACCTATTAAGAACCTCAATCCCATGTATACCAAGGGAGATGAAAAGAGAAGCCCGTTTTTAGCGAAATAATAGCTCAGGGCCGTAAATACCACATATGGCAACAGGTATTTTAGTTCCTTCAATGGGAGGGGTAAACTGAATTCGCTTAAAGATATATTTGAGATATGGGCAGCATCCCTTTGATGAAATGCGCGCGAATTTATATTCTGGTCAATCTGTACATATACAGGTAGTTCCTACAAAAATCATTATAAGGTAGTTGTTGTTCAGATAATGTATAAATGGACATAATCTTAGCAATATTCCTGCTCCTGTTATTCGCGCTCATACTCGGTGAGTTGTTTGAGAAGTTCAATCTGCCGTCGATTGTAGGAGAGATCCTTGCAGGAGTGATCCTTGGGCCAGCTGTTTTGAATTTTATAAAACCAGGTCCAATACTTTCCGGAATCTCCGAGATAGCGCTTTTTTTCATCGTGTTGCTCATCGGGATAGAACTTACAACAGAATCACTGAGGAAACACTACAAGACGGGTGTACTTTTCACATTGACAAGTTTTGTGATTCCGGTAATTGCAATGATCTTGATCTCGATTTTCCTGCTTCACCTTAGTGAGGAGACTGCAACAATACTTTCCATTGCAATAGGCGTACCCTCAATATCTATAATTTCTGTTATTACGAACAGGCTTGGATTGTTGAAGGTAGATGATGGGAACATAATTATTTCCAGTGTTGTTATCACTGATATAACTGCATTTGTACTGGCATCGATATACATTGGAAAGAATATATATCTTGTAATATTGGCCCTTGTTGTTTTTCTCCTTCTTCTCTTTTTGCTTGACCATTTTATAAGAGCAAATTCAGAAAGGGTTGCAAACATCTTCAGAAGATTGCATGCGGCCGATCGTGGAGAGAAGATAATATTCGGCGCAATTATTCTTGGCGGACTAGTTATATCGAGCCTTTTCGAATTTATAGGGATAACTTATGTTCTTGGTGCTTTTTTTGCAGGCCTTCTTATAAGCGACGTTGTTGTCGGAAAATCGCTGCAAGGCATACTCACCAGAACTCTGACGCGGTTGGATGATAGCTTCTTCATACCTATATTCTTCAGCATCGATGGTTTATCTGCAGTTATTCCCTCTATGCATTACGCCGCTGTCTTAATAATTTTGATAGCAGCTACCGGCATCATAGGGGGATCGCTAGATTTTTATTTTGGAAAAAAGACGTTTAGAAATATTAAAGGGAAGACTGCTGCTGGCATTTTTGGTGGAAGAGGAGCTGTCGGGATCGTTATAGCAACTATTGCATTCAATGCTGGCATACTTTCTGTTGATCTTTTCTCAGTTGCTATATTCGCGTCTGTGCTCCTTTCACTTGTTTTCTCCCTTATCATAAATAAGAGAGATGTTAAGACAGTTGGGGATCCAGCTATAATTTCTTGAATTATGCTAAAAAGTTTTATCGAATGTGTCGATTAGGTCGCATGAAGAATTTTATAGATGGAGAATGGGTAGATTCAAGCAGTGGTGAAACAATAGATAAAATAAGTCCTGTTGATGGTAAAGTTATTGGAACATTCCCTTCTGCGACGAGAGACGATGTCGATCGGGCTATTGACGCTGCAGAAAACAGTTTCGAAAGTTGGTTTTCTCTCGGCTCGGTAGGACGCTCAAAAATAATATACAGAGCAAGGGAACTGATTGAACAGAACAGGAAAGAACTTGAAGCGCTCCTAATGAAGGAGAATGGTAAAATAAAATTGGAGACGAAGGAAGAAGTTGACGGTGTAATAGATCAGATTCAATATTATGCTGAATTCGCGAGAAAAATCACTGGTGACCTAGTGGAAGGAGATACATCTACGCGAAAGATCTTCCAATATAAGGTCCCTGTAGGGGTTGTCGTGGCGTTGACTCCGTGGAATTTTCCAGCCGCAATGGTTGCCAGGAAACTTGCACCTGCTTTGATGACCGGAAATTCAGTTGTTATGAAGCCAAGCAGCGATACACCCTTTACTGCTGAATGGATAGTAAGAAAATTTATTGAGGCAGGGATACCAAAAGGAGTTCTTAATTTTGTCACAGGTAAAGGCTCAGTTATCGGTGATTACATCGTTGCTCACAAAAAAGTCAATCTAATAACAATGACTGGCTCGACTTCAACTGGCCAAAGAATCATGAAAAATGCATCTAACAACATGTCGAAATTGATTCTTGAACTTGGAGGAAAGGCACCTTTCATGGTTTGGAAAGATGCTGATCTGAAGAATGCGCTCAGAACACTGCTGTGGGCAAAGTTCTGGAATACTGGGCAATCCTGTATAGCAGCAGAGCGTCTTTACGTCCATGCCAGTGTGTACAAGAAATTCATGGATATGTTCGTAAAAGCAACTTCTCAAATCACGGTGGGTGATCCTATGACGGCCAGGATGGGCCCCCTGATAAATAAAGGTGCTCTTCAGACAACTGAGAAATTTGTAACTGAAGCAGTTGATTCCGGTGCGAAGATCGCCTACGGAGGAAAAGTCCCGAACCTTCCTGGAGATCTTGCAAGCGGTTATTTCTAT
Organism: Thermoplasmata archaeon; assembly: GCA_021826925.1. Taxonomy (GTDB): domain Archaea; phylum Thermoplasmatota; class Thermoplasmata; order Thermoplasmatales; family Thermoplasmataceae; genus JAKAYB01. The sequence continues at coordinate 691 of JAKAYB010000015.1, read as the reverse complement.
GAACCTACGATCATAGAAAATGTCACACAGAAATCCAGCCTGTTTCAGGAAGAAGTTTTCGGTCCTGTTCTTGGTGCGATGCAGGTTGAAGACGAGGAGGACATGTTTACAAAAGCTAACGATTCAAAATATGGGCTTGCGTCCTATCTTTTTACTTCAGACCCGAATCTAATATTCACTGCAGCAGAGAAGATAAGGTTTGGTGAACTTTACGTAAACATGCCTGGACCGGAATCTTCGCAGGGATATCACACTGGGTTCAGGCTTACTGGGCAAGCAGGTGAGGGGAGCAAGTACGGAATAGAAGAATATGTAAAACTCAAGAATGTATATGTTGATTATTCCGGAAAACCACTGAACATAGAAACTGTGGACGAAAAATTAATTGAATAAAAACTACACTCTATTTTTTTAATTAGTGCAAGCGTAGTAATTGGTGATGATAACTTTATTTGAAATTTTTTGATGTGATGCTTGGTCAGATACCAACATATCGTATTTTGAGGTTAAGGATTTACTTTTGATCTTATTGCTCATAAATTTTTACTTCGAGAATTAGTAATAACCTGAACTCTTTCACATTAACACATATTTTTTAATCAGCTGAACCCGTGATATAGGGAATGGGATAGTATTTGGTCATTTTTCATTTCAATCCATACGTATTCTTCCGAGCCTTTATTCTGGCCAT
>JAKAYB010000089.1 GCA_021826925.1 Thermoplasmata archaeon | reverse complement strand
CTGACAATTATCAATGATCTATAACCAGAGGCCCTGTCATATAAAAAGTAGGATGCCAATCCACCTATTATGGTTGATATCGCAGCCCAAATCCCGAACACATCCATTGCGCCGAGGATATCTTTCGGATCATATTGACCAAGATATTCTGGGATTATCGTAGCCATTATGAGATTCACAGTCATTGTCATCCAGAGAGCACCCATAACCCACGTCACAGACATTCTCATCGTCGTTCCCTTTTTTTCGTGTTTTAGCACCAACATCTTTTCTCTATTTCTGCCTAAGAGGAAGATAAATGGGACAAGCATGACTATTGATAAGATTCCCATTATGAAGTATGCGACAAATGGATCCAGGCTTGCCAGGAATGGTATCGACGAACCCAACGTCACACCGGTAGGAATACCGGATATAGCAAATGTACTTGCCAGTATTCTTGTGCGTTCCGAATAAACATATGAGAAACTGATTGAGAATATTTCCATCAGTATAGTCGCGGAGCCCTGAACAAATCGTAAAAGAAGAATTATTGGCATGGACGTAACAAATGGCATTAAGACAATACTGACGGAAACTATTATGATTACAATCGTTGTTGTAAGAGTAATATTCCTATGATAACGGAAGAATCTGCCAAGAATCTTCCCGGCTGGCATACCGATGAAATACACCAGCGTACCGAGGTAGAAAAGTTCATCAGAATTGGTATCTGTGATTCTGGAGAAATAGGGCAGAAATATAACAAATGAAGAAAGGGAAGACAAAAGTATTGCAGCAAGAATAAAACCGGCCATAGGCAGTAGAATTGCATTTGCTTTTGGTGTTTTCATGCTTTTAATGAATTCATTACTGTCCTGCACCTCAAGATAATGCTCAGTATTGTTATGAAATCATGGGGTGATATATTGCCATATTGCCAAAACACTGAATTAACGAAATACCTTAAATTTATATGGCTTGCTAAGATTCATTACTTCTAAGTTTATTGCTCCGCTCTTTCCATCTTAATCTTCCTAATCTCCCTGTTGTAGGCATCTGCTATTTCTGATAGAGTTATTGTTCCAAGCACCTGTCCATTTTTTTCATGATTCATTACGATAAGTTTTCCATCTGCAGACCGCGTAAGAAGATCCAGGGCTTTGTGTATATTCGCATCATCCTCGATTGTGATCGGTTTGGGGTTCATTACATCCTTCACCTTTAGCATTGAAATATTCGCGTCCTGTTTGATGTGCTCTATAGAAAGGGCGCCCTGAAGCATGTTGCCGGATTGTACTACTATCATTTTTGTTCGAGTGGATCTTAATTTTTCAAGTCCGTCTCGCAACGAATCGTTTTCTTCTACGTACGGATATTCTCTATTCATGGCGTCTCTCACAGAGATCTGATCCATTACGGGCGTTTCATATTCCAGTTTATGTGCAGGAGAATGGGATCGATTGAGCACCTGTGCACTGTATATTGAGTACTTGGAGCCCGAGACAAAATACGATATTACTGTAGAAAGCATAAGAGGAAGAAACAGTGCAAACCCCCCTGTCATCTCTGTGCCCATTATCATTACCGAAATTGGCGCCTTCGAGATTCCTCCAAAGAAAGCGATCATTGTAACTATAGTTATCTCTGTTACATTCAGGTAGGGGAAGAAAGGATGGATAACTATACCAATTGCTGCACCCATGAAAGCACCTGTGACTATTCCCGGAGCAAAGACGCCTCCAGATCCTCCTGATCCTATAGTGAAAGAGGTTGCAATAATCTTCATGAAAAAAAGAACTATCAGTATCCACAAAGGTAGCAAAACAAGATTATCAAGAAATATCTGTTGAACCCAGCCATAACCAAGGCCCATTACTTCCGGGAAGAATATTGCTATAATGCCAACTATGGCTGCACCTATTGCAGGCCTGAAATATTTAGATACTTTCAGTTTTTTAAAGAGACCTTGGATACCATAAAAAAACTTGACGTAAAGGATTCCGCCTGCACCTGCGAGGATCCCTATGCCTGCATAAACCAAAAGAGCCTCAGGGTGAACGAATCCAAGATAGGTTGTTGACGGGATAAGGAACAAGGCTCGATATCCAAAGACGTAGCCAAATATGGAGTAACCTGTGACGGAAGCTATGATGGATGGAACCAGAGCCTCAACCTCGAAATCCTGCCGGTAGAGAATTTCTGTGCTTAACAGGGCACCTCCAAGAGGTGCCATGAAAATGCTCCCAATACCTGCCCCTATGCCCGCGGCCATGGCGATTCTTCTATCCCTATCCGAAAGTCTGAAGAGATCAGAGGCAAAAGATCCAAACCCCGCAGCGATCTGTGCGGTTGGACCCTCCCTCCCGGCGCTTCCTCCAGAGCCAATCGTTATCGCGGAAGAAACAAGCTTGACAAGAGGGATCCTCCTCCTTATCCTTCCGTCATTGTTATGGAACGCACTTATCGCAGCATCTGTCCCATGCCCTTCTGCTTCTGGGGCAAAACGATATACAATGAATCCAGAGATCAGGCCACCGGCAACCAGTGACACCGGAATAAGGTACCACCTGTAATGGCCTATGGTATACAGAGGAGTTGATGCGGTTATTCCAAGACCAGATTTTGGTGGAGCGAAACCGGTTATTCCGGTAAGCATAAAATGAGTAACCAGCAGGATCGAATAATATAGGGCAAGGCTTCCAACTCCCGCTATTATTCCAATAAATACACCGAGGATGACCCATTTGCCGACGGCGCTTTTGATCATAAAATTGTGTAATGTTTCAATTACACCGACGGAAGAAATAGATTTGCGCAACTCGTAATGAATATAGCTTGGCGCAATAAAATATTTTGCAGCACAAAGCTGCTATAGTAAGCAGGGAACTGCCGATCCTCCAATTGTTGAATAGGCATAGTTGAATAACAAGGATTTAATGTCCGTATAATGCTGAATATTGGTGTCATAGGCGGAAGCACGGCGGAGAAAAAATATCTGGAAATAGCTGAAAAAATTGGACGTTTACTCGCATCCAGAAATGTTGTAGTAATATGCGGAGGTAAAAATGGCGTGATGGAATCAGTATCCCGCGGAGTTCATGACGCAGGTGGAATTGTTGTGGGCATCCTTCCTGGATTGTCAACTTCAGAGGGGAATGCGTACCTGACTGTAGCTATTCCAACTGGAATTGGTTATGCAAGGAATTTCCTTATAGTACGTGCTTCCGATGCGTTGATAGCGATAGATGGGTCAACTGGAACGCTCTCTGAGGCTTCATTTGCCCTTACAGAAGGAAAGTCGGTTGTTTCAATCAACACACATATTGAGACAAAACTTAAGAACGGGGATGGTAAACTCCTTGCTGCCCAAACTGCAGAAGAGGCCGTAGATCTGGTTATGAAAGAAGCGCAAGATCATAGAGATTCTCAAGAACCGCTTTCTGAAGACGATTGAGAGTCCAAGGACCAATATACGCTTAATGCAGAAGCCTTGCCGCAACTGCTTTACATCTGGCCCATTATCGCCACTTTTTCTGGGGCAAATTTGTCCACAACGATATTCATGAAAACCAGGGCAATCCCTATAAAAAGAAGCACTGGGATTAGTGGAACAGGACTAGAGAGGAATCCCATGACCGCCGGAAGCATGATTGGATATTTCAGGGTCCCAGTATATGGGAACAACGCTAAGGCAAGCAATGAGACAATACTGAATAATATAACGAATAACCTGAAACCAAGTGTAGTAATTGAAAGCAGATCATAGATCATAAAACTGATTAAGACAGCGACAACACCAAAAAGTACAACGGTTTGGTTTTGTGGATATAGCGTTATATCTACAAAGAAGAATGAAAGCCCAACGATGAGAGATATCCAACGTACTTTTTTTGTTATGGAGGGATCTTTCCTCTTTATCCAGAAAGGTGCAAGGCTGATCATCCCCATCGCTATTAGAACCATAAAATCTGTTATGTTCACGAGGAACGATGCACCAGCAAGGGCAAGAATTACTATTAGAGCCAGCGTAAAAATCCAGGAAAGATTGCGCAATGAAGTCGGAAAGAATCCATCTTCAGAAAGTGTTCTAAGGTGTCTCGATCCCGCAATAAGTGCTGGAACGAAAGTAGTAACAGTTGCCAACAGGAAAGCGATGAGAATTGGGATCTCGTATCTCTTCCCCACGTAGTGCCCGACAAGATACAAGGAAGGGATCGAGACCTTACTGATCACACTGTAGGGTGCATGAAGGGTAAACACGGTCAAGGCATCAAAAAGCATAACTGCAGTTGCAATAAAAACTGTAGCGATCATGGCAAATGTAATGTACTGCTGCTTGGAGTATTTCTTTCCCCTGAGAAAAAATGAAACTATTGGGATCTTTGATTCCGAAACAGTTTCACGCGTCATGATCGCTATTTCTTGGAAGCCAAAGAATAGTATGAAAAGATAGCCAGTATTTTCCAGGATGTCAAACCCGACATTCCCGCTGCTATAGGAAAATAATCCGGTAAAGTTCCAGTGCCCTGCATCTCCCAGCCATACTCCCTGGAAAATAACCAGTGTCACCATTATAATCACCATCATGATCTGTGAGTACCCTATGATCTTGAGATATTTGTGCTCGTAGAATGCATTGATCACAAACCACAGGGCGAAAAGGCCTATGACAACACTTTCAAGGCCATATATTGATAAAGCCGAAAGGCCGAGGCTTTCAAGTATACGAGGGAAGGTAATGAATGAAAATGTGACAAAATATAGTGCGGAAAACGCGGCCAGGGAAGTGTTCGCTATCCAAAGAGAAAATCTGGTAATGAAATATCTAGCTGATTTGTCCCCGGTCGCGGTTTTTACAAACGTTGGTCCACCAACAGACTCAATGTCATGATGATGGGAAAAGATGATCATCGAAGAGTAGAGCTTTGCAAGCAGAAATGACAGAACTGCAGGTATGGCGAGCGAAATAATTGAAACATAAGCAAATTGGACTATATTTACCGGTAAAATTATGAAAAGAGGAGAACCGATCGTAGAACCAATTCCCAGCGCCAGCAATGTTGAGAATCCATAGACGGGTTTGGATATCTTTTTAGAAACAGGTTTAACGAAAGCCATTTTTCTTGCTCTTATAAAAATAGAAATAAGTGCTACACCAGCTATAAGCGTAGACAGAGAAGAAAATAGTTCCACTCCTTCAATTAGAGTTAGTTTTCCGCTTAGAGAAAATGTGTAAATGGATCCCGTTAACATGAAAGCACATAATATTGTAATTACGGTGCCCATAGAAAGGGACAGGATCTTCAATGAAAGGACAAATCGCTCATTCAGGCGAAAACTCCGATTCGAAATATGCTTCATGTTATGTCTTTTCCATTTCCTTAAGAGTTTCACCGGCGATTCTTAGTGCTATCAGCGCTGAGATTATCATTAGTATGGATAAGACGAATATCGCAAGGACTAATGCCGTTGAATCGAAACGGTTGTTCAGAGTTGATGTCGATATATTTGAAATATAGTTGATCATGGCATACGGATTATGATAGGCAAAAAAAACCGGAAGCGCGAAAGTGAGTCCGATAAACATAAGAAAGGCAGAAAAAGCGATCTGCCCGGTACCGAGAAGAATGAAGCTAAGCGGATTGATCTCTTTCTTTTTTCCTACCAGGTCTACAAAACTAGCTATTTCGGAATCAGGAGAATCCACCAGTTCCTTTCTTAAATAACTCATGTAGTAATCGTTGCTTCTAGCCAGTGCCATTACTGACTTTATATTCTGCTTAAGCTGGTCTATTGATGTTTCACTTTTATTGTTTTTATCTTGCCCGTCCATTGTCACAATATTCGTATTAATATTGCATTATATTTAAATTATTTCTTTTTATGTTTGATGGAAATACGGCGTACCATTGAAATTCCTTATATATCCGGATTCATTGGAGAATTCATATGTATCCAAAGCAGTTTGAATATTTTGAGCCGACAAGCATATCGGAGGCTATTCAGATACTTGAAAATCATCAGAGCAGCAAGATCCTTGCAGGTGGTCAGAGCCTTATCCCGCTTATGAAGGCGAGGATAACAGACACACCATGCCTT
>JAKAYB010000014.1 GCA_021826925.1 Thermoplasmata archaeon | reverse complement strand
CGTAGATCGCCGTGGATATCTCAACTGCTTTTTTCTCGTCCCAGTAGTTGTCTCTTGCTAATTTCCATGCTTCATCATACATTTGTCCGAATTCATCCGTCTTAGAAGATCTGAGCTTCAAACGATCGATGTCAATGTTGATCTCCTCGTCTGGTTTTTCCAGATCGATCAAGCATATTTTTAAATCATCCTTGCGAAAGAGCATCTTTTTGAGATCATCTGAAAACCTGAAATCCACCACATCTTTTTTAATATCCTTTGGCTTCTTTTCCTTAAAGTCATATTTCTGAAGAATTCCTTTTTCAGGTGTTCCACTGTAATAAGCTGAGAATTCGCCGTGAGGTGGAACTTTAAACAGATAAACACCTTTGTCTGTTGGAATAATAGATCTGTAGTCTGCTCTTTCTACGTCTATGAACGATGACCTTAGGATAGCATTTTCCAGATCATACTCTCCAGGTTCTCCTATAAATTTCTCTGCTACCGTTCGCGCAGGATTTGTGTCGTTTAACCTTAATGGTATGGCAAATGGCTTAGATATGCTGCTGTAGCTGAAATTGAAAATCAATTTGTCAGCATCTGGATCAAGGCTTCTTGTCGAGAGATAGAAGAGATATCGCGTCTTTGGATCGAATGCGGGTGAATAGTCATTGGAGTTCCTTGATGTCATATCATACGCTTTCCCAGTCTCTGAATCATATAATCTTATTATCCTTTGAGAATAGCTTCCCAGAAAAGTGGCCTTGACAGGAAAACTGTACGCTACGAACCTAGAGTCCTGGGAGATAACAAAGTCAAGGATCATCTCCTCTTGACTCTTGTCTATTATCTTTACCGTCTTATCCTTTAGATCGACTAGAAGAATTTCAAATCTATCATTGCCAATGACAGCATATCTCCCGTCGATAGAAGTCTTGAGGGAAAATATGTTGCCAAAATCATAAGGAATAGATTCCGTCCTGTCTGTGTCTTTATCATAAAGTTTCAATACGTCGCCATCGATAGTTCCAAAAACGTAGAGAATATTCTTTCCCGCAAATCTTGCCTTCCTTATTCTCAAAGTCTCAGGAATCTTCAACTTGTAATTCAGGTAAACGTCACTGAGAAAACACTGGCCCCGGGAAACGAAGAGGAAAACATCATCGTTTGCAATATGATAATCTTCAAGATACTTCGAAGGAGTGCTGAATAAGGCGTCACCAGTTTCGTATACAGAACCTATTTCAATTTCTTTCACAGTATCGTTTTCAGGGTAGAAGAAATATATTTTCCCTCCTTTTGAGAAAACTATGTTTTTTCCATCTGTGTTCATGTGTCTCGGATAGTAGTCGTCAAAATCCGTGTGCTTCTTAAGGTCCTTACCTTCCAGGTCTGTAGAAAATATCTGCCCTGATCCTTCCAAATCAGAAACAAAGTATATTCTGTCGCGGAAAAGAATTGGTGAAGATATATGGTTGTTAAGATCGATGATCTTGCTGAAACCAGTGTCTATGTTTCCTGTCCATAATTTTCCTCTGGTCCCTCCGTGATATTCTTTCCAGTGCGGCAGATCGAATGTATTACGCCCTAAGAATATCTTGGCGTCTCTATAGATTATGTGGGTTGCAGGACCAAGATTCAGAGGCTCAAAGTTTTTCCCTCCGTCAACTACTCTATAAAGAAACGTCATCGACCCAAATGGTGCAAATGTGTCAGTGGATATGATTAATGACCCATCCTTGGAAAAACCGGCGACATCTGTAAACATTCTTCTTCCTACACTTTTCCCTGAGAAGTATGTAAGGCGTTTTATCGATCCAGTCAAAAGGTCTATAGTATATAGATCGGCGGTGTTCAAGGATTCTCCGGTCATAACCCTGAATACGATTTTAGTTCCGTTATCATAGTAACGTGCATTGTTAATTACGCCTAGACCAGATACTAACTTTCTTTTCTCTTTTGTGGATAAATTATACTCCCAGAGGTCATCACAGCAGATGAATGCGATTCGATTGTCATAAACATCTGGATTCAAAAATAGATTAGACATAGAACAGTATTCTCATGATCGTATTTAACACGTTTCCTTAGTTGTATATGAACTGACATAAAATCGTATAAAAACAGAATTCATTGCAGCAACAATGATTCGCGTGTAAGTTTATTGTGGTCGCACGAGGAAGGCCGTTTTAGGGTTTTTCCGGTGTATTCATCCTAGTCTATTGTGATGGGAAAAGCAATAAAATGGTTAACAGAAGGACTCTGTCCGTCAAACAAGAAAGCAATCACTGCATTCCTTCGGTACTGATTGAGTAAACCTTCTTCCTCATGTCCTTGAAGTCGTGAGACGTGGAAACAGTTTCTGATTCAATTAATTGCTCTAGCGAATTCTGTACGGTTCTTCTGTTAAGCCCAGTTACATTCATTATTGATCCCTGTTCCATTGGGCCGTATGTCGAAAGTACGTGCATCACGAATCTTGCAGAAGGCGAAATTTTCAATTTCTTTTGCGCAGGGAATGCCCCAAAAGTGTCGCCTCTAAGGCCGAGTCTCTGAGTTTCCAGTGCATAGAAGCTCCCCATTGATATGTTTCCAAGATTTATGTCTGGACCTAGACGGAGGATCAGCTGTGCCTGCTGGAACTCCAGTGGGGCCTCAAACATTAGCTTCTCTCTGTCTATGCTTGATATGATCCTATCTACCCAATCCCATTTTATTTCTCCATTGTTGTCGAATATTTCTACACCCTTTCCCGTCTCCCTCCCTTCAATAATGAGAGTATCCGGGTCAAGGTCCAGTGATCTTTCCAGCTTGTAGATGGTTTCTTCAAGCGAGAGTTGATTTCTGGGGTTCTTCTTTCCTACCTCTACGTGTAGTCTCATGTTGTTTTCATGAGCAAATTCCGAAATTCTTTTCTTTGTAATTTCCGGCATTTCTATTATGCCTTCGCTAAGCTCTATTGTGTCGAATCCATCTCTTTTCAGCCTGTTTAAAATGTTGTCCAGCTGGCCTTTGGAGTACGCTATTTCCAGTGTCGTTCCTCCATTTGAGACAAGAAAACCATGAGCCTTTAAGTCTCCAACCCTCCTCGCGAGAACATCTTCATTGATGATCAGTGAAAGTCCCCATCCAATCTTCACAATCGTATTTTCACGGTGCCCAGAGTAATAAAGGATTTCGGTTGGAAATGCAAGCCTATCAATTATCATCGTAACCGTGTCTTTTATTGTAGACCTGTCAATGAAATTGGCCATCGAAGACGTCATCTTCCATTATGTTATAGGATAATATGAAATTTTCTCATACTTTTGCATCAAATAATAAGAATATATTACATATTGTTCTGTAAATCTTCATCCATGAAAAACAATATTGTCAAGGTCTTGCTCTAACGTTGAAAATCAATGAACAAAAAGGAGAATTATCTGGGCATAAAACGACTTTTAGAAAAATCTATCGATATATTTGATGGTAACATCGTTTTTTTATCGAGCTTTGGTGCAGAGGACATGGTAATACTGCATGTAATGCTTTCAGAGGGCTTTGATATACCTATCCACACAATAGATACCGGAAGGTTATTTCAGGAGACCTACGACCTGATGGAAGAAGTCAGGATTAGATACAAAGTGAACGTAAGGATATTTTTTCCTAACAATTCGGAGCTTGAGGGTTTTATTTCGTTGAAAGGTCCAAATTCCTTTTATTTCTCTGCGGAAAACAGACATCGATGCTGTGCAATACGAAAAGTAGAGCCGCTAGGCCGTGCCATAGAGGGTTTCAAGGCCTGGATTACCGGAGTCAGGGCAGATCAGACCAAGGTTCGAATGCTGATGGACGAGATCGAACCGGATCCATTGCACAATGGAATATTCAAGGTAAACCCATTACTCCGGTGGACATTTTCGGATGTGGTCTCTTTCCTGCATGAGTATAACGTCCCCTATAATCCTCTGATCGATCAGGGTTTTGTTAGTATAGGCTGTGAACCGTGCACAAGGGCCGTGAAGCAAGGGGAAGATGAGAGGGCGGGAAGATGGTGGTGGGAACAGGGAATAAAAGAATGTGGGCTTCACGTTGCGAGGGAATAGGCTTGGCTAGTGAAGCTTACAAGGATCAACCGGATCTACTGTCTGCATCGGAGAAGAGGTCAAATTCTATGGAAATTTCAAAATATTTTGCGATGGATGCGGAGAAGATTGGAACAGGAGCTTACAAACCTCTCAGTGGGTTCATGGACGAGAACGAAATAGATTCTGTCCTCGCTTTTAACCATCTCCCGAATGGAGAAGCATGGACGATGCCAATATTCCTTCACGCAGAGAGTGAGCAATATTTCAAGGATGGAGACGAGATATTTCTCAAATACAGGGGAGAGACCTTTGCCAGAATGAGAGTGGAAAGCATATTCGTACCAGATGTTCGCGGGATTGCAAGCAAGCTCTACATGACAGCGGAGGAAAGTCACCCGGGTGTTAGGCAGTTACGTTCATTTAAAGGGAAATTTTTATCAGGTAAGGTTTTTCTCCTAAGACGCCTTGAAAGCCTTGGGAGCGATCCTACTCCAGAAGATGTAAAGAAATATTTCAGGGAACAGGGATGGAAAACGATAGCGGGGTACCAGACAAGAAACCCTCCACATATGGCACACGAGTACATTCAAAGAATTGCTCTGGAGATCATGGATGGTCTGTTTATAAATCCTGTTGTCGGGGAGCTTAAGCCGGGCGATTTCGACGAGAACTCGATCATGCAGTCATATCGTTACCTAGTTGACAACTACTACCCCCGCGATCATGTTTTAATTCGTCCGCTGCACGTTGCAATGCGTTATGCTGGGCCAAAGGCCGCGGCATTTTTTGCATTAATAAGGAGAAATTACGGATGCACGCACTTTCTGGTAGGAAGGGATATGGCAGGTGTAGGAAAGTATTATCCACCTTATGCGGCTCATGAGCTTTTATCTTCGCTCGATCTAGGAATCAACATTGTACCGTTTAAGGAAATATACTATTGCAAAAAGTGTGGGACGATGGTTTCAGAGCGCAGCTGCCGCCACGGAATGCCTGAAGAAGATGCGCTTAGCATGTCAGGGATAAGAGATATGTTAAGGGCAGGAAAACACCCTCCTGATACGGTTATGCGAAAGGATATAGTGGACATTCTTGTGAGAGACCCATAATCACAAGGTCAGAATTGAGTATGCCTTATTCTATTTCATGACATATATCCCAGGCCGCACCAAAAATTAGTATAAAGCTATTGTTTCATCCCCCATACATTTTTTCCTGAGAGAAGGTCACCATAGATCTTTAATAGATTCTTTAAATGGCTATCTGGGTTCAGGATCTCCCTGGCGTCTTTGTTTCCATGCCTTCCCATTTTAATTCGTTCTGGCGGGTGATCTATCATATACTCTATGGCGTCTGCAAGATCGTTTACATCGTATGGTCTTACCAAAATGCCGTTGTCGTGATCCTGGACAAGCTCCGATACTCCCCCAATGTCGGAGGCTATAACTGGTCTCTCCCGTACCATAGATTCACCTGCAGATAATGGTATGTTGTCAAACATAACAGTAGGTATAACAGAAAATTGAATGTCAGAATAAAATTGTTCTTTCTCATTTCCTGAAATCTGCCCCAGCATTTGTATGTTTGAATCTAAATGATTCTGGCTGATGAGGTTTTTAACAAATGCAGAGTATTTCCCAGTTCCTGCGATGAGCAATTTGAACGATCTCTCTCTTTTTTTCAAAAGTTCACAAGCGAGGATCAGTTGTTTTAGTCCTTTTTCAGGTACTATCCTCCCTATGTAGCCGAAAACTCCCTCTTTACCCGGCCCTGAAATCTTATCGGGGAAACGGATAAAAGACCTCAGCACCATTGCATTTTCTATGCCGAACGATTTTAGGTATCTGGTGAGGGCCAGACTAGGTGCAACAAAGAGATTTATGCGCTTAGACAGCCGCTTCATGAACTCGTTATACCGTATAATTTCATACGGCAAATTTACTTCGACCTTGCAGCCTGTAAATGCGCATCTAGGTTTTATCCCTCCTTCGCATATTCGACCGTCCGGTATTACAAGAGTGGAAAGTGGACAAATGAGGTCGGCATCGTGTGCGGTGAAGATAACAGGTATATCTGAATTTTTTATGAATTTAGAGAGAGATGAGTATCCTATCCGGAATCTGTGTAGATGAATGATGTCTGGATTGAACTTTTTTTTAACTTCCATTATATGGTTAAGTAGAGATTCGTTTGGGATCGAATCATTAACGAATCTTTTGATTCTTGAGTTTTCGACTGATATTACTGTGCTTTCCTTTCCATAGTTGAATTCTGTACTCGAACTTGTAATCTCAATAGTATGAGTAACTACTCCAGCATTGCCCAGCATACTATTTACTTCCCGGATGTACTGTTCTACTCCTCCAGGCGCATCTGTTCTGGCAGTTATCCTCAAGACTCTGAATGAATCCATTTACAGTGAAAGAGTTATGAAGTAAATTAATGCTACTATGAATTTTCAGGGCGTCAAAGCGCAACTTAAAAAAATGGTGAGGCAGAGGCGATGAAAGTGAAAAGTTTCTTGACAATGTCATATAGTTCACGTAAAATTCATTTGTGACATCTTGGCGCAGAGCGGAAAGTGACAATGCGGAGCTTGTATTTTCTGACTTGCACTTATATCATCGACGGTCCTTGCGAGGGTACTCATAATATTTAAACGTACCTGGCTATTACATAAAAATAATGCCTGAAAAGAAGCCGCCTGATTCCCAATCCTTCTTGGACGTAGTTAATAAACCATTTATAGTCTCGAATGAAGACATAGTCAGATCCCTTTCTAGCGTGTTGAATCTTGACAACATAGAAGAGATAAGGCGAAAGTTAAGGCCCATAATTTCGACAATTTATGGAAGCAGAAATAATTCAAATCAGGGGCCTTATAATAGCCCATTAGAACGAGTATTACAGGTGAATGTTTCGGATCTGGAGCAAGTAGTCAATTCGTTCACCGCCGAACGTGCTAAGCATTACGTGAAAAGGATATTAAAGGGGATTACAGAGCAGAAGACATCAAAAATAAATGACATTAATCTTAATCGCTGGAAAGACTATGATTACATAATTACTGACAGTTTATGGACATTTGACAAAAGGGAAAGGGGAGAGGGGCACAATGCCAAATACTGGGGTAACTTCATTCCCCAGATACCGCATCAATTGCTTCTGCGATTCACCAAGAAAGGTGATTGGGTTCTCGATCCTTTCATGGGAAGCGGGACAACACTGGTCGAATGCAAGAGACTCGGCAGGAATTCAGTTGGTATCGATTTAGAAGAAAAGGCTGTAGAGTTGGCTCGAGAAAATCTCAAAAAAACAGAGGACGTTTACGGTTCTGAAATTGAGGCGATTATTTCAGATAACCTTGAAGTTAACTATCAAAGATTACTTGAAGAATTGGGCATAAAATCGTTTCAATTTATAATATTACACCCTCCATATTGGGATATAATAAAGTTCAGCGAAAACAGCAAGAACTTTTCGAACTTCCCTTCAATGGAACTCTTTTTGGATGGTCTGAGTCGTTTAGCAAAGCTTATTCGACCTGTTTTAGAAGATCGGAGGTATTTAGCATTAGTTATCGGTGATAAATACAGCGACGGAAACTGGATACCTCTTGGCTTTTATTCCATGCAGAGATTCCTTGAAGCAGGTTTTGGCTTAAAATCCATAATAGTAAAGAATTATGATACGACTCGCGGAAAGAAGAATTCTTCTGAGTTATGGCGCTATAGAGCTTTGGTAGGTGGTTTCTACGTCTTCAAGCACGAATATATATTTCTTTTTCAAAAGTAAATAAAATTACTGGGCTCCCCTCATCGCCTTGAAGTACTCGGCACTTGGGAAATATCATAAGAAACTGGTTCTAATCGTAAAGGTACTTAACTGTTTACAATAAAATCCCAATCTCATTTTCTATCTAGTTTTGTAGATCGTTTTCAAAGTACTTCGATGCCTGAATACGAACCTATAATACGGATTAGGCGACGCCAAATATTTTTCTACAATTTAAGAAGTCATCATTTCCTCAATGGCACTGGTTATTGTCATATCCTTAATTTCGGTTTGTTTTATTTTCAATATTTCAGATTTGGATAGTCTAACGAATCTTTCCAGAATCTTCGGATAAGGACCATGAGTACTTTCATTACAGGTTTCTCGGTTCGGTTCTTCATCAAGAGAAAAATTCGTAAGATTTTTTCTCAGAGAGTTATAATCTCCACATTTCTCGACGAGTTTATCGTTAATAAGATATCCATCAAATTGTTTATATATAGCTTTTTCTGATGGCATCAGGTACTTAAGGTGTACCCTACCATAATAATTTAGAACGATTCTCCTAAAATATTTCTGGGGGGGGGGGAGAATCCTTCTATAAACTTCTCGGATCCAGGAGTGACTGGCTTTGGTCTATATATCTCCTTAACCGTGTTTGAAAAAATCCATCCTTAGAAATCTATATGGTCGCGGTGACCGCGTTAAAATCATTAAAAGGCGTCAATAGTGGAAAATAAACAACTTTTTTGGATTTTAAAGGTTTTACATAGTTTATGATCTTCTCTAGAATTTCTAGGTCCATTATCTAAAGCGACAATATTCGCGTCCCAGTGTACTAGGGTGTCACTGGTGGATTCACTTTAAACGCTTCTTCTGACTTGTGTTATTCTCAAATCCTTGAAGATGTATTTTATCGCAACTTTACTTTCTAGTTTGTCGACAATCATCTTGTTATATCTAATATACTCTGGGTTGTCTGATCGGTCTATAATCACAATTCCATCGGCAAGAGAGTATATCGAGACAATTGACTCGAGGAACCATTGGTCATTTTTTGTGAGTATTGTAAAAGAGACTCCATTCTCGAAATGCTGATCACGAAAGAAGAATAATGGAAGAAACGATAGAAATAGTCTTAAAAAATGACCAATGAAAGTCTTAATTCTATGTAATAAACCATTGCCCATGATCAAACGCCCTATGGCTCTTATATTAAGATAGTTTCCGATCTTTAAACACTAGCATGTTACAGTTAGTGTATTTTAGATCCTCGAAATTAGACCTTCGCTTATTAGACATATTTACCCATGATTAACCCGAAAATACTTCGATTCTTTATCTAATATATCTCGCTATTTAGGGAACCAGCTAAGTCTCTTGTTTGGTCAGCGACTCTAAATCGAATTTAATGATTGTAACAGATATCATTAAGAGAGAAATGTATCAGGAGAACAGTTAAGTGTCTGCTTTTCAAAAACTATTTAACTCAGGATAAAAATCCAAAATTGGTTTCATCACTTGCCACTTTAAGTTTTCAATAGCAATCATTTAGAGCTCGTGCGTTCACAAAAATATATAAGTAAAAAACATTAACGTAACATTATGCCGATTCAGTATTCCATTTGCACTACAAGTTATAGATCAGTTTCATTGGTTGAAGATTTTCTTAACCCGCTACTTTCTCTAGGGGACGAATACGAAATAATTGTAGTCGATAACGATTCAGATGACGGGACTTTTGAGAAACTTGAAGCATATAAAAATAACGTAACAGCAATAAGGAAAAAATGTACGAGAGGTGGAGGGCGTCAAATTGCAATGGATCATTCCCACGGTGAAGTAGTGATCCATATTGAATTTGATGTAGGATATGTGGGCCTATCCAGAGCTATAGATTATTATGAAATGTCTGATAGGAGTAAAATATTTTATTATATAATAATTGGGCAGAAATGTAATGCCAGTTTGTATATTGGAAAAAGAGAGCTTTTTCAAAAAGTTGGTAATTTCCCTGATCTAAACTACGCTGAGGATTTGTATTTTAATAAAAAGGCAAGTAAACTTAATCTTTTGGAAATCGTGTCATTAGAGATACCGATTAAATGTTTAGAGATTAAGGGAATGAGTTCTGGAAGGGAAGCAAGGTATGAGAGAAACATATTTAAGAAGATCAGTCGTAGGATAATGGCGACTCGAGATATATTATTCGTTAATAAGATTGGTTATCATGACCTTATGGTTAAATACCAATTAGAAGGGTCGAAAGCTTTATTTATAGGGCTCCCTGAGTATTTGCTTGGACGGCTTTTAAGGTTTACGATAAAAGATCCACCGCCTGATTAGTTTGACTTTGAATTATTTTATGTACGTCGTAACACTAATGAGAAGTCTCTAATTGCAGCTTGTTTTTTTGCGCATTTTCGCCGGAAACAAGGTCGTTCGGGAAACAGAAGAGACCAAGGAACCAAAATAACGCAAAGACGAAGGCCAAAAAATATACGAACATATAGAAAACCTGAGAATTAATTTCCACAAAGAATTGTCGGATTCTATAATCAATGCTGCCATAATATTGGAAGTTTCGGCCGTATCGCTAATTACAAAAACTCATCATTTTGCAAAGAGTATAACAGATGCAGAGAGATCATATTTCTTTACAATGCTCAAACCCAAGTCAGTGTAGAGGAGGAAGATCATGACAGATATCGGAAGATTCTATTCTTCATCGAAGATGTGTTAAAAGTGTAGAAACATAAAACATTATCTGGGATTATCAGATCGCAAGTAATAGTGTAACTGATGAAGCTTCATTATAGATCTGGATCTGAATGCGGCGATAAACATAAGGAAGGCGGATCCTATGAGAGTGATGCGACCCGAATTGTGCCTGTGGAAAATGCAATTTCGGTCAACCTGAATACATGAGTTTTTAGTTATTACCTGCCTAGATAAAGGATCCCTTCTGACATAGGTATCACATTCTATGATTGTTTATTCTGAAGAGAATTGATTTTCCTGGAAAACAAGGCATACAAACGCTCGAAGATTGGGCTCAGCTTAGGAAAGTTAAAAAAAATGAACGCCCTAATAAATAGAAGTCTGATGATCAAAGTTTCATTATACTTCATTAACACCGCATTGAAAAGATTCTCGATGTCGGATTTGGTTAAGTAACCCTCCTTCGTTTGAAGCAATAAGCTCCTTCGTGCGTTAAATATGGAGAGTTGGTAGTCTATGATTTTCTTAACGTCGGGATCTTTCATTATAATTCGCATGTAGGAAAATGAATCGATTATTTTTCCCAAAAATTCAATGTAGGAATTGTAGTTTTTGTCAGAAACAAGAACAGCCCGTGTCGAAGTGCTGTAATGCCTTCGGTAAAGTGTTAAAGCATTTGGATCATATATGCCTAATTCACCATCATCCATGAAAGCGAAAAATAACAACCAGTCGTCCCCAGCAACCAGCTTTGGAAAGAATTTATTGTATTTATTAATGAACGATTTTTTAACGCTGATTGAACTCTTATTGTATGCGTAAATATGAGGATATTTTAAATCATTTCTCTTAATTGGACTCGTTTCCATCTTGGATTTATTGGGTTTATTTTTGTTTATATTTTTTTCGTTAAGTATAGCAACAGCGTTTTTATAGTATATTGCATCTGGAGTAAAATTATAGTGTAACTTTGCAAGTTTGTCTATAGTGAACAGATCGTCATCGTCTAGAAACGCTATAATCTCACCCCTTGACTCCGCTATGCCTCTATGAGTGTATTCTCCCAAAGACCCATCCATCACGATATGTTTAACACTCACCTCTTTTATGTATTCATACGGATCATATTCAAAGTTGGTGATTAATATAACTTCGAATTTGTCCTTTTCCAAAGTCTGATTATTTAGAGATTCCAGAGCATCCTTAAGAAATTCTTTTCGATTATAGGCAGTAACTATCACTGAAATTTCAATCATTACAACGAAAGCGTATGGCTTAACAATTTTAATACTTTTATATCTGTCAAGTTCGAGGACTAATTAAGTGAATTATCTTCTCGAGATACTCGAGCACCCAATCTCTGCTATCAGATTTTTTTTCTGTATCACGGTCCACGAGAAGGATTCCATGTCTATCTGAAACCTTCTTCATGCTGAATACCTGAACTCTATGAAGAGGCATTTATGGCTTCAAAAACCATTTTTCCTATACTCTTTATGTATCTATAATTCTTTATGATATCGCTATCATGCCTGTCGAAATTCTGTGATCGCCACGGCTATTAGGGAACGTTCAAAGAAATTTTTTAAAATAAAGGAATTGACTGAATCGATTTTGCGTCCGCAATCTACAAAAAATTCGCATTGTTGCATATTCCCAAGGTGCTAAAGGTGTTCATCACGCTACTCTGAATATTTTGCAATTTGAACTGCAATAATTTACTAGGAGTAATTAGACAGCGGCATTTGATTTGCGAACTACCAACGCATTAAGACGTGAGCGGAATTGATCAAAAGAAAATCGCGCTGTTGATTCAGATATTTGTTTTTGAAATACTTCTGAAGTTTTCCTTGCCTCATCTAGGGCCTGTAAAAGTTCTTCATTGTCTGAATATCCAAACCCAAATTTCCCTCTTTTGATGATATCTACCCATGGCCCTCCTGATTTCGGAACAACAGGAACTAAACCGTGTGACATAGCTTCGACAATGCTGATACCAAAATGTTCTTTTTTGTTTGTATGTAAGAAAATTTTAGAATTGAGAAAAAGATTCCTTTTCTCCTCCTCTGTAGGGTTAGGCAAAATGTCGACGTTTTTTGTTTTCTCTCTAATCAGTTTTTTATAATATTCCTGATCACCATCATTTACTGCACCTGCTATGACGAAGTGACCGTTATATTTTCTGGCCACTTCTAAAATCGTTTCTAATTTTTTTTCTTTATTTATCCTTTGAAAGGATAGTATCCCATTTTCTTTTCTTGAAAGTACAAAGTCACTTCGAAAAGTCGGATATAGTACTTCTATGGTATTAGGGGATATCCCGAGTCTTCTAAATAAGGGTCCCGCCAAATCTTTTGTATAAGTAGAATTTGCGATAAAGTCTGCCAGATCATAGATTTTATAAATGCGAGACCACTTTATAATCTCAAACAGCAATTTGTTTTTTATTTTTCCGTTTTCATTTATAATGAAGTCAAGGAAGGAGAAACCATGCAAAATATTAAAATCACCCTTCTTCAGAAATATGTTAGGATGGTTGTTGATTGTTAATCCCTTCTCTAAATTAATGTTATTAAGCTGATGACGCAATCGTCTAACCTGAAGGATCTCCTTTAGAATGTTTTGATTTTCCTTGTAAGAATAACTAACGCTAACTAACTTATCAACACAATGTAATATGCCAAATGGGTCGTTTGTCGCATCTGTGATAAGCGATACTCTAAAAGAATCATGAAGAGAAAGAATCATATCTTTCATGTATGCTTGCCCTCCACCCCTCCTTGCTACTTCCCCCATGACATTTACTAGCATGTTTATCTCAACGCTAATGTAAATAATACCAACAATTTATTTAATGATATGCGGTTAATGAAATATCCTGTAAAAATAGCAAATTGATGCGTCTTCAAATTTTAAAATGAACGAAATAATTATGCAATCTCTTATTCATTTTTTATTCTTTGTATGAGAAAGCGTGATGGCTAGCTTAGGAGCGCCAGGCACGGAAAATTAAACGAATCAATTTCTAGTCTATTATATTAGTTTTAACTTGATGCTAATAGGCTACATCACACAGTAATTGCCATTGTTTTGAATGCTTAAATTTTTGCAATAAAATTTTCAGAGTAATCATAAATTATTCGATTCTTGCGACGGACAAGGTAAGTTGTAGCCATTTTTCGTTATTTCATCCATAATAAGATAAAAACTGCTTCGAGAAAGTGTTTTAGATTTCAATGAAAAGATAACATTATTAAGATTCAGGATAATTTTACTTTTATAAAAATGATAGAAGGGTTCTTTTATTAGTTGCCGATTGAAGTTCGAAGTAGTACGGTAATCCCTGAGAACCCTTCCAGCAGTATAAGTCGTTCGTCAAATAAACTTCCGTTTATTAGTGTCATAATTAAGTCATACAATAGATCCAATTTTCTACTTGAGACTCTTTATTCGGTATTAAAGCAGAGTCTAGATAGGCGGTATTATGAAGTTATAGTGGTAAAAAATTATGCAGATTCAAAAATGGATCAATTTATGGAACAAAATAGCATTATAGTCATAAACGATAACAACGATCTGGTTGGTCATTTTATCTGGTCTGCGTTGAATGTCTCCCATGGGAATATACTGTGTTTTTTGGACGATGATGATCTTTTTGAACCAAGCAAGCTCAAATTCATCTTTGATATGTTCACAGATCGCGAAATGCTCTATATTCATAACGAACAGAGTTTTGTAAACGAGAAAGGAAACCCAATAAATCACAAAATTAAAGGAATCAGTAAATCCTTAACTGTGGCTCTTCCTATTAAAAAATTCAAGCTTGGGAAGTTGATCTCATGCAATCAGGATTTTAATTGCTCGTCTATGGCTGTAAGAAAAGAAGTACTCATGTTGAATAGCAGCTATCTTAGCCAACTCGAGGCTTCAGATGATTCATACATCTTCTTTCAAGCAGCATCATTTGCTCACGGAAAAATGTATTTCTCTTCAGAAAAACTAACAAAATATAGGGTGCACACTAGTGAAACGAAAATGTTAATTGACGGAGCATCAAATTATTCTGAATACCTACGTAGCGTTTCTAATAGGGCCAGACGTTATATGGCCGGAAGAGAAACAATGTATTTATCTCTACAAAATTCCACTAGTAGAGTAGTTAAGAAGTCTTGCTTATGTTACTTTGTAGAGAGTAAAGTACGAGCGTATATCTATGGTTACAAAAATAAATTGGATTTTTCAGATTGGTTTACGCTTTTAAAGTGTTCATGTTTTCAACACACAAAGTATTATTTGACACTTGTTTTCGTGGCACTTTCCACAAAAATTAATCGTCAATGGACCCTCAAGAGATTATTTGAGAACGATAAAAAGAGAGGGCACTCTTGATTTCCAGTAGTTTAAGAGCGAGTGACATGATACCCGCCTCTATGATGTTCAAATAAAGTCAAAAAGAGGTAGCATGATTCATAACTTGGTTTGGTAATTTTAGTTTACCTTGCCAATCAAAGGATAGAACATACGTTGTTGCACTTTTAAAGATTTCATAGGATGGACGCATTGACTTATTTCATATCGAATATTTATTCTATTATCTGTGTTTGACCAGAATAGTTCAATTTATACACGATAACCGCAGAAGAACCAAACGATTTCATCAAGATTCCATAGTGAGAGATGAATGTCGCATTAGAGGTTAGAGAACTCATGCTGGGGAATCCAACGTTGGACCAACCGCTTCCAGGTTGAATCACAAGATATTCGAATTTATAATCATAGATCATTTGTCGGAACGACGAAGTATCAATGAAAATATCAGCGTAAGCGTTTTTGTCATTAGCAAATACAGGGAATATGTTATTTGTCGTTAACAAATATGGTTGGTTATTCCCGATTTCCTTCTGGAGAAGGAACGCTACCTTTGAACCCGCTGTATAATGATAATTTGGAAAATCCGCCATTGCACCGTACTGGACAAACATTGACGGAGGTGCCAGTGGAGTCATAGGAAGCTCGAAAATTGTACCTGTCAATATCACAACTATAAACAATGCTATCGCCCTTTTGGGAGTTACTATTTTTCCTATTGAGCGCTTGCTAAGCCTTTCGATCGTCCTTGAGATCGCGAAGGCCGTTATCACAAAAACAAACGGAATTAGCATAGCGTTGTACTGATATCCAAGTTGATAGTAAGGCAAATAAGAAGAAAAATAAGAATAAACAAAATAAGGTATGGTTGCTATCAATAGCACAGGATCAAGAAACGAAATAAAGCCCGCTCCAGCAAATGCATAAAATGCATAACTGATTTTGTAATGATAGTTTGTATGTAAGTACCCGAAAACAATGCCCGGTTTAGTGAATAATAGCAAGAAAAGTCCAGAAAGACTATTGGCAGGCGATGAAGATACAGCCACGGAGGTCGGGTATAGTTGTAAACTCCCAGTAGCTATGAATCCCTTGGCAGTGGGTGCTAGAATAAAATACAACAGCATGACAAAAAATAAGAAAAAAATCAATGATTTACTTTTGAAATCAAGAGAAGATTGCAGATAAGATACCTTATTTTTAAGTCCCTTCTTCTCCCTTAATATTATCCATAGTTGTGATAGCAAAATAAAGACTACGATTATAACAAAAGCTGAATGCAGCGTTATAATTAGTGCAAGTGTAATTCCTTCACCTAGCCATTTTTTCTTCAAAAATAAATAATACGATAGTGGGACAAGAAAGATCAAGAAAGCCATCAAATGAAAATCAAAACTTAGAAGACTCTCCGTATAAGGGGATAACAAGTAAGAAATGGCAAGAATTACAGAAACGATACCTGCCATATTGCGGTTAATCGTGTGCCGTTTGGATAACAGCTCCGTTGAGAGCAAAAATAGGGGAACGGAAGAAAAACCAATAAGAAAACTTTGCAGTACCAGTAAAGTTTCTGGAGATGGCGCTAAATAGTAAATCGGATAAACAAGAAACACTATCGGAGAAAAATGCTCAGCTAGGTAACTTTCACCCAGAAGAGGCGTATAAAAAAACTCTCCGTGCATTGTGCTAGCATACATTTGAGACTCTAAACCAAGATCATAAGCGGATGCATTGAGCGAGACATATTTCATCACCGTATAAAATGAGAAAATGATCGAAAAAATTAGAGCTACTGCAATGGTAGCGTAAAAGTAAGGATCTTTCGGAATATGAAATTTAGGACTACTCATTGTTGTTACTTTCCTTTTGAAGTTTTTGAATATATAGAACAGTATGGCATATATCTTTCCTTATACGGACTTATATTTGCCCAAATAATACATTTCTACTAAACATCATTGTGTGCACTGAGGCTCATTAAAGGGATCCTTAACCATCGCATCTTACGTTTCTGACAAAGATATGGGATATAGTCCAAATATGTGCTGGAATAGAACTTCGGTTCGTAAATTCAAATTAACAAGAATATCTATAGTACCGGCCATATTATTAAAGAACTTGAAGATTTCAGAGGTTGTCATGTTTCGGTTGATACAAACCTTGGACGACGATCACCTTAAGAGGAGAATATACTCATAAAGGTGCTTTTGAAGCGGCTTTTGATTATTTCATGGACTATATCCATGCAGGATAGATTTAAAAAAGAATCAATGTTTGACAATGCCAGATATTAAGCAGAAATTATTATATTGCAAATCTTATAACTGTACATATGGGGGGAGATTAATATTCCCGCAAAGAAAAAATCAACAAAACCAAGAAAGAGAATATTGAATTCTGCAAATGGAAAGTATTATGCTATACGACAAAGAAACACTAAGTACGGCAAGAGGGGGGAGTACAAAGGGCTCTGGAAACCCCCTAAGAAGAATAATAAAAAGAAAATGAAAAAAACAAAGAAGAGTCGCTGATCACGATCAACATCTTTACTTAAAAACGTTAAGGAATGAGAACCTTAGATCTAGAATTGGTTCCAAAAAAGTTCACAAAATATGCAATCCCCACTTCAATAAAGATTTTATCATATCAGTATATATCATTTCAATTCTGAAGGAGGACCCAGATATTGGTTATACTTAACTTACTCCATTCCCAAGGTAACTAAGCAAGAATTTGGGAAATTAGATCTGTTCTCCCGATGGTTGGTTGCCTCTCGTTCAGCCGTTTTGGTGATGACTTTATTAGTGGACTGTTGGGCGTTCTGTTTGCGATTCTTTACGGTTATTATAACGTGCTCCTTTCGATCTTGTTATCGGAGGTCTCGTAATCTCCCATGCAGCTAGCAATTTATTCAACGACTATTTGGACTTCAGAGAAGGCGTAGGCACCGACAACTATTTCAGAGCAAAATATGGTCCACAACCCATTGTTTCCGGGCTTCTTTCTGAGAAACAGCTTTTAAAATGGGCAATCATAACAACATTCATAGGACTTGTAATAGGTGGTTACCTTGTCATAGTGCTTATTGCACTTGGTTTTTTGATCATAACTCTCTATTCAGGTGGACCTTTCCACTGAAGAGATTTGGACTGGGTGAAGTTGCGGTCTTCATAACATCGGGTCCGTTGATGGTTGGAGGCGCGTACTTCATGGTAACAGGGGTATTTTCTTGGTTTGTTGTTTTGGCATCGTTGCCTTATGCTCTTGGAACAACCTTGGTTATTTTGGAAAGCACATAGACAAGATAAAATATGATTCCTTCAAGAAGATAAGGACCCTTCCTGTAATTCTTGGGGAAAAACCCGCCAGGTATGCTACAATAATATTACTCACTGCTATGCTCATAATCACTCCGCTGTTCGTCATTTTTAGGATACTTCCGTGGCCAACTCTCCTGGTATTTCTCACCCTTGGCACTTATTATAAAACGATCAAGTTTTTTAGCAAACCGAGATCGGAATTGCCTCCAGAAGGTTATCCAAAGAAAGCATGGCCATTATGGTTTGTTGGTTCAGCCTTCATCTACAACAGGAACTTTGGATTTCTATTTTTCCTCGGTATAATCGTCGGAATACTGCTTTATCATCTCACTGCTTTTCCCGCGTTCGTGCACATTTAATCTAAAATTCCTCATTGTTGTGATGACCAAGAATATCGAGAAAGCGATCATCTCCTTTTCAAATTCCCATGAAAATGCCAAGAATTAATAGTTGAAGAATGCGATCAGTGCAAGTGGAAGGACATATTTATCACCTATTGTTTTTGAGGTAAAGTAATACAGTGCCGCTACGAATAGGCCTGAAACCAACGAATCAAGAAGCTTAATCGTTAGTAACGGATCAAGCGTAACGTCGTTTATTCCAAGCGAAACTAAATAATAAATGATCCCACTTGACACAATATGAATAAGGGGAGGATGCGAGTAGAGTTCAAGGATATACAGCCCCCTTGGGTCAAATCCTATCGCGGAATATGGGACCAGAGACTCAAGGAACAGTTGAAAACCTAAACCTATCCCGAATGCAATCGCTATACTGATCCATCTTTTCACAAGCCTAAACTGAAATTATTGTTAATAAAATTTGTCAGACAAAATGGTCGAAAAATGCCTGTGTCTTCACAATAATTATTTGAAGGAACATTAAGATAAATATTTATTCCGATTGGAATATCTGTACACAATAGAAAATGGAATCAAATGATCATGATCCAAATATTGAGGACGTAGTTTCGGAAAACAGGGGGATAATCAAAAAATTGCAGCTTCTTATTCCTGGATTCAGGGCTTACCGTATGGGTGATGATCTAAGGGTGGCAGACGCGCTCCTCCGTAAGCAGGTTTCATCGAACCTGCAGAACGCAATGAACAACCTGAAAATGGCCAGAAGTCGCATGGCCCAGGAAGGGGATTTTCAGGATCTTACATCGATCGGATCAGTTCTCTCAGAGCTCCAGCAGCTTGACGGTGAGATCCTGCATTCAGCCCAGGGATATACGGGTATATCTCCCTCGATAAGGATCGATGATACCAAGTTAAAGGACCTTTATCAGTACGATTACAGTTTTCTTGATTCTGCTTCCAGTCTGGAAAAGTCATCAGATATTTCTGGCTATGTTGACAGCAACGATATAGCGTCGATACAGAAGCAGATGCGTTCAGTGCAGGATTTTATCGCAGCTACCAGGATCAACTGGGAGAAGAGAATAGAAACTGTTGAGAAAATTGTTTTAAAATAAATGGATGTGAGAATGTATGATAGGTAAAAAGTCAAAAACCATTCCGGATAAGGGAGGAAGCGTGCTTGGTTCCATCACAATTGCTTGGGAAACCCAATACAAAGAAGGCAATATCATGTGGAAGGTTCCGAGACTCATAAGGCTAAACGATAATATAGTAGTCCGGGAAGATGAAACCGCAGTTTTCTACAGGGATGGAAAAGTTCTTACTTATTTCGACCAGCCGAACAGATATGCTCTGACAGATTTTAATGCTCCAGTAGTACAGGGTCTCCTAAAATTTTTTACCGGGATCCAGCAACAGGCTGAAGTCTACTACATCCAGAGGCGATATCTTGATGGAAAATTTGGGAGCACTGAGCCCTATCAGTTTACAGATCCTACATTTGGCATTGTTAGCCTGAAGGTCTACGGGGAATACAGATGGAAGATCTCCAACCCAGAGAATTTTATCAACCAGTTTGTTGGAACGTTCAACCTTGAAACAACAGATCAGGTCGAAGACAGACTGAAAGATCAGATGGTTATCCTCATTTATAATGCCATTGGAAAGATGAAGGACAAAGGCTTAAAAGTTACAGACATCCCTGCGAATCTCTTAAACATAGAACAGGTTGTTCTAGCGGAAGCTCCGGATCAGTTTCAACAGTACGGGGTTGAGATAAACAAGATTTCTGGACTTAACATAAACCTGCCGGATGAGGTACAGAAGGCAGTGGACAAAAGATCAGAGATGTCTGTTCTCGGAGTGAACTATCTTCAGTTGCAGGCTGGCAAGGCCATGGTTGATGCGGCTAAGAATCCGACGGGTGTGGCAGGCGCTGGTGCTGGTATCGGCATTGGACTTGGTGCTGGTGCTGGAATGGGATATGCCATGGGCGGTCAGATGATAGGGGGCATGTCTGGCGGACTTCAGCAGCAACAGACAAAAGCCTGTCCGAAATGTGGTGCAATTGTACCGATAAATTCAACATTTTGTCCTAATTGTGGTGCCCCACTGCAGGGAACACAGAATCAGGGAATGATCAAGTGCCCCAAATGCGGAACTGAGTCACCTCCAGGCACGAAGTTCTGTCCAAACTGCGGTACGAGCCTTGTTCCGCAGATGGTTAAATGTCCCAGTTGCGGCTTTGAGTCACCTGCGGGCACTAAATTTTGTCCAAATTGTGGTGCTAAACTATAGGTGAGAATATGTTTTGTGAAAAATGCGGTGCACAGATACCAGACGATGCGGTTTTTTGCCCGAAATGCGTTTATAAGGTTGGCCAGTCACAGGGTAATGGAGCAGGATCACCATCCCAGACTCAAACTGCCCAGGTAATAGCACCGCCGGATGTGCAGGAGCTTAAATGCCCTAGCTGCGGCGCTCCATTGAAGCCACAATTCGGCGAGATGGTTATAACTTGTGAATATTGCGGGGCAAGCGTTTGCCTCAATACAAACGGATGGAAGAACATAGAAAAGAATTCCATGCTTGCTCTGAAGATACCGGACCAGGATTCTCTTATAAAGGTCCTTAAAGGCTATATGGACCGCGGTCTTTTGAGGCGCCATCTTGAGGAAGAATCCAAGCTTGAACAGACAAGCCTTGCATACATCCCTTACTGGGTCGTAACTGTATCAGCAAGGACACAGTACACGGCGGTGAGTGAGGCATCGACCATCGGTACCGTTGCGGGCAGTGTTGCGCTTATGAGTCTAATGGGCGGGGCTATGGGTGGACGCAGAGGAATGGGTATGGGTATGATGGATGGCGCCCTGATGGGGGGCATGATCGGTGGAGGAATGGGCATGGGAGGAGGCAATCTCAGAGCCTACACGTATGACCAGAATTACGATTATCCTGTTGTGGCGGTAAAAGGGCTACTGCAATATCAGCCGAAGGACTTCTCTTTCAACCTGGCGGAAAGAATGCCCTTCGACATTTCAAAGGTTCCAAAGGGGATAAAGGTCCTCAACGGGGAGATAGGAGAGGATGCAGCAAAATATGAAGCGAAGACCTATGTCGACCAACTACAGAGCCAGAAGGTCCATGAGCAGCACCACATGGTTCAGAAGATTGTGACACAGGATGATGTATCCGATCCAGAACTTATTCATGTTCCGGTGTGGTTTGCTAAATTTTCCTACAAGTCCAAAGAAATATCAATAGTTGTCGATGGAAATTCCGGAAAGGTAATCAACAGCATAGGTCTCAATGAGGACAAGAAACTGTGATCATTGGAATCGATCACAAATATTAACAATCCATTTTTAACCCGAGATCAATAAAGTAGATATGCCTATTTTGCATGTTAACATTGATGGGCATTTCAGATCCTGAAGAGACAGACGTTCTTATCCGAACTTTTAACTCAGGTGACACTATACAGAGCTGTCTCAAGTCGATAGAGGAACATATCCCGAAGAGGAAAATAATCGTAGCAGATCATAATAGCACGGACGATACCGTGTCCATCGCGAAGAGCTTTGGCGCAGAAGTACATGAAGAGGAAATTGGCCTGGGTTATGCGACAAAGATGCTGATTTCTCTTGCTGAGACTAAGTATGTTCTCTTTGTTGATGGGGATATTACTATAGTGAATCCGAACTTCTTTAAAGATGCCATGGAATTATTAAAGACAAAGAACACCGGTGCCGTTGTTGGATGTGCCCTAGGGCACGATTTCCTTTTCGGTATACCACTCGGGCTTACGCTTATGCCACTGGAGTTGTTGAAAAATTTGAGCATTCCAGATAACATTCAGGGCCGGGAGACCTTCTATTTCGAGGAACTTTTGAGAAAGAATTCTCTCAGAGTCCGTTATGTAAAGAATGCCATGATCCATCGATCCACTTACAGAAAGTACCGTTACTGGCCTGAATGGCAGGGGGCACAGATAAGGTACACGCCATCTGGTCATTTCAGGCAACTTGTAAACGCATTAACTGTTGTCTTCATGATGCATATAAACAGCAAGAGCAAGAAGAACTTTATCTATTCGCCCATTTATTACATCAAATTGCTGAATGGTTACTCTAATCCAAAGAAGTGGGGATCGATTGATAGAAGAATCATAGAACCTGAGCTGAGGAGAAATGAATAGATTGTCCAATAATCACGAGTTCTCCGGACATGGTCTCATATACGATATCAGGTCGGGTGGTACGTTTGAAGATCTATTCTGAGCTTTTCCCAGTGAAATATCTGTTCTCAAATCAGGGTATATGTCTTGGTGCAGATACAAAGAGGAGATCCTTCCTTTTTATTGTATCCAAAAAGGGAATACTTTTCAGGAAGAGGCCCGTAGGTGACAAGGTTGTTGAAGATCATGGGTATGAGATCGACAGGATATATGATGCCATTCTGTCCGAAGAACATGTGGGATAAGATTTAATATGTACATTTGTTAAGTAAAAGCAATTACGTTAATTCAGAATGAAAATGAAAACTCACTCGCCCTGGATGTGCGGGGTAGACCGGTCAGGCTTGCGTTTGTCCATGAAGAAGGCAATATATTCGTAATTTCAACCGATTCCGGTGCGAGATGGCCCTCGCATATTCTCAGGGAGCGAAGTGCAGAATTGAACGCAGAGGGGCAGCAGTTTAGAGGAGTTCCGTTTCTGGTCAGCGAAGTCACGGAGAAGAGAGAAATAATACAAAAATTCGTTAATAAATATGGAGAAGAATATGTATCAAGGTACTTCGCCCATCCGTCAAGGATCATTAAGATAAAAATTGGCTCCAACGGGATCGCCGGGAAAGAGAGCTATTACGAATGGCTTGAAGAGGAGTTTGACACTGTTGCAGATGACTACGACGAACACATATTCGGGAACATAGTAAATGTCCTGTTGATAAACCGGTCCCTCAATGTTCTTAGACGATATCTTCCAAAAAACAGCAGTGTTCTCGAGATAGGCTGTGGCACAGGTGCTGAAACCCTTGAGCTGCTCAAGGACGGTCACAACGTACTCGCCGTAGACATCTCCGGTCGGATGCTTCGAAATATTGAGGAGAAAGCAAGACTGGAAGGTCTCAGCGATAACCTCAAAACGAGAAAGATGAGCGCATCCATGCTGGATCTTCTTCTGCGTGAGGATGGGGAGCAGATATAC
>JAKAYB010000088.1 GCA_021826925.1 Thermoplasmata archaeon | reverse complement strand
AGAGTCCTGAGGAGGCTGCCCTCAAGGTCCGTTCCTCAATGTCAAAGAATAATGCAGATATTTTCAATCTTTATGTTTCAGGGTGGGAGGCGTTGCGTGCAAGGTACAGGCACATAAATGAATTGTCGAGCAGATTTCCCCTCGCTACTATAAGTGAAAATGTTTTAAAGGTTCATCAGGCCAAAGGGCAGTTCCCAGGTGCACTTATAGCATCACTCTCGATACCATGGGGAAACTCGAAGAGCGACGATGATCTCGGTGGGTATCATCTTGTATGGCCAAGAGATATGGTTGAGGCTGCGCAAGCTGAGCTCGCTGTAGGTGACTATGAGGGAGCTATGTCCGCTTTAAACTACCTTATGTCTACTCAAGAGCTGGCTGGAAACTGGCCCCAAAACATGTGGCTGGATGGAAGACCATACTGGTCTGGAATTCAGCTTGACGAAACTGGTTTTCCAATACTTCTTGCGGGTAAAATGGTCTCGATGGATCTGGTGGATCATTCATCCGTCTGGGACATGGTGCGCAGAGCAGCCGGATTTTTAGTCAGAAATGGCCCTGTAACTCAAGAAGATCGATGGGAAGAAGATTCTGGATTTTCCGTTTTTACCCTATCTGTCATAATCTCCTCGCTTTTGGCCGCAGCGGATTTGGCCGATTTAAACCATGCATCTGATCTTGGAAAATTTTTCAGGGATTTTGCAGACTTCTACAACTCAAAGCTTGAGGAATGGACCTACGTTAGCAATACCGAAATTTCAAAGGAACTTGGTGTAGACGGATATTATATACGCATTGCCCCTCCTGATCAGGGGCAAGTATTCGCTTCCTCGCCCATGAAAGGATACGTTCCGATTCGAAACCGTCCACCTCAATATAGTAAAGAGCGGGCAGAGAATCTTATCAGTACAGGCACACTTTCACTTGTCAGGTTTGGGCTGAGATCCCCAAATGACAAAAGGATCCTGGACACGGTCAAGGTCATTGATACATTTCTGAAAACCGAGACAAAAACTGGAACCGTCTGGCACAGATACAATAAGGATGGCTACGGGGAGCATGAAAATGGGGATCCATTTGATGGTACAGGTACGGGCCGGGGCTGGCCTCTTCTTGCTGGTGAAAGAGCACACTTTGAGATAGCAATGGGGAACATCGATGAAGCGAAAAGAATCCAGAAGATTATTGAGCATCAGACAAGCCCCGGGGGAATGATACCGGAACAGGTGTGGGATGCAAAAGATATTCCAGAAAAAGGATTATTCAACGGAAAACCTTCTGGTTCCGCTATGCCCCTGGTTTGGGCTCACGCTGAATATCTCAAACTCTGTAGATCGATTCTTGACGGCGCAGTTTTTGATACGCCTCCACAGGGAAGGAAGAGGTATATAGAGAACCACACCGAAACCACCATGTTTATCTGGAGTTTCAATAACAAACTTTCATGGATAGCTGTCGGGAAAAAGCTAAGGATCCTCACTTTGAGCCAAGCAAAGGTACATTACAGCTATGATGGTTGGAAAACAGTATCGGACGCGGAGACAAATCCAGTGGACATAGGGGCCTTCTATACTGATCTTGATACCGATAAACTTCCTTCAGGTTCAGAGATAGTCTTTACCTTTTAC
Organism: Thermoplasmata archaeon; assembly: GCA_021826925.1. Lineage (GTDB taxonomy): Archaea > Thermoplasmatota > Thermoplasmata > Thermoplasmatales > Thermoplasmataceae > JAKAYB01. The sequence goes on along the minus strand of JAKAYB010000088.1, from coordinate 4,624 downwards.
TGGAGTAGTTCAGGGACTTGGGAAAATAGGAATTTTACGGTGCGAGTGATATAAATCGTTCTTAAACCCTACACCGGATTTTTCTATGAAAGAATTAATAAAAGGTAAAGATAGAGTCCTATGCGTTTAATTGATCTTCACGAGGATATGGCCTATTCTTCCCAAAGAGTCGACGTTGTAAACTCTTCTGAACAGTCAAGTGTGGAGCTCCTTAGATCATTGGGGGATGTGACTGTATTTTCCGTTTTATTTCCGCATGTCAACACCATGAACGAGGTAAGCGATTTCCTTACAAAACAGTATAGAACATTTTCAACAGCCACCTTTCCCTCCAGAGAGGTCCTGATTGAACAGATTAAGTTTTATCTCTATCTTGAGAGAAAGCACAATGTGCGAATAGTGCGGAAATATAGCGATATACTTTCTGGTGGTGTTACCTTATTATTGGCAATAGAAGGAACAGATTCGCTCACTGATCCCATGGATTTATACTTCCTGAAGGAGCTTAACGTCAGGTCGATAGGACTAACCTGGAACTATGATACGAAATTTGCTGCATCCTGCATGTCTAAAAGAGACTTCGGGCTAACAGGAAGCGGTGAGTCGGCAGTGGAAATATGCAATGAACTGAGACTCGTGGTTGATCTTGCCCACGCAAGCAGGAAAACGGTTCTGGATACCTGCAAGATAAGCAGAAAACCCGTGATCGTGTCTCACGCGAATACGTCCAAGGTTCATGATCACGTAAGAAACCTTGATGACGAGGAACTTGAAGCAGTTTGCAAAACTGGAGGTACCGTTGGGTTAACGGCCATAAATCCAACACTCTCTGATTCCCCCTCAATAGATGACATAGCCAGGAATGCAGAATACATTGGGAGTAACTTCGGATGGGAACATGTATCGATCGGAACAGATTTTTTAGGAATATCGTCAACTCCTAAAGGTTTTGAAAATGTTTCTAAGGTTCGTGAACTTTCCGAACTCCTTGGCCCGCATGCCGATGATGTTCTCTGGAAAAATGCATTGAACGTGCTGAAAAAGATAATGGCATAAAATTTGCACTAAGACAGAATTAACCTTGTTTTGAATATTTCCCCTCGAGAGGAAGGCCGGAATCTGTCCATTCTTCCAGTCCACCCCTGTAGGCATATGCTTCTATTCCATGGTCACGCAAAATCCTTGCTGCAATTTCTGAGGCCTCGCAGGAAGGTCCGTGGCAGTACGTTATGACTTTCCTGCCCCCAAGGATCTCCCATCCATGATCCTCAAGCTCGTCGAAAGGAACGGAAATTGCGCCCTTTATGTGGCTGTCCTCATATGAAGCCTTTCCAAGGATGTCAACCAACGTGAATCCTCTTTGGCCCATTAGCTCCATCACTTGTTCCTTTGAGACATCAAATGAATTTTGCTCCATAACACATGAAATATTGGCGGCATAAAAACATGTCCAGGTATTCTAAGACGCAAGATGTTGAAGCATCAAAGACATCACACATTTCCAGAATATCCTTCTGTAAAACGAATAATTCTTTCTATTCCTTCCTTAATGGTTTCATCATCCGTTGCAAAAGAGAGTCTGAAATGGTTTTCGCCCTGTTCCCCAAAAGCAGATCCGGGTGTAACTATCACATTCTCCCTTTCAAGGAGCAAGTTGCAGAATTTCTCGCTGTTGATGTCCAGATGATACTGAGGGAATGCATAAAACGCCCCTTCCGGGTTACGTGATTTCAGGCTGGAATTCGACAGTAGCTTCTGAACAAGATCTCTCCGATGCAGAAACCTGTCCCTGAAATCCCTTGGAGACTTCCTGTCTTCCAGTGCGGCAAGAGCAGCATATTGTGATACTGAGGGCGCACAGGTAATCGTCTGCTGCTGTATCTTATCAGAGGCCTTGATGATGCTTTCATTTGCTACCATGTATCCGATCCTCCAGCCGGTCATGGCGTGGCTCTTTGAGAATCCATTAACTGTGACCGTTCTATCAAACATTTCTGGAATCGAGGCAGGCGAAAATGGTTTACCTTCAAAAATTATATCCTCATATATTTCGTCCGCAATCAGGATCATATCGTTCTCTATGATATAATCCGATAGTTTTCTAAGAAGTTTCTCAGAGAACACTTTGCCTGTAGGATTCGAAGGGCTGCTGTATATCAGTGCCTTCGTTCTTGGTGACGTCATTTTTCTCAGTTCATCGAAATCTATGTCATAGTCCTCATCGCTCCGAACGGGCACAGGTTTTGCTCCATAGAGCTTCATTATCTCCGGGTACGAAAGGTAGTATGGCTCTGGTATTAGTACCTCATCGCCAGGGTTGAGCAAGGCCATAGCAGCCAGGTTTATGGAAAACTTCGTATTTGTTACAAGAACATTTCCTGATTCGGCTGGAACATTGTTTATTTTTTTCATTTTATCAGCAATTGCACTCCTCAGCTCAGGAATACCCGAAGAGGGAGTATAGTGGGTTTTCCCAGCTTTTGCAGCATCGAATGCAGCCTTAATTATCCCATCAGGGGTCGTGAAGTCCGGCTCTCCAATTCCGAAATTATATACTTTTTTTCCAGCCTTTTTGAGCTCACTTGCTTTGTTGCTTAGCGATACAGTCTTTGAGGGAGAAATATTATCCAATCTTCTCGAAAGCATCACACTTGAATAATAAATGGGCATATAGTTTTATCATAGCGTGACTTTAGGGTTTTAGTAATTGCATGATTAATAGAGAGTTTTCCGGGTTCATTAAAAACCTTATGCCCAGGGTTCAGAAAAAGGTGGATCTCGATTCTCCAGTTTCAATGTGGCGTGAAATGGACCGGTTAGGTGGATTTCCAGAAAAGACAACGGTCGTTATATTCCGGACAACCGGATGCAGCTGGTACAATTTTTCATCATGTTCCATGTGTGGATATTTTAACGATATCTCTCCGGACGTGGGTATTGAGAATCTCTATCACCAGATTGATCATGTTGTATCCTCTCTTGATACAGAAGCCCTGAAAGTCTTCACTTCCGGGAGCTTTCTTGATCCATTGGAATTTCCACTCAGCGCAAGAGAATACTTCTTCTCTTCAATAAAGGGTAAGGTCGAGAGACTTCTTGTAGAATCGAGAACAGAATATATACGTAAATCGAACCTTGAGGACCTGCCATTAGATGCAATGAAAGTAAGAGTGGCCATCGGTCTTGAAAGCGCCAGTGATTCCATAATAATTAATTCAATAAATAAGGGAAGTTCCTTTTCGAAGTACGTCGCTGCTGCTGAGATCCTGAAGGATCTTGGTGTTGAGCTGAGAACATATCTGCTGTTCAAACCTCCGTTTCTTTCAGAAAAGCAGGCAATAGATGACATGCTCTATTCCATAAAGAAAGCACAACCCTACTCAAAAGACGTTTCTGTGAATCCTATGAATATTCAGAGCAATACTTATGTCGAGTATCTCTGGAAGCGAGGTCTGTACAAGCTTCCGCGTTTGTGGAGTCTCGCAAGGATACTGATCGAATCAGAAAACAGCGGCGTTGATGTTGTATCTTACCCAACGGGGGGCAACAAAGAGAGAGGAGTCCACAACGACAATCCAGACCCCCAGCTTCTGCAGCTTATTTATGAATCATCCTTAAACCAAAACTTTGAAGATCTGAAGAACTACTATGCAGAATCTGATCGTTCCCTTTACGAACGTACAATTGAACTTGAAAGCTTGAACCTACTACAGGCCGACTACGATAAAATGATCCGCAAAGATGGATCATTTATCATAAATTGATCTCAGATTTCAAGTCTGCTGTCCCGCTGGGTCTCAGTTTTCATCGTAAAAGTATAGATCATTTTTACTGTCTGTTTTTGGTCCGTCTCCATCCTGAGGCACAGATACAGTTTCATCTACTAAATTGTCCAGCTCGCTAGCGCACGATCTTGCCCTGTTCAGGATCTCGTCCCACAGTTCTGAACTCTCATTTGATTTCAACTCTTCAAGAATCAGATCTTTTCCTCCGAACTTCACGACCAGACCTGTGAATTCATTTCCTGTTTTGAATTTCATCATATTCACATAAGCGGCCAGCTGAATCTTATGATATTGTTCAATCTTGTCAGAGTACTGGGAGCTCTTTAACTCAATGATTTCTCTTCTTTCCCAGTGAATAAGATCTATCGATCCAGCAAGGATTATCTCCCTGAATTTTAGCCGATTCCATTCAAATGGGATACTGTAATAGCATCGGTATTCCGGCGAATAACCAAGGGACTTTGCAAGGTTCTGCACATGGACGTGCAGTGCAGTTCCTTTGAACATATTGAGCTGATCTTTGAACGTCTCTGTTTTGACACCTAGTTTTCTCTCAATTTCATACTTAATACCGAAAGACAGGCCTGAAACGCTTAGTCTGTTCACAGGTGAGTGGTTACTTCGGTCGTTCTGGCCGGATACCATATCGCGAAACAGTTTTTCTACGTCCTCTTCGGCTGACATCGGGTAACGTATTAAAGAGGGGAATAATACCTTTAACTATAACAAAAAGTTCGGAAGTGTTAAAATGAGGCTGTTAGATCTTGGTGAAAGAAGGATAATAGACGACATATACAGGGATTTTCATGTTACTCAGCCAAAGGACGACTGCGCGATGA
>JAKAYB010000013.1 GCA_021826925.1 Thermoplasmata archaeon | reverse complement strand
ATAAATCGTTAACTAAATCACATTCGGAAAGAATGTAAAAACTAATAAATAGAAAGAGAAAATGAAAGACCATGCAGAAAAACAATAGCTACTGGCATACAGTCCCTGTAGGTCCGGACCCTCCTGAACATTTGTATGTTATAGTAGAAACTCCAAAAGGAAGTAAAAATAAGTACGAGATGAGCAAACAGTTCCCTGGGATCGTTCTGGATCGCGTTCTTCATTCTTCAGTTATGTACCCTATCGAGTACGGTGCAGTCGGTCAAACCCTTTACGATGATGGAGATCCTCTTGATGCTATGGTGCTGGTAAATGATCGAACTTACCCAGGAATTGTAATTAAGGCTAGGCCTGTGGGATTAATGCATATGATCGACCAGGGTATAGTAGATAATAAGATTCTTACGGTTGCAGAAGACGATCCGGTTTATAGTAATGTTGTAAATTATGACGAACTGCCCAATCATATAATAAAAGAAATATCACATTTCTTCGAGACCTATAAATTGCTTGAAGAAAAGAGAACGGAAGTTCTAAAATGGGAAGATCATGAGAAGGCTATAGAAGAGATAGACAGATCAATAAATCTGTATAAGCAGAAATTTGATCAATGAAACCTTTTTAACCGTTCTTTTGGGACGAAGCCTCATTTTTTTTTATGTAAAATCACCTTATGAAGTCGTAGAGAAACAGTATATTTCTCACACATATCAGCGAAAAGAATTATAATAATCCTAGAGCTTATGGAAGGTATGGCGTTCACAATATTCGACTGGGAAATGCTTGTGCTTGGAGCTGCGGTCGTAGGACTCTTATATGCGGCTTTGCAGAGCGTTTCCCTCCTGAGAATCCCTGTGAAAGAGGAGTTGCCAGCTGACATTTCGAAGAGAATAAGGGAAGGTTCTGATGCGTTCATGAAACGGCAATATACGACCGTTTTCATTTTCGCAATAGTTCTCTTTGTGATAATATTCGTGGCATTCTACTTTTACCAGGGTTTTGACGTTGCGTGGAAACTTGCCCTGGGCTTCATAGTTGGCGCGCTCGGTTCTGCAGTAGCCGGAATAATTGGTATGAGTATATCCGTTCGCCTTAACGTGAGGGTTGCTATCCTCGCTAAGAAGGGGATGAGCCCGGCACTCAGGGCAGCATTTAGAGGTGGAAGTGTTACTGGTCTTTCTGTGGCATCCCTGGCGCTCCTCGGTCTTATCGTGTTTTACCTCGCATACAAGAACCCGGATTTGATGATTGGTTACATATTCGGGGCATCTCTTGTGAGTCTCTTTGCAAGGGTTGGAGGAGGTATATTCACGAAAGGAGCAGACGTAGGAGCCGATCTTGTTGGTAAGGTAGAGGCAGGGATACCTGAAGACGATCCGAGAAACCCTGCTGTAATTGCCGACAATGTAGGCGATAATGTTGGGGACTGTGCAGGAATGGGTGCTGATCTGTTTGAAACTTATGTTGTAACGATAACCGCATCCATGCTTCTGGCCTTCCTTGTCGCCAGAACATATGCAAGCTACAACGGCATTTCTATGCTATCAAATGGAGTTACTTTTCCGCTCGTGATAGGTGCCATAGCTATATTCGCAACAATAATTGGCACATTCTTTGTTAGAAAGAACCAGAAACAGCGGATAATGACCGCGCTGTACAAAGGACTAATCGCAACCGCGATTATTTCTGCAATTGGATTCTATCTAGCAGATTATTATCTGATGAACGGAAATCTCGCCATATTCGGTGACACTCTCGTGGGGATATTTATAACATTCGTAATGGTTTACGTAACTGAGTACTATACTTCTGAGAGATACAAACCGGTGGCAAGAATTGCTAAGGCATCAACAACCGGGGCCGGTACAACTATAATAACAGGCCTAGGTTATGGCCTACAGGCAGTTTTTATCCCGGCAATTGTAATAGTTGGCGGAATCCTCGTATCGTTCTCTATCACTTTTCTTTCTTTTGGTAGCATAGCAGACTTCGGGCTGTATGGGATTGGAATTGCCGCGACAAGTATGCTTTCCGTGGTTGGTATGATCATTTCAATCGATTCGTACGGGCCTATAACAGATAACGCCGGAGGAATAGCGGAGATGGCTGGCTTTGACCAAAAGACAAGGGACGAAGTTACAGATCCACTTGACGCCGTTGGAAATACCACAAAAGCAGTGACAAAGGGATACGCAATAGGAAGCGCTGCGCTTGCCGCTCTCACTCTTTTTGCAGCGTATAAGACCCTGATCGCCTCTAAATTCCCAATAATAGAAATCGACAATCCACTGGTAATATCAGGTCTCTTCATAGGAGCCATGCTTCCATTCTTCTTTACATCATATCTTATGAATGCTGTTGGAAAAGCAGCGTCCGCAATAGTCGAAGAGGTAAGGAGGCAGTTCCGCGAAAAATCTGGAATACTCAAAGGTACCGAAAAGCCCGATTATGGAAAGGCAGTGGATATAGTTACGAAGGAAGCTCTCAGGCAGTTAATGGTCCCAGCAATCATTGCAGTTGGAACTCCAATAGTTGCAGGTTTTGTTCTTGGGCCGTTGGCTCTCGGAGGAATATTGATTGGTGTTATACTGTCCGGTTTTCCACTTGCAATAATGATGACAGTTGGTGGAGGCGCTTGGGATAATGGAAAGAAATACATCGAACAGGGAAAGTATGGTGGAAAAGGCTCTGAAGCTCATAAAGCCGCCGTCGTTGGAGATACCGTAGGAGATGCAACAAAAGACACTGCGGGTCCTGCAATAAATCCGTTGGTGAAGGTTGTCAACACAATCTCTATACTTTTCGTAGCAATAATGCTTTCACATTACCTTCTCATTGGTTTTCATCCATAAACCTAACCGGTAAGAAAAGCGCAAAGGATGAAAACAACCTCTCTCTTTTTTTTTGAATACAATGAGAAATGTATAGCAATCACTTCTGAAGCACAATTTTGGTTCGCAAGTGATCCTTGAAACTATGAAGGAAGTAAAAAGAAATCGAAGATAGCTGTTAAAAAAATACTACAATCAATTTATGTTTTATGATCATTTGTCAATGGTATGATTATTATTGAAAAAAGGAAAGATTTTATTCTTCCTTGTTCGACTCATTGGATTGAAGTGCCGCTCTTGCTGCGGCTAATCTTGCTATTGGAAGCCTAAACGGAGAGGCCGAGACGTAGTTCAAGCCGATCTGATGGCAAAACTCTATTGTGTCAGGATCGCCACCTTGTTCGCCGCATATGCCTATTTCAAGGGTTTTATTTGCCCTTCTACCCTTCTTTACGGCGATCTGCATTAATTCCCCGACTCCTTCACGATCCAGTGAATTAAATGGATCCTCCTTGAGTATTCCATATTCAAGATACTTGGCCATGAATTTTCCCTCTGCATCGTCTCGGCTGTATCCGAATGTCATCTGGGTGAGATCATTCGTGCCGAAGGAGAAGAATTCAGCATATTTTGCTATCTGATCAGCAGTTACGCATGCTCTGGGTATCTCTATCATTGTCCCGAATTTGTAATCTATCTCGGTGCTTCCCATGGCTTCCTTTGCAACTTCCTTTAGCGATGTTTTTAGGCGTTTCATCTCATTCGAATGCCCGACAAGGGGGATCATAATCTCCGGGAAGATTTTCCTGCCCTCTTCAATAACCTTCTTCGCCGCTGTTATTATCGCCCTGACTTGCATCTCGTAAATTTCAGGGTAAAGCAAGCCAAGTCTGCATCCCCTAAAACCAAGCATGGGATTAAACTCTTCAATACTCCTTATTACTGCTAGGAGACTGTTCAGTTCTGCAAGCCTTCCAACGATGGAGTCCATCTCCTTGTTGTCCATTGTTTTGGTGAGTTTCAATTTGAGATCGAATTCCTCCTGAAGAACGTCCTCCTTGCTTGGAAGGAATTCATGAAGTGGTGGGTCTAGTAGTCGAATTATAACAGGGAATCCTTCCATTGTCCTGAAAAATTCAGTGAAATCAGAAACCTGCATGGGAAGAAGCTGATTAAGGTATTGAATCCTTTGTTCTTTGGTCTGGCTCATGATCATTGCACGCATTATCGGGATCCTGTCGGTTCCAAGAAACATTCTCTCAGTTCTTGCTAACCCTATACCTTCTGCGCCGTTTTCACGGGCCATTTTGGCTTCAGCCGGTGTGTTAGCATTTGCACGAACTCCAAGTTTTCTGAAACTGTCAGCCCATTCGAGAATGGTTTTGGTCTGCTCGTTTATTGCAGGGATCTCCACCTCAAGCCTTCCTTTAAAGAACTCTCCAGTGGCACCATCTATTGTAACGATGTCGCCTTCTCCGAGCACGAGACCGTTAACGGTTGCCTTCTTCTCCCTTACGTTGACAACCAGCATTTCCGCTCCCACAACCGCAGGTTTTCCCATGGCTCTGGCAACGACAGCGGCATGTGAGGTCATTCCCCCTTTTTGCGTCAAAAACCCTTCAGATGCAGCCATACCTCTGACATCGTCTGCAGTAGTCTCTGGCCGCACCAGGATGACCTTTTTTCCATCTTTGGACTTGGCGACAGCATCTTCTGACGTAAACACTATTTCGCCAACCGCAGCACCTGGCGAGGCTGCCAACCCCTTGCCGATGGCTTTTTCATGTTCAGATTTCTTTACCTGTGGATGCAGCAAAAGATCAAGGGTGGACGGCGTTATTCTCAGTACTGCAGTTTCTCTAGTAATGAGGCCTTCATTTGCCATTTCAACTGCCATACGCACCGCTGCGACTGCGGTTCTTTTTCCGTTCCTTGTCTGCAGCATGTAAAATCTGCCCTTCTCTATGGTGAATTCCATGTCCTGCATGTCTTTGTAATGGCTCTCCAAAATTTCTGCCGAACGAACGAGATCGGCATATGCCTGTGGCAGAAGGTTTTTCATATCGTCTATGTACTTCGGTGTCCTTATTCCGGCAACCACATCTTCTCCCTGTGCATTCTGAAGGAACTCCGCAAACAGTTTATGCTCTCCAGTATTCGGATCGCGGGTAAACGCAACCCCAGTGGCTGAATCTTCTCCCATATTACCGAACACCATTGTGACGACACTCACTGCTGTACCAAGAGTATCGGGGATCTTGTTAATCTCTCTGTAAGCTATGGCTCGTTCACTGTTCCATGATCGGAAGACTGCTTCTACGCATAATCTCATCTGTTCAACAGGTTCCTGTGGGAATTTCAGCCCCTCTTTTTCATATACGCCGAAGTACAGGCTTATCAACTCTTTTAGCTGGTCAGCAGTGAGCTCATAATCTTCCTTTTTACCGTATTTTTTCTTTATTGCTGTGAGATTTTCCTCGAAATTTTCCTTGGGAATTTCTAAAACAACATTCCCAAACATCTGAATCAATCTTCTGTAAGAGTCATAAGCAAAGCGTTCATTTGAGCTCGCCTCTGCGAGGCCCTGAACAGTTTCGTCATTTAATCCAACATTGAGGACAGTATCCATCATACCTGGCATGCTGATCTTTGCACCGGACCTCACCGATACAAGGAGTGGCGAAGATCGTGAACCAAACTTCTTGCCAGATTCGTTCTCAATGGTCGCGAGAGCCTCAAGAGTCTGTTCCCACATTTGGTCGGGAAACTCTTTCTTCTTGAGATACTGCAGGCACGCCTCAGTTGTTATTGTGAACCCAGGAGGGACGTTTAACCCGATTTTTTTCATTTCTGCTAAGCCGGCTCCCTTTCCACCCAGAAGGTCCACCATCTCTTTGCTGCCTTCCGAAAAAAGATATACATATTTGGCTGACATCATGATCTTGAATTGTTACAGACAATAAAAGCTTCTTTGTTTTTCGTAATGAAGGCGCGGAGAAAGAATATCAATATGACCGGAAGAAAAGTGAAAGTTTGGGTGATGTAATTTGCAAAGAATGTCATTTCAATCTGATTTAGGAAAAATCTCATATCTCTATAGAGATGGGCATTTTCCACTGATCATGCTGCATGGCCTCGGGGGTACCGGAAACAGCTTTCTGAAGGTTGCTCTACAATTGCCGAGTGATTTTGCATTAATTATGCCAGATCTCCTCGGACATGGGAAGACAATATCGAACTCAAGTAATATAACCATTGAGAACCAGGGCCTTCTGGTCAAAAGGATTGCCGAGCACCTCGGTGCGTCGGAATTTGGTCTTTATGGGCATTCCTACGGTGGTTGGATATCTCTCTACTTTAGCATAAACCTTGGAAATCCGAGGATTCTTATTCTGGAGGACTCTGCAGGTTTGAATCCAACGGTTGGTGAAGAAGGAGACATTGAGAAATTTCTTGATGCAATTATGAGAACAAGCCCATGGAATAACAGGGAAACAATAAGATCAATAATAATAAATAACGCAACGACTGAAAAGAAGATCACTCATGACCAGCTAAAGTCTCTCACCCAAAGAACCCTGATCATGTGGGGTGAAGAAGATAGAGTTATACCAATTTACTTTGGCAAATTGATCCATGAGAACATAAAATCAAGCAATCTCATTACGTTCCCGAATGCTGCGCATGTGCCTCATGTAAAGTATCCAGAAAAGGTTGCCAGTGCCATAACATCCTTCTACAGAGGTACACTCTAGTTATGGCCAGGACCGTATTCTCCTGGATCTTCGAGCATTCTCTTTTCGATCATTGGTATGTGTGATTCCAAATCTATGTCCGAGAGCATGCTCAGATTTTTACCTGCATTTGTTAAACCTAGCAATACTGCAGAATCGTCCTGTATCATGTATGTAGCAAGTGATCCGCCACCGAGCGGATCGCTGATGGAGTTAACAGAGACCACAGGGATTCTGTTCTCCAGGGACCTCAGCTTGACATATAGATGCCACATATCTTTGTAGCGTCTTAAAATCAACGATGGATTAAATATAATCCTCGCACCATTTCTGATCTGTACCTTTACATAGTACGGGAAATCAATATCGTAGCAAACCGCGATGCCAAAGGCAATGTCCCGTGCATGGAAAACCTCTATTTCTTTTCCTCTTCTGTATTTTGATTTCTCGGGCCCAAATAAGGATAACTTGTCCTGATGACCAAGTAGCTCTCCTCTGTAAAATACAGGGGAGGAATTAAAGAGTCCGTTGGATCTTTCAACGGAAAAGCTTCCAGGGACCACAAGGCACGAAAAAGAAGAGGATATGTGTGTGAACACATCAATTACATTTTTGTATTCTGGCGATTTTTCCTTTAGAACGGTATTCAGCCATTTCTCGGGCATTACTAGGGTATCTGCCTTAGAGGTCTCTAATTTTCTTTCAATTTTCTTCACTACAGAGCTGAGTTCTGAATATGCAGAAACTCTCGCCTGAAAGCTAAGAATCTTCAATTTTTTTCACCAAAAGTATTTTCCTTGAGGTATATGAACAGCTTCCTCGCCATTTCTTCCTTTGTAATGTTCCCGAAATCATTCATACCTTTTGCGTCAATCAGGAAGTAGTGGTTCTGAACTCGACCGTATGGATCGTGTTTATTAGAGTACGAATTGTAAACAATGCAATCGCTCCTCTGACTCATTAGGAGTTTGTTCGCGTCTCGTGGCATTTCTGAACCCTCAAGTTTGAAGGTCACAAATTTACCTTTGTGTTTCTCCCTGATCAATTGGTTCAATTTTTGTTCTTTCTTCAACTCTATCTTCCAGTCACTGTTGCTGTCCAGCTTTACTTTTATTGGTTTGGACACAGAAAAATCCGGAAGAGATGCTGAATTTATAACTATGTCAAATTTTTCGTGGTCTAGTATTTTCCGCACGCTATCGAAGTAGTCATGAAGTGTGTGTGCTTCGTGAAAATCTACATAATCCGGCATCTCATAATCGGAATTGCCCGCATATACTACGCGTGAAGATCCAAAAATAAACGCGTACCTGGAAAGGTAAGATCCAGTAAGTCCTGTTCCTCTGTTAGTGATCACTCTTACAGGGTCTATCGGTTCATCCCCCCGTCCGCCAATTATGAAGGTTCTGGCCCCATTCAACACTGTTCTAAAGAAAGACAGTTTTACGAAGTCTATAATCTTACCTGATTGCGATATCTTTGCTTTTTCATCTTCCAGGAGAGGGGGCATTATAATCACACCTGCAGATTCCAGGGAGGATAGGTTATTGGAATTTATTTTGTTAGACATCATAGCTTCATGCATAACCGGGCAAACAACTATGGGATTGTTATTGCCAAGCGCAAAGGAAAAAAAGAGTGAGACCACATCATCGGCTATCCCGTTGGCCATCTTACCAACGGCATTATACGTTGCAGGGCAGACAAGCAACATTCTTTCATTTTCTTTATGAAGAAATAACTCGACATGTTCTACGTTTCCAGTAATATCTGTCACAACCGTATTTCCGGAAGCCCATTCGAAGAGTCTTGGATCAATCATCTCCTGAGCTTCTTCTGTCATTCCGACTATTACATTCGCTCCCTCCCTGCGTAAATCTCTTATCACGTCAAGGGTTCTGTAGATGGAAATGCTTGCGCATACTCCCAGTATCACGGTCTTGTCTTTCAATGATCCTTCGTATCCAGTCTTAATCATTGTCTTCCAACCTCCTTATCAGCCAGTTTCCTGTCCCGTAAGCACAAAGATTTTCCTTTCCGTCATAAAGTTTCATCTTCACAAAGTAAATTTTTTTTCCGCCCTTGGCGACACGAGAAGTAACGGTTACTGGGCCTTCTTTGACAGGACGTAGAAAATTTACAGTCATATTGATGGTCAATTCATCTATTGCTTCCCCGTACGTCATTACCGACAGTCCCCCGGCCGCATCCATTATACTCATGATCGCCCCACCGTTCATTATCCCTCCTGGTCTAAGCAGATTTTCTTCCAACGGAAATTTGAGTTTTAAAAATCCATGGTCAGCTTCAACAATATCTACATTGAAATTCTTAAGAAAATTGTCAAGTTTAAGGATCTCGGATAATTGCTCTCTCATGTTACGGATAGCTAATACAGTTTCTTAATAATTTTCAAATGGTAATTAGTAGCTCCTGAAGCTACTATTGTCTGCGATTTTGGAATAATAAGCTAAATATGTTTAAAAGCTAATTTTAAAGCTTCAAATGAAATTAATCCTATAGAAAAATCTTTATGTGAACATCGCATTATTAGTTATGGAGACTACTAACGATGAATTTGCAAAGATATCTGAGCTTTTGAGGCTTCTGGGCCTATCATATTACGAGGCACAGGGTTTTGCTGCCCTTGTTTATCATGGGATTGCCGACGCAGATACCGTTGCAGATTCTGCCAAGATTCCAAGAACATCTGCATACAAAGTTATGGAATCCCTGGTTGAAAAGGGTTTTGCAAAAGAGACTCAGGGAAGACCAAGGATGTTCAAGCCAGAGGACATGAACAAGATTAGGAATGAATTCACTGAAAAAATTGACGATCTGTTTCGAAGGCTGAAGGCGCTTCAGGACGTTCTTCCATCAAAGGGAGAACCACAGCTAATCTACACGATTCATGGTACGGACAAAGTTTACGACAAAATCAAAGAAATGATAAATCTGACTGAGAGGGAACTTATAATATGCACTCCAAGGATAAGAGATATCCGGACAACATTCAAGAAGAATATTGAGAATGCTGTGAAGAGAGGTGTCAAGATCATTTTCATCACACCACCTAATAAAAGGGTACCCTCACCATCAATTGTTTATCGAAAAGAAGGCCTTATTGCTACAGATGTAGTAAGTGATCAGGAGAGGGCCATGCTTGCTGCCCCTGAAATGGATGCGTGTGGTTATTCCGACAACCCCGCTCTTGTGGCACATGTTTTTCAGTTCGTGAACATGATGATGAATGGCGAGACGCCAAAGACGGTGTAGAGTTTGAAAGACATTACGGACATAATGCTTTTAGGAGGGCATATTTCCACTTCTGGAGGCGTATCACTTTCACCGGAAAGGGCAAGTGTGTTCGGTTTCCGGACATTTCAGATATTCTCTAAGAATCAAATGCAGTGGAAAAGCAAACCTCTTGATCCGAATGAAATTGAAAAATTCCAAGCGGAGGTGAAGGAGAGATCCCAGCATGGGATAATGGTTCATGCCTCTTACCTCCTGAATCTTGGCACATCAAAAAGAGATCTCAGAGCAAAAGTCGAAGCAGGATTTGAAGAGGAGATAAGAAGAACGGATCAGCTCGGCATAAGCTATCTCGTGATCCATCCAGGGTCGTCATTCGATTCTGAGCCAAATATTGCAATTAAAAACATTACAGAAATCCTTAACCAAGCGATTTCGGAAGAGCAAAAATGTATAATACTTCTTGAAAATTCGGCTGGTCAGGGAAATACAGTTGGTAGGACATTTGAGGAGCTTTCTGAAATTATTGAAGGGGTTGAGATGAAAGATAGAATCGGGGTATGCATGGATACATGTCATGCATGGGCTGCAGGATACGATATAAAAACCGAGGCTGGTTACAACGAGACAATGGATCATTTCAACTCTATTATTGGCCTGAATAAGTTATACGGCTTCCATCTAAACGATTCCAAAAATGGAAAAGGGGATCGACTGGATAGACATGAGCAGATTGGGAAAGGCAGAATCGGCGACGAAGGCTTCGCGAACTTTGTCAATGATAAAAGGCTCAGGTCAAAGTCTTTTGTGTTTGAGACGCCTCTTGGAGAAGCTGGGTATTCAGGAGACCTGGATCATCTGCGAAAGGTACTGAGGTCAGATTGATGAACGTCATACCTTTTAGACCATTGTTTTTCAACACGCAGTGGCAAAAATCCATATCCCCTCCTTATGACGTGATCAGCAAGGATGAGGAAGATGAGCTGAAGAAGTTTCAGTTTAACATTACACACATAACGCTTCCAGATACCAATGCCATTGGATCCAATCTTTTTAATGAGTGGGTGTCAAGAGGTGTCCTCTATAGGTATCCTAAGGAACTCTTGATCGTAATTGTGCAGGAGTTTGAATACAATGGAAAGAAAATGAAACGATTCAGTGTGATGGCTCCTGTACAAACCTCACCGCCAAACGGAGATATTTTAACGCATGAACACACATTTGGAAAATATGTTGGCGAAAGGAAGGACTTAATGAAGTTAACAAGATGCCAACTTGAGCCTATATTTCTCCTATCCGAGAAAGGTGATCTTCTTGACAAATTGAAGAGATACACAGAATCTACACATTTTCAGAACTCGGTCGAGGAGCCAAAAGGGGTTATGAACTACGTGTATCTTGTAGAAGATAAAGAAAACATCAGTGAGATATTATCTTCGGTTTCCGGTTCAAGGGCTATCATTGCAGATGGCCACCACAGGCTTCAGGCAACAAGAGAGCTCTATGAAGAGGATCAACAGAACAGGGATTTCTGGAAATTCAGTCTTTCATATGTTGAGCCTGCAGACCAGGATTCGCTTCTCATTCTAGGGATTAACAGGGTGATATCTTCTGGTCACAGCCTGAAAGATTATATGGGACGGGTCAAAGATTATTTCGAAGTTTTGCAAGTTGATAATGCAAGCGACGCAAAAACAGTTGTTCTCTATGATGGGCAATACTATTCGTTAATACCCAAAGATAAAGCGTACGGTGAAGCTGGCATAGACGATATAGAAACGTATGCTGCCTCAAATCCCTTACTTATAGATCAAATTCTTATCAAAAAGATTCTAGGAATTGATGAATCTACAATACTTACAGACGTTTATTATACCGGCGACGGGAGGGAAGCCAAAGAGTTGGTAGATGACGGAAAGAGTGATTTTGCAGTAATCATGCCACAGTGGGACAAGGAAAAACTGTTCGCTTTGATGGAAAAGGGCGTACAGTTGCCTCGCAAATCAACGTATTTCTTTCCCAAGATTCCATCTGGTCTTGCCCTTTATCAAGATGTTCTCTGAGAAAATGGTACGATTCAACAACATATTTATTTATCTGTCAATAGCATTTAACCAGACAGGTTTATGCCGTTGTAGCTTAGCTGGTTGAGCAGCTGATTCGTAATCAGCAGGTCGGGGGTTCGAATCCCTCCAGCGGCTCTTTTCCTACTTTCCGAAGCCACATCAATTAGCGAAAATCCTATTTGCAAGGAAATTAACTGAATAGTTTATGCAGTTAGCATTTCCTAGAAACTGTGCTGAAGCAGATTGTTGAGAACCCGGATCTGAAGGAGAGGTTCAGAAAGGAGATCGTTCAATAAGTGAATAAGGGGAGAGGCATTGTTCCTGACCGATTGTCAGTGAATAGTAAGATTGGCATTGATCTGAGGAGGAAAATATGCCTCGCTCTATTCTTTTAGGTGGGAGATAGAGAGGACATTCTCAATACTCGAAGAGCTCATGAAGGCAGTGAACATCTGGTATGTCAGTAACAGGGATTATGACACTGCAATTGGCCTGAAGATCATTGCATACAATCTCATGATTGTGTCAAACATCAAAATGGGAAATAAGCCGAGGGAGATCATAAAAATCGTCAGTTGTTAAATTGTGAGACGGCCTATTTAGAAAATAAAAATTCTTAAATTCATTCACATAGTGTACTTAAATGTTGAATATTACTTTAAGGGAATTCGATTCAATAAGAGAAAATTTTGAAAAAGAGGAAAACAGGGCCCCTTTCTTCTCGATGTCAACTGAACTTTTGAAACGTGGATTGAAGAATGAGGCTTTTGTATTATTGTTAGCTACATGGAACTTTGCAAGTTTTAGATACGTTGTAAATAAATTTGATCTTGAAAAATTTGGACAAAGTGTGGAATACTTTACTTCCATAATTTCAGATGTAGAGGATGTACGATTCGTAGATAACGCTTTCCTAACCATGCCTGAATCCACCTTTGCAAAAATTGCTGAGGCATTCGATGTCCTGCAGGAATACAAGGTAAACAACGATGGTAAAGAGAATCCTGTGATAGGTTTAACGGGTGCTTCTAAACTCATGCATCTGTTATACCCGGATTTTTTCATAATATGGGATGGCTATATACGGGGAGAAAAACCAAAAGAACTTTACTCGAAGGTTGAACCAAAACTCTTAAAGTCTGGATGGATACTGAGGAGATATCGTCGAAATGGAGAAGGCTACGTTTCTTTTTTGAAACAGATGAAGAGAGACTTTAGTCACCTAGTTCCAGATTATGCGGCAGAACATCCGGACAAGCCATTTACTAAGGCAATTGATGAAGTCAACTATATGGGAATCACAAAAGCCCTTCAGGACGCTGAAAAGGAAAAGAGAGGAAGAAAAAATGAGAAAGGGAAATCACCAATGAGATACTGATTTCCCCAACAAATACACGTAAGTCTCAGGGTCGAGTTTGGAAAAAGCCCCCAATTTCATGTCTATATCTTTGCTGGGTACTATGGTTGGGTAAAGCCTAACACCTCCTGTGATAATGTGTCTATCATAAATACTATCTTCATCGCAGTTGCAATAATCCACATCTCCGGACTTATGGTTGTCCTTTGTGATTGAGTCGCCTACTAAAAGCCATTCCCCCGGTCTTTCTATCCAAGCATAGACTAGGACGTCACCAGACTGCGCTACAGCCTGTGTATAAGCAAAATCAGAGCCATAGTCAAGCACCCAGTCTCTAAATTCTAAAACTGAATTAGCTCCTTCATATTTTACACGTTCTCCATTAAACGGATAGACGAAAACTCCCATATTAAATCCCGAAATAGTAATTCTGTTGTTTACATATAAATAATCGCTTGGTTGTTTTTTCAATGGTTCTCTTTAACATTCTGGAGGTAATATCAAACCACATGCCACCAGAAATATGTTCGTTTCCCTTTATTTCTGTGCCTCGAATCAGTATGAGCGCTTGAATGATGTTCTGTTCCAGTTGTTTAATCCTCTCACATCAGCTGAATTCATTCCTGAACTTGTTGTTTCCAGTATGCCATAAATGTGCCTTATCATGATCTTTCCCAACTTGATGATACCCGGCATCGTGACTGAAAAGGGATATCACTTAAACATAGTGTATTGAGATCACAGAATGTTTAACCATCCCTTCCTTGATTTCTTCCTTTCTGTTCCAAGATAATCTCACCTTATGGTGACATTGAAGCCTGTGAAATCTATTGCACAATCAACAGGCTTTCCCTGAGAATAGGGAAGCTGAGGAACTATCTTCCTTATCCTTCTGAATATGCTTGTATAGCACACAGATCTGATACCTGTGACTCTGGAGAATACTCTGGCAATACCCTCCAGTGATCTGAAAGGTACACCATACAGAGCCCTCAGCATGGCAAGGAATGTGATGAATGCTTCTTGAAATGTTTCACGCATCTCTGGACAAAATACGAAATTAATTATGATCCATGTTGTTCTATGCCTTATAAATGGCAGCAAACAGGGTATACACACCTGAGGAGAAACTGAAAATCGTCCTGGAGGGGATGAGCGGCACCATATCCGTAGCAGATCTCTGCAGGAAATATGATCTAAAACCAGCAAGATTCTACTACTGGAAGGATCAGCTCCTTAACAGTGCACCCGAGATATTCGAGAACCGTGGGAGAAAGGTGGATGAGGATCGAATCATGGCTGAGAAGGATGATGAGATTGCAAGGCTCAAGGCAACCATCGCTGATGTCGTATCAGAGAACCTGGAGATCAAAAAAAAGATTGGAGAACGCTTGAGGAGGAGGGGACAGATATGAGATCCCTCTTCTATGACATACACAGAACAGTGGCGAGGACAGTTGAAAGATCAGGATATTCCATATCAAGGATCCTCCTTATGCTGGGAATATCCAGATCCTGGTACTATTCGCAGATGTCTTCTCACCGATCCTTGACGGAAGATTCAATCCGCTTGCTGTCAGGGATGATGATGAATGGATTGTCATAGGATTCAAGAGACAGCATCCAGGGATGTCTTTCAGGGAGATTGCATACACTCTGATAGATGAGGATATTGCGTATCTCTCACCTTCAACTGTGTACAGGATACTGAAGAAGCACGATCTCATAATGCCTTGGAAGCATCCGGTGTGGGAACCAACAAGGCCTGAACATGCAAAATTCCCTGATGAGAAGTGGCAGACCGATATAATGTATATGAAAATACAGGGAAGGTTCTTCTACCTCCTCATTTTTATTGATGAATACAGCAGGTATATCGTACATCATTCTCTTCTTACAGCAATGGATGCGGATTCGGTATCGCTGGAGGCACAGACAGCCATTGAAAAGCTCAGGAAGGATTCCATTTCTGAACCAGTCATACAGAGCGATAACGGATCATCATTTATCGCCATGGAATTCAGGATTGTTCTGAAGCAGAACAATCTCACACAGAAACTCATAAGACCGCATACACCTGAACAGAACGGCATCGTTGAAAGAGCAAACAAAACAATGAGGGAATCGCTTGCGCCGGTAATTCTGACAGATTATGAGCAGGCCAGACATGAGATATCCAGAATTGTGGATAATTACAACAACAAGAGAAGGCATTCATCCCTGAACTATCTCACACCAATACAGTATTACAGGGGAAATCCTGAGGAACTTCTCAGGATAAGGGAATCAAAGATTCAGAAGGCAAGAATATTAAGGAAGGAAAGAAATATGAAGGAACGAAAGGGAGGTGAAACGGCAGGAACTGTATCATAATTCTTTTCGCAAATTGTCCAGAACTGCGAAAAACAGTACAGTTTCTACTCCTCCAGGAATATCGTGGACCTCAGGGATTATTCCCTCATAGGTGCCATACCAGCATCCCTGAAGATATATGGCGACCTGCTAACGAAATCAAAGAACATTGAAAACTCAAGGAACTACATCCAGTACCATAAGGATACAGTATTCTACAGGGAACACAGCATTGATTCCATCAGGTATATTGTGTATTTCTCCGCGAAGAGCAGGGCGGACAGGATACAGGCGTTCTATTCCCGCCTGTCGGATGTGGAGAATGGCCTCAAGAATCTGCAGGAAAAGGAATTCGACACAGAACAGGACATGATCCAGACCGCCGTATCAGCACTTGGGAATATGTCCAGGTACTTCGAAATCCATGCGTCTAATGGGTCACTAACATACAGGATCAGGCACAATGCCATCCAGGCGAGAACGAACAGGATGGGCTTCTTTGTGCTATTCACGAACACCATGATAGGGGCGGATGAAATCCTGAGGATATACAGGGAAAAGGATGTTGTGGAGAAAGCATTCATGCATTCAAGGGCCGGCATGGAGCCACTGTATGTCAGTACAGAGATCGGCACCAGGGCAAGAATATTCCTCTCCATCTTGGGATACGCAATGATGAGGATGATTGCCAACAGATGCGGTCTTTCCTATTCAGAGACGGAGAGAATCACTTCCAGGATAAAGGAAGTGGTCTACAGCAATGGGTCTTATGCCCCGGTGGAATTGACAAAGGAGCAGAAATACGTCCTGGAGAAACTTTCAATTGAATTGTAGTGATACAATAGGGCAAAGATAGGCTTGATGCCAGTATTGTTGCCCTGGTGTGCCTGAACAGGTGTGGGTATGTAGCATGTTCTTTGATTTTACAAATTTGACAAAATTCTTGACGAAATGTGTTCAATCTATAATATCCCTGAAACAAACAATGAGTAAAATCCTATTCCTAACAAAATAGAAGAAATCATAAGCAAACTTAGAGGGTTTGCAAAGTTAAGTGTGTACCCAAAACCAAACCTTTTTGGAACCATGATAGAGGGGTCATTATGGTTGTAGTAAAATATGCCAAATTTCCAAAAATTATCGTCGTCATTGGAACTTTTGCCAGACTTGCTTTCCCTCGCCTGAGGAAATAATTTCCATCCCACTTGACCATACCTCATTCCAATCCCAATTATTACAAGCAGAAGAAATGAAGGTACAAATAGATCTGCGTAAATGTAATTCCCGTTGCTTGCTCCCAATAAGAAATAGTTAGATAATATAACATTTAAATTGACTGCCGTTGATAGAAAAATCAAAAGGTAAAAATTTACCCTGTTGAACTTAGACATCTGCAAGGCATTTTTTACAGGAGATTCTGAATTTTGAAATGGAGAAACACCCAAGACAAGAAAGGCAATTCCTTCTATTATTATTGTAGTCAATATTATTGCCCACAATGATGCAGAAAATGCGGGATTTGAAAAAACTATTCTAAAATGGAAAATATCTAAGACTCCTGCAATGAGGGGAACTAATATTGGAAACCATGGAATTATGGTCAACCATTTTTTAACCTTTACGTGTGCCTGAAAAAAAACTGCAGTTGCAAAATAATTTTCTTTGTAGATTCCAATGAGTTTCTTAACATTGCGTGCCCTAAACCTGAAGACTTCGTATAATAATAACGAAAATGCAAGGAAGAGAGGTATGCCCAATAATACAACAAATATGCTTGGACCTAGTATGTTTGTCAGAACTATTACCATCGAAGAAATACCAACAATGTCTATGAATGAGTATTCATATTTTAGTGCCTTAATAATGTTTGATGACCCAAACTCAGGCCCAATTCTAATACCAAACTGAATTTGTGGCGGATTTACAAATGGAATAAATGAGCAAAACACAGCAAGCAGTATCAAAGGTAATAAATCCTCTATAAAGTATACTGTAATTGCCAGACTCATTATTTTTCTCCCTTTTCAATCCTTTCCATTATTTTGTTTAAAGAATTTAAGAGATATTCTCTTGAGTATCCTCTTGACATTGCCTCCGCTATGAGATTTTTGGCTTTAACATCCCATCTTTCTTGAAAAGCAAGGTTGTTTCCATGATTTTTCTGGTCAACTATGACTACCATCTTCTTTTCCATTACAGCATAACCTTCCCTTATCAAAACTTCATAGGCTTTGTTTACAGTATGATAATTTATGCCTAACAAAGATGCAAGCTTCCTTGCGGATGGCAGGACGGTATCAGGCTTCATCTCACCGTAAGCAATTAGGTCAATTATATTTTCGATTATCTGTTCAAATATTGGTTGTTTAGATGAAAAATCTATGGAAATCAAAAAAACTATTGCTTCCTTCCTCCCTTCCATTCATTTCAAATTTTCCCCTTACAACTTTATGTGCATCTGCCAATGGATGATCAGAGGAATTAGCGGCTTCCATGTTAAAGTGATTTCAAATGCCGTAAATAAACATTGCTTGAATTTACTGGATTTAAATTATTGAACTTTCTCTGAATTAATTCTAATATTCTTATTAAAGTGTAAATTCTAGTTCTCCTCGCTATTTCATGAAAAATTTACAGGAAATACCTCCTTTGAAAAATAATGTGCCATAGATTCCGTGTTATTGCTCCCGATTATTAGGTAGATGTTCGAATTAGTTAATACAACAAGAACTGTCTGATTATCTGTTATCACGTAGGCGGTCGTACCATTGTTCGTGGTAAAGCGGCCCTCGTTGTAATTTCCAATGGATGTTCCTGCATTTCTTGTGCTTAAAGTTATGTTTCCGCTATTTATATTCTCTATGAATGCGTATTTTATGTTGCCTGAGGTAAAATTTTGATTACCAATATACTGGCCACTGACCATTATATAATGATCACCAATTGTAATGCTATTTTGAGAGCCCGACCCGAAGGGAGTGACGATTACTGCTGTGAATGAAATTACCAATCCCGCAATTATTAGAGCGGGAATTGTTCCTTTTTTGATGTTCACCGTCTTATGTCTTTTAATCAATACTAATACTATCCCGACGACGAAAAATGCAATCCCCAAAATAATAAACGCATACCCAATGCCCGCAATGATTCCTGGCTGGGAAATATGAAATACTTCCATGATTCTGTATGAAGAACATAGTTAAATATTTTTATATTTGATATATAGCAAATAGAACAACTATCTAATTTCAAGGAGGATGCTAATTGATTATAGAAGACCAACTATATTACGAATAAAATAGTAGTTGAGAGATCAAGGCAGCATTCTCTCATTTGACATGAGCCTGATGACTGTTACTGTAAGTATCACAAGGATAATCCCAAGGATTAAGGAGAAAATCTTGCCTGCAAACATGATGTTTTCCTGAAACCATAGGTACTTGTTCACAAGGATGAAGAAAACCAATACTGGAATCACACCAATGATAGTACCAATTCCTCCAGGAGCATTTACTCCCGGATATCTCTTTGTTAAAGATGCCCATGTGAGCATTGAAAGGATTGATATGAGACTGGAAAAGTATGATATGGGGACTGTGAATATGATTATAAACTCAGTGATATCCCATGGGAGAATCAACGAACGGACCAAATTTGCACCGTAGAATATGGCCAGATTCACTCCGAGTATCAGGGAAGTTGTTATTATTCCTGAAACGGAATGTGACAAAAATACATCAGAGACCTTAACAGTCTTTGACGCCAACAGGTATTCATAAACTCCATTTGCCCTATCCGAGGAAAAGAAGTATGCTGTTCCTGAACTTCCTATTTGAGAAAACAATGGAAGCATTATGGGAACCAGAAATGCCAGAAAGCCTAATGACGGAATTGATGAGGCACTGAAGGATTGGAACGTGGTTATATAAAGGAAAACTGGAAAGAGTATGCCAAAAAATACATAGAGCAGGCCATAAAGTGTTGAAAAAGTTCTGAATAGCTCGAATCTTACCAGATGTGTGAATGCCTGTCTGTTCTCTTTCATAACCTGTTCGCCTCGGCCCTATTTGTTTTCGTAAAACGATTCCAGTGGATTTGACATATCCTTTACTTCATATATTCTTACTCCCTTGGCCACCAGTGATGATATGAGTTCCGAGGTCTCCTGAGGGCTTTCTACATCAAATACATAGAAATTCCCCTCAGTCTTATATCTTAAGCCACTCTTTTCAATTCCGTCAGCTCTAATCCCAATCTTATAATTCTGCACAGAAAGTGCTCTCAGGTCACCAAAATACTCCAGATTCCCGCCCTTTAATGCTAATACATATGACCCAATGTCCATGGCCTCATAAAGATTGTGGGATGAATACAGTATTATTCTGTCCCTTGATTCCTCCCTTATCAGATTTCTCACCATGGATGAGACTGACGGATCAAGGTTAGAGGTGGGTTCATCAAGAATTATTATATCGCCTGGAACAAGTAGGCTTTTAGCCAGTGAAACCCTCTTCTTCTGGCCCCTGCTCAGTTCATTGAATTGTTTCTTGAGCATCTCTCTTAATCCAAATCTTTCAATTGCAATCTGCAACACATGATCATTAACATTTTCCAACGATGCAAAAAACTTCATGACTCTGAGCACGTTCATACCTGCAGGAATTGCATCATTGTGTCCAAGATAGGAAATTTTCACCTTTGATTCCTGAATGGGAAATCCGTTCAAACTGATCACGCCTCTAAATGGCTTCAGGAGCCCGGTGATTGCCCTGAAAAGGGTTGTCTTTCCGGATCCGTTCTCCCCTAGAACAACATATATGCCCGGTACGGATATGTTGAAGCTGAGGTCGTGTAAAACTTCCTTTCCTGAATATCCTGTGGAAAAATGATCAGCTGCAATTGATGGTATTTCTGATGCCATTCACAATCATTCCCCGTCAACAGGTTCAAATTCCTTCAGTGGCCCCTCAAAGCCACATTTGGGGCACGTTATGATTGCTCCGAGAGAGACAAGGCCGCCTGGCATTCTTATTCCGGCCTTGTATTCAATAGGTTTTAAGCCCCAGACAGGTTTCTTGAAAATTTCTCCGCACTTTGTGCATTTGATTTTCTTTGCCATTCTTCTATCCCGATATAGTTGATATATAACAAGTATATTAACATTATCTCATATCCAAGTGTGATGGTATGCTTAAGAGCTCAGGAAAGTATGCTGCATTTCTCCTGAGAGGTATGTGAAAATTAGTGCATCCCGCAGATCCTGCGAAGCTTGCACTGATACTCAACCCATCAAAGATGAATCGCAAGGAGCGTGCAAGGTGGCAAAACTTCTGAGGCTTGCAGGCCTCGAGGAAATGAACATCCAGTCTATGGGAACGGATGATCTCAGATCACTTATAAAGAAAACTCCTGGAGAGGAATCCGCTTTTGTGAAGAGTCCATTCAATACTTGCAATGCATGGTGTTGTTTTCCAAGAGAATGACATATTCGGAAGACGGGGGCATAAGGAAGATAAAGGGGACAGCATCAAGGCTCACTCCTGAAGAAAGCACCGAAATATTGGCTACACATGCAAGAGTACCTGAATTCAACAGCAGAAAATATTCTCAATGGGAATTCACAAAAGGCTGATTACCGTGCAATACCCACATCGGTATTTTCCACACCTCCGCTTGCAATGGTAGGAATTACTGAGGACGAGGCAAGAAAGAATAGCATCAATGTAAAAGTCAAAAAGGGTGAAATGACTTCCTGGTACAA
Organism: Thermoplasmata archaeon; assembly: GCA_021826925.1. GTDB lineage: Archaea > Thermoplasmatota > Thermoplasmata > Thermoplasmatales > Thermoplasmataceae > JAKAYB01. The sequence goes on along the minus strand of JAKAYB010000013.1, from coordinate 2,962 downwards.
TTCATGAAGGCGAGCAATTCCAAAATCATTCTACAAGGTAATTCTGGACAGTAACGGCGAGGAGATACTTAGTGCACACATTCTTGGAGAAAACGCCGAAGAGGTCATCAATGTTTTTGCTCTAGCGATGACATATGGCTTAAAGGCTTCAGATCTTAGATCCATGCCTTTCACTTATCCTTCTGATATCAACGATATAAAGTACATGCTTTAGAGCTAATCTGACACTAAAATTATTACTTTCTGGGTGTCTTAAGCATACGATCACACTTAATATGATCTGGATTCACTCCCTTCAGACAGTTTTTTGAGCTCTTTCAAGTAATTCAACATGTTTGTACCTCTAAATTTCTTTTTGAACCATTTCTTCCTAATCTCTTCATTAAATATTGCGGATTCAAACTCTTCCGACGTCATATAATTCAACGAGAAATGTTGTCTCTTTGTATTGTAATCAGATACAGCCAATTAAGTATACTTCCTGAAGTCCTCTAAGTTGACGAATTCTCTTGTATAGACATAGTCATCCTTGAATCTCCAGAACATTCGAGAATAAATAAACAGAATAAATGGCCATCCATGATCTGATTCATTCCTGAATGTCATTTTGGGAAAACTGCAAAGTCAATTTCAAGGATTTTTCATATCATGGTACCATATATAGGGGTCTATTTTAAAGTGGATAAATAGGTACATTTATCTATTTATTTTTACACAATCTTACACATTTTCTTACGCTTTTTTGACATGTAAACGAAAGTGTAAAGTAATATGAACATGGATTCTTTTAATAAAGTATGGCCAAACCAGAAGACCGATTGAAAGCGATAGAACTTGAAAAGCAGGGATATCCGAAGACTGAAATTGCCAAAATGCTCAACGTTTCAAGGCAGACCGTCCACGAGTGGCTAAAGGAAGAGAAGAGGAAGGATGGTATCAAGGACGGGAAAAGCGATCAGGAAGATGCAGATGACCTTCTGGATCAGGTTATAAAGAAGTATGATGAAATCGCAACAGACCTGGTGAAAAAAGTGAGCAATGATATTTATGGGCAACTAATCGAGAAGGCACTTGCAAAACATGGAATATTCATGGATGGCTGCATATATGACCGCATTGACCAGTACATCAACAGGTATGATACCGATGATCTCGAGGCGGCGCTTGATCTCGCACACAAATTGAGGAATATGGGCCTTGAGCCAGGGGATTTCACACCAGACGTCGAACCAGCAAATTTGCAGTACTTCCACGTGTTTTTGAAATTCCTTAAGACCCCGTTTGTCGAGGAAACGATCACAAAGTTAGTGAAAGGCGGCATATCGAGGCCCGATGCCATTTACAGTGTCCTTTATCACGATTTCTTGCAATGGGAACATACGGAAATGTTCCGGGGTAGATTGAAGGAAATCGGCAGCAAGGTTGCCTCTGAAATAGTAGATCAGGCATCAGGCATTGTGAACAAACGGATAAGGAGCATTGAGGATAAGGCCAGTGATAGAGTGGACCAGGTGATGGGTTCATTTCAGGCGGTGATCACTGAAAGCTTTGAGAAAATCATAGGAGGGGAGCTGAACAAATTGAACATAACGCTGAATGAGAGGAACATGCTGTTGGAAGGGATCCACGATAAGCTGGAAGCAATCATGAAGTCAAACGGAAAGGAGCTTAAACCTAAGCGTCTGATAGCTGGAATTGGCCTTATGAAGGTGCCTGATTCCTCTTAAAACCGAACCGACGATGGGTTCGAAGGAAACCTATCTCTTCTTATGACATTGCCTAAAATCTTTTTTAGAATGATGGTGAATAAAATTAGTATCCTTCAACAACAAATTCGATATCCGGCGTATTGGAGTTCATAAGGAATTCAAGGAATATGCCACACTGGCACAGGATACCCGAAGGCACGACATTAACGTTCCTCTGGCCCGCTTCACGATGTGCGGTTTAGTCCAAGATATCAGGATTGGATGACTCTGGGTAATGGAATTATACCCCTTACCTGATTCCAATCCTGAGAAGTCGGATAGAGAGATATGATCTTTTCTGATAGGGGTCATAGGATGGACACCGTTATTATTGATCCTTTGTTTATGATCAGCTCCTTGCCATTGCTGCCATCGATGGAAAGCATGTAAGCTCCAAGTGCCTTAAGCTTCCCCGATTCAATCCTTCCATTCACCAGTGTTATGGTGACGGATTTCCCTATATGGGATGTGTTCAACGGTTCCGGGTTCCCATAATTCCGGGGGCCCTCCGTTTCCTTTTTACCTCCTTCCCTTTCACTCGTTATCATTCTATCACTTCCTCTTGAGAGCTTAAGGCAGCTCCCATGCCGTCCTGTAAAAAGTTGTGGACTGTTAAGGGTTCAAGCGGCTGCACTGCCATGACCTGCATGAGGGGTATATGGTAGTACCTGCCTGAGACCGGGACTTCAATCAGCAGGCTCTTATACACGCCCCTGAGTGTGCCGGTCCTTGTCAGGATTGCACCATTCGGGCGCCTGTATGTTACGCTTACATCGAAGCCTTTCAATCTCAATGCACTGGACCGGGAGATCATGGGTACTCATCCCCGTTGAGAAATTCGGGGTTGACTGAATAAGCACCAATCTTATTCTTGAGGAATGCCCCCTCATCCGTGAGTTGCTCGCACAGATCGTAAACACGCTTTATTGTCATTTCAGGGTCAGGGATCATATCGGATATTGCCTTTGGCGATAGAGAATGATATCTGGCCCTGGGAGCCTCAGTCTCTACAAGACGGAAAAGTGCCTTCCTGGGATTTACCCTCCATAATGAATTTTCACTCTGAACAATGGAATTTAAGGGTTCACCTTGCAAGTCTGGACTAAGAGGACGATGAGGACTATCATTTTTGAGGGGGGTATCTGTTTTTTCATGCTCTCTTGCTTGCGTGTCCTCTGTTTTAGGACTTCTATAAGCATTTTTATTAGTGATTT
>JAKAYB010000012.1 GCA_021826925.1 Thermoplasmata archaeon | reverse complement strand
AACAAGGAAAGCGAGGATGACCAAAGAAAGAATTATTCCATAGGTATTCGAGGAAGAAATGAATGAGGAAAGAACAGAACCGATGCCAAAGGTCGAGTAAGTATGTACACCGATAGCGAAGACTTCACTGACCGTAATATAAAAAAAACCATCAGAAATACTGGGAAAGAGATTAGCAGAAATTCGCGGAATTGAAAACGGAATGTACAGGTACCGCATCTTGGAAAAGAAACCCATTCCATAGTTCTGTATTACCTCCTCCATCTCCCTGGGGAGTGTTTTGAAAGCCTGGTATTCTGCGATCCAGATATTCCATACAACCGCAGTAAAAACAAGAAAATCTGCAGCAAGTTCTACTCCCAAGACACCCCCTATATGATCAACGAATATTATGAGAACTATTGGAAAAAATGATATTACAGGAACAGATTCGAATACCTCTATTAAAGATATATAGATGTTCTCGAATATCTTTCCTTTTATGGCTGCATAAGCTAATAACCACCCTATAACGATGGATAAAAATATTAAACCGAGAACTCTCCCAGCAGTCGCAAGAACAGCGAGCAGAACCAGGAGAATCGCGTTCATTTGATCTTCCCTCCTGCAGGAGTCAGGTATCCATACAGGCGATCAAGGTACTCGTTGAAGATTTCACTTCTTGGATTTCTTGGCCGGGGCATGTCAACTCTAAGCATTCCGACAACAGTCGCGGGGACATTGTTAAGAATATATATTCTGTCCGCGAGTTCTAGAACTTCCGTGAGATTATGAGATACGAGTGCAACACCCTTAAGCGGGTTTTCCGATGAGAATAGTATATTGTATATTTCCTGGCGAAGACCTTCTGCAGTGAGTTCATCAAGATGAGCAAAAGGTTCATCCATAAGGAATACATAGGGGTCGGAAGCGAGTGCCCTCGCGATGGCTACTCTCTGTCTCATTCCTCCACTCATCTCCTTTGGATATAATTCAGCGAAACCCTGAAGACTGACTGCCTCAAGCGCTGCATGGGCTCTTTTCTCCATATCGTCTTCCGATAATTTCTTTGTTCTTAGTGAAAGCATAACATTTTCAAGAGCGGTCATCCAGGGGAAAGTTATAATCGACTGGTGTATCAGCACCAATTCAGGAACCGGCTTGACTATCTTGTTTCCCATCAAGTAGATCTCACCATTAGTCGGTTTGAGGAATCCACCAAGAATCCTTAAAAGTGTAGATTTTCCTATACCCGACGGGCCCACGATCCCTATAAACTCGTTCTCATTTATCTCCAGATTTATGTCGTTAAAAACTGTGTACTTATTTTCGTATGAAAAATGGACATGCGAAGCTTCTAGGACGTGCTTTGACGTTGTGCCGTTTATGCTCTGTTCCACGTTAGGCCGGTTTGCATTCAATAGGATCAACCTCCTGCTGACCTTCATGTAATCGATGAAATTCTCTGTGACAGATCCAATGCTTTATTCTAAGATACTACCGGCACGTCATTGATTCTATTATCATCGTTCCCTATGAAGATCTTCCCTTTGACGGGTATTCCTTAGCCATATTTAAATCAGCAAGGGAGATTCAAAGCGCCTGGGACTTACAGTTGCAACGAGTGGATAATATTACAAAAAATGTATCACCTACGATGGGACAAAACTATGCAAAAGCATAAATGTATACAATAGCGATACATGATCGAGAGAAATGAAAGTACTTATCATGGGCATTGACGGCTATATAGGGTGGCCCCTGGCCCTTCGTGAACTCGCAAAGGGAAACAAAGTGAGCGGGATAGACAATTTTATCACTAGAAAGAGGGTTCGGGAAGTCGGGTCGCAATCAGCGCTTCCAATTCCAACATTTAAAAAGAGAATCGATTACGTTAAGGATTTCGGGTTGGGAGAAATTAACTTTCATAGGGGAGACGCCAGTGATCCAGATTTTTTGCGGGATGTTATTATTGAAGAGAAGCCTGATGCTGTCGTCCATCTGGCGGAGCAGCGATCTGCTCCTTACTCTATGATAGGGCTCAAACAGGCATCTGACACGCTAAAGCAAAACATGCTTAGCACACTTAATCTTATCTATGCAGTAAAGGAAAACGTGCCCAAGTGCCATATTTTGAAACTAGGAACCATGGGAGAGTACGGGACACCAAACATAGACATACCTGAGGGATTTTTTGAAATAGAATACAATGGTAGAAAGGACACACTTCCTTTTCCAAAACAGGCAGGCTCATGGTACCATTGGTCCAAAGTTCACGATTCCAACAACCTGATGTTTGCATCCAAAGTCTGGAAAATCAGGATAACCGATGTAATGCAGGGTGTCGTGTACGGAACAAGGACCAAAGAAATTACCTCACCTCACCTCTTCACGAGATTTGATATAGATGAGGTCTGGGGTACTGCTCTGAACAGGTTCTGCACCCAGGCCACAATAGGCCTTCCAATAACACCATATGGAAAGGGTGGCCAAACCAGAGGATTCCTCTCATTGGAGGATAGTATCACATGCCTGGATATTGCTCTCTCTCATCCTCCGAATGATGGTGAATACAGGGTATTTAACCAATTTGATGAACACTATTCGGTAAATGAGCTGGCTGCACTGACAAAGGAACAGTATGAAAAAGGTTTCTCGAAGAAGGCCGAAATACTTCACGTACCAAATCCAAGACTTGAAGCCGAAGAACATTATTATAATCCTGTTCATGAGAAATTAAAGAATCTAGGTTATCATAGATCAAAGGAACTGAGGGAGGAGCTGCTCGTAATATTAAATGATCTTTCACACCATAAAAGCAGAATAAACAAGGTCAAGGACGTGATCATGCCAAAGACAAAATGGACAGAAAGCCCGTTCAATCTATGAGTTTCTTCGAATATGCAAGCGTGGCTCTAAGCACCTTGATATAGTCTTCAGCCCTTCCAACACTTTGCCAGTGATTTCTAGGAACAACCACACCCTCAATTTCGGCTTCTTTTATAAGAGCGTTAATTGAAGGGGTCAGTTCCACGTTATTCGAATGATCCATTTTCAGGTAGTCAAAAATTTTACCGTTCAGTTTGTACACTGCACACAGGGCAAGATTTGACTTTGGAACTTTCGGTTTTTCAACCACAGACAATACATGGTTCTTCCTCCCTTTTTTATATATCTCAGCAACACCATATCTCTCAGGATGATCCACCTTCATAAGGTAGAGAATTATTTCTGAACGTTTACCAGACAGTGAGCTTTGCATAATCTGTTCGTCAAGAAGTATTCCGTCCCCGGCATTCAAGATAAATTCATCGTTTCCTATGAAATCACGGGCCATCAAAACTGCATTTCCAAATCCAAGCTTCCTCTCCTGACTTAATATCGAAACGGATGGAAAATTCCTTTTTAGATAATTGTTTGTTGAATCATCCTGCGGATCGGTTATGACTGCAATATCATTGATTCCAAGGCGAACGATACGCGTTATTATGCAATCAAGAATGGGGCGAAGCACGATTCTCCTCTCCCTCATATCGTAGATCGGAAGCATCTCCTTTCTGAACTTGCCGTCAAGCCCGGATCTTATTCCAGAACCTGCAGCGGTGATGACCGCTTTCATGCTCCCCTAATACACATCACTGGATATTTTGTTTTTGCCTATTAGCAGAATGAATATTGCCAAATAATGCGAAATTTCAATTATAGAATAGAATTTCTCATACAATGGGAATTTTGTGCGAGAATCTCGGATATCTGGTTATCTATAGAAAAAACGGAGAAATAATTGAACTGAATCACGAGAAGACTGTAAGAATATGCGAAAAGGCTCAGGAAGAAGGGAAGGGGCTTGATGACGTTATAAGAGAAACCATGTTCCCCGACCTTAAAACAATAAGGATGAAGTTCTGAAATAGGAGTCAAACTATTTTTTCACTAGTTCGTATCTATTTATATAAAGCGGTCCAAATTCGTCATGGTATACTGAAACAAAGCCTTCGGGGACAAATATCCTGTCCAATTCATCCTGCGACATCCGAATGCTCACTGGTGGTCCCATTGCAGTTTCTTCCTTCTTGAATTCCGTGATTGAGACCTTCAATTCTCCTGAATGTTTACTTTTAATTTCCTTAAGAATCGTAGCTCTGCACTCAAGATCATGGAAACTTGTAACAAAGATTACTGCGTTGAATCCAGATACAGGAAGGCCATTGCACACATCAGCAATATAGGGCTTGACGTTTCGCACTTTACTTTCGGCTATTTTTGCCTCGACAGCCTTGTGTGCGGAGGTGCTCACATCAACCGGATATACGGTCTTTACCAGTTCACTCAGCTTGAGAGAAAACACACCGTCTCCGCTTCCAATGTCTACAACGACATCGTCTTTTTTGGGATCGATGGACTTAATAATCCTGTCAAAATCCATGAAACTTTTTCTCATATCGTGCATCCTTTCATAATCGTGGTGCATTGCCCTCCATTTCAAGATCAGATATATCTTTTGATACTATGTAAGAAATACACGAACACTGTGCAAATGTTTTCCATTCTTATGAAATGAGACTAAACTCCTTATCTAGAATCAACAAGCAATTTTAATATACTTTAATCATTAAGTTATTGATGCCTTCTTCCGGTAGATTCTTGACGATGGACGATTACGATCTGTCCAATAAGAGCGTGTATCTCAGGGTTGACGTTAACTCACCCATAAACCCAATGACTGGAGAGATAATGGACGTGTCCAGATTCGTTTCACATCTTGACACCTTGCACGAACTTGTTGACTCCAAGGTGGTTATTGTCGGCCATCAAAGCAGGCCCGGTAATGAGGACTTTGCGTCATTCAGGCTCCACGCTGGACAGCTAGAACGGTTGTTAAACCGGCCAGTAAAGTATGTAGATTCGTTGTTCAACTCGGAGGTTAGAAGATCAATAGGAAACATGGAAAAAGGGGAAATAATCATGCTGGAGAACTCAAGGTTTTTCAGTGAGGAGATAGTTATCGATTCGCGCGACATACAGGCAATGGAATCTACTCACATTGTTCGGGAGCTTGGACCTTTGTTTGATTACTTTGTTATAGATGCATTTCCTGCAATACATCGCGCTCAGACTACACTGGTAGGTTTCAGAAGGATAAAACCAAACCTTGCTGGAAGACTGGTTGAAAAGGAAGTTACAATGCTGGATCGTTTGAGAGAGGGAAATGAGCATCCCAAGGTTGCAATACTTGCTGGTTCAAAAATTAGTGACAGTATCTCTGTTAGTGAACATTTCCTCGGTAAATCCATAGTAGATAGTATACTCGTTGGCGGTGTTGTCGCGAATGCATTTCTCTGGGCATCTGGTAAAAATATAGGGAAAAGGAACGAGGAGCTTATCATTAAAAACAACAAGAATTATAAGGAGCTTTTGGAAAAGTGCAAAAAACTCCTTGCCAGTTTCAAGAATAAGATAATTATGCCTGTTGATTTTGTTCTTAATCCCAGCAATAACCTAATAGAAGCAGATGCAAAGATTCCTGACACTGATCTACTGGCAGATATCGGGCTTGAAACTGCATCGTTGTTCAAGGAAATAATCTCGAAATCCAAAGCCGTATTCGTAAATGGCCCAATGGGTATGTACGAAATTGAAAACTATTCCTTTGGCACCCGGGAGATCCTGGAAACTGTAGCTGGCTCAAACGCACTTACGATTGCCGGAGGTGGCCATACAATCAGCGCCTTGGAAAAACTGGGCCTGAAAAGGAAGTTTTCCCATGTTTCAACAGGCGGCGGAGCCCTGATAAGCTATTTATCGGGTGAACCAATGCCTGTACTTGAATCCCTAGCCGAAAGCAAGAAATTGTTTGGAGGAAAATCACATGGAAAATGATCAGCGCGTTAATGTTTCAGAGGAGTTGGAATACCTAAAATCCATAATAGACAGCCTTGACAACCAGATAAATTCACTTGCCAAAGGCATAGAAGAGCTTGGTAGGACATTTTCCACTTTAAAGGATTCAAAAGCCAAAGAATCTGAGGAAACACGTATTTCACTAGGTTCTGGCATTTACGTTGGAGCAAAACTCGACCTTGACAAAAGACTCCTGGTCCCAATTGGATCCGATCTCTTTGTAGAAGAAGAGGCCACAAAAACAGTAGAGCGCCTGGAAAATAATATCAAAGAACTCAGTAATTCCCTGATTTCGTTGCAGCAACAGAGGAAAGACGCGGAATATCGCTACAATGCTATTGTTGCCCTTGTGCAGCAGCAATCAGAAAAAAAGGGAAGGTAGAATGTTCGATAGACTTAAAAAACTATTCAGCAAAACCTTAAAAGATAGCGGAGAGGAATCATCTAGAGAAAATAATACTAACAGCAAAGAAGAACTTTCCAGCACAGAGATCATTGAAAGCCGTGAACCCGAGCCCCCTAAGAGAACTGAAAAAACAGCAAAAGCTCGTAAGGACGAGAACGAAGAAATTATTCAGGAAAAGAGATTGGATATCCAGAAGAAGACTCCATCGTCTATCTCGACGCAACAAGAGGAGATAATCCGCAGGGACGAGATAGATGATAAGATCAGGACCATACTTCTAGATTCTGATGTTTCTTTCGATACAACAGAAAAGATTATTGAGGATATGGATACTTTTATCAGGAAATCCAAAAAGAAGGTTTCCATGGAAAACGTGAAGGTGGCGCTTCGTGAAACACTGAAAGAGATAATGTCTTCTGAGAATCCAAAATTTGACATTCTCAATCCCGGAAAGAAACCATACATAGTGCTCTTTCTTGGCATAAACGGAACAGGAAAGACAACTTCCATTGCCAAGCTAGCATATTACCTGAAAAACCATGGAAAAAAGGTTGTCGTATCTGCATCAGATACATTTAGGGCTGGTGCTATAGAGCAACTAACTTTTCTATGCAATATGATAGACGTCCCCCTGATAAAGAACAGCGCAGGCAGTGATCCAGCCTCTGTTGCTTTTGACGCTGTTCAGCACGCTGCTGCAAAGAATATTGACTACGTCCTCATTGATTCGGCAGGGCGCATGCAGACAAACAAAAATTTGCTTGATGAAATGAAGAAGATAAAACGTGTTGCAAAGCCGGACATTACTGTCCTTGTACTTGATGCTATGATCGGTCAGGATGCCGTTTCTCAGGCTGATACTTTCCTGAAAGAGATATCATTCGACGCGATCATACTCACCAAACTTGATACAGATGCCAAAGGAGGAGCTGTGCTCACAATGTCAAACGAGATCAAGAAACCCATAATCTTTGTCGGCATAGGGCAGGAGATGGATGATTTTATTCCGTTCACCCCGGAATGGTACCTTGACAAAATACTCCCTTGACTATTTTCTTCATCTTAATTGAAACATGCTAAGTTAAAATTCTTTTGTGGAATGTGTGAATTTTTTTAACATTTGTGAGCGGAGATTCACATTCGCAAGATGGGAGATGAAAGCTAAAGAAAACTATTATTTTCCTAAGGAAACTACAATGTCCGCTGGAAGGCAGAAGTGAGATAGATCGGATCGCATATTGCTTCATGCGTGCCTGCATCCGTAAAGTTATATGGCTTAGCATGAGGGGGGAGTAACTTCGGGTAAAAGAGAATTCAAGTCCATGACGATTTCACCAGCAACATTTGAAGTGGGAAGTTCCATGCGAAAGCTGGAGTAGAAGGTCACTTGCTTTTTATCTTCCCTTTAACGGCTTTTATGGCCCACCTGTAAGGAAAGAATACAAGTACCAGAATTGCAGCTATAGAGGAGAATAAGTAAGCATACGATCCGTTTGGTACCTCATTATAGTACGGCCATTGTCCCTCGAGCCTCATAAAATTCAATTTTATAAGACCAAACCAGGGAATCTGCCCCTCTGCTATTCCGACAACCTTAGAAGGAGGAATGGGAGCGGGGGATATCCCCGTGTTCTGATCAGCAGCAATGTAGGCATTCAGGCTTGAATTGTAATAGAAACTGTTTTTTGTCATAGAACCTAGATTATGATCTCCAACCGTTATATATCCATCCTCTCCTTTGAATGATCCTATTAGGACGAGGAGGTTTTTATGCGCATATCCCACATTCTTTATAAGAACATACTTGTCCGTGACTATGATCCAAGGTTGATTATGATAACCAAGAATATTTGGTGTGGTACCGTTCCATGAGAGATAAAACATAGCTCTGTGTATAACTGTTCCTATGAACGGATCATGATAAAGAATTACATTGCCATATTCTCCGTACGTACTGAAATTATCAGATCTCCCCTGCACGTACGTAACAACATCTTTTATTGGATCTGGAACACTCTTTACGATTACAATGTCACCCGTATTTATGATGCCTGGCATCCAATAGTTGGAATGCTGCATACTCTCTGATTCGACAACGGATACTGGGGGAAATTCGCCAGAGTAGATCGTTATCCCAACAATTATGGCAACTATTGCTATAACGGCGATATACTCAATGCGAAATTTCTTCTTCATGGAGACACTGTATCAGAACATAGTAATAATATAATTTCCATTTCATGCAATCAAAACAGGTAATTTTGAAGAGCAGGCCTAGTGAGAAGCATCATTTAAGAGATGACATTATCTTTGAAACTTCGGAGGCTTCAAGTTCGGTCGTGATCAATGGTATACGTTCTATATCCGCCAGTTTTATAGCAAGTTCGTCCACTCTGTCAGCTTTTATATAGACAACTGCTGCTGGTTTCAGAGGGTGGACACGTATAGCGATCATCGGACTACGCCCCATTTTTACTTCAGTAAAGAATATTGCTCTCTGGCTTGACCATCCATAGAGCTTGCTATAATCGGAATAGGAAAAAGAGAGGATTGTTCTTACACCATCCACTATTGTATATCCCCTTATGTATCTATTAAGGCCAACCGAAGAATAGTTTGTTCCCCCTATAAGCCTGATGACTCTTTCCAGTGAGACGTCATGACTGTAATCCGTAATGTCTATGATACTATCAGAAGGCAACCCACTACTGTATTTCCTTATAACCGTCCCACCATTTTTCAAATCTATATTAATCAGGGCGTCGACAATTTTCCTTATCGATGATATGCCTGGCGATTTTCGCCTCCCCGATTCATAATCACTTATCACTGAAGGAGAAATATGCAGAAACTGCGAAAGTTCAAGCTGCGATACCTTGAATTCCTCTCGCCATTTCCTTATAGTCTTGCCGGAGTCTTCAGCCATCGTTATCTCTCCAGCAATCTTTTCTGAGATTTCCATATAATGATAATCGATACATGTATTATAATTTTGACGATTAACTATACAACGATTGACGAATAAGGATCAACCATGACATTATGCAACTATGTGTATCATGCCTTCAGCCGCAAAAACTGCAATAAACGGCACTATTGAGGCAAGACCGAAATAAAGCGTAACCCTGGCAGTCATACGATCGAGCATACCCCACTTTATGTTCTTTCGGTTGACAGCAATCTGCGAAAGTTTTATTGCGAAAGGAATCGTAAGCATTACGGCGAGTAGAGGGTAATATGATGGCGCCAGAAAATATACAATGAGTATCAAGAAGTATGGAATCCAGAGGAGAGCGAAGTAATAATATTCGGAGTTTATAGGACCTATAAGACTTGCAACTGTCCTGACTCCCACCTTGGTATCATCCTCTATATCACGCCAGTTGTTCCCATGGAGTATACACACTGTCAGGAGTCCGATGGAGAACGATACAAGAATAATGGGAATGGTAATAATGCCTCCCTGCAGTACGTAACCTCCAAGGAATATGCCTGGGGCCCACGCGAGAAAAACTGCAGCATCTCCCAGTGCAAATTTCTTAAAGCCAATCCTTGGTAAGCTATAGAGCAAACCTGCCATAATTCCAATTACAAGAAATGGTATCACCCTTTCCGCGGACAGGACAAGATATATGCCTATAGCAAAAGCCAATGTAAAAAGGGCTGTTGAAAGATATAATGCACTCTTTTCATGAACCAATTTGTCAACAAATACCCTGGAACCACCCAGGTACGCGAACGTATCATTTCCGGTTTTTGCGTCAAAGTAGCCATTAAGAATGTTGAACGATGCATGTGCTGTCAAAACACCAACAACTGATAATATGAAAAATATCAGATCAATCCTTAAAGCAAGCATAGAGCCTACAAATATTGCTATCAAACTCTGCTGAAACGACCATGCCCTGGCCGATTTCAGAAGTGGATGCCGCTTCTCCACTAGCTGATCGAGATCTATTTCCTCAGAGAATTTTTTCATCTCAGACCTCATATCGGTTACCATTATCTTGTCTGGAACAAGCCGGGCAATGAATACATTACCATGCTTTACAAATATTGAGTCCTCTGGAACTTTGTAAAGCAATTTTCCTCTCTCACTTACGAAATCTTTTGGTTCACCTAGTATTTCGACTCTTCCTGTGCCCTGCACAAATAGATCGAGTTTATTGTTATCAATGGAGTAGCTTATATTTGGATCCTTCTTTACATTCGCTAGAGTCAAACCAGTTTTTTCTATAAGAAATATGAATCCATGGTCCAGTGCATAGAATATCTTTGTTGTCCACAGTTTCTCACCGTTTGTGGAGATTGTCATTGTTTTAGATTTCATTAAAAAATTTTTGACGTATTCCTGCACATATGCTATATTTTGTCTGCGAATATAAACGTATAAGGAAACATATTACCTTATTCTGGTTTTCTACAATTAACGATTACCAGTTATTTGCTAGAAATCAATAAAATAGTAAATGCGAATCATGTACAAAGTGAAAAACTTAGCAAAGGGCCTAAAGCTGCCATTGTATTTTACTTCATTCGCGCCTGTTATGATCGCATGGTTTTACATGCGGTTCTCCGATCCGTTTATTTTTGTTATGCTCGTTATTGTGGTAGTTTCAATGCAAGCTGCACTTAACCTTGCAATGGATTTTACAGATCATGAAAACGGCAGGCGTCTCAGAAACGAAGACACACTCTTCCCAATTGGTTCTTACCTTATAGAATCCATGGGAGTCAAAGAGAAAAGTGTCAAGGCTTTTTTCTTGTTATCTCTTCTCATATCGCTCGTTGCCGGCATTTCAATAGTAGTTATAACCGGCAAATATGTACTACTGTTATTTGGTGTCCTCGCTGTTATAATATCGCTCATGTATGCGCTTCCTCCATTTAGGTTGAATTCAAGAGGCATAGGGGAGGTTTCGACTTTTTTTTCATTTGGCCCACTTTCATTTTTGGGGTCGATCGTAGCATTGTCTGGTAGCCTTAATTTACAGCTCGTCCTAATATCTATTTTACTTGGATTACTAGCATCTGCCATAAGATACCTACATCATTTACCTGAAGATCTTTCTTATGGGAACAGGGTGAGATATTTCAGACCAGCATACACGGTAATTCTTATTGGAGGCTTCATCATTAACGCAGACTATCCCTATACGTTCCTATTTCTTTTGCCGCCTTTGGCCATTTCCATTGCGCATCTTCTTACTCTTAAGAAGAATGTTCTGCATATTTCCAGGCAGACAAATGTGATTGTTGCCATACAGATAATAACATCCCTCTTGCTGGCTATAAGATTTATTTTATGAGAATCAAAATTTATTATCATTGAATTGACTACACTTCCAAGATACTTATGTGCAGAATGTTTTCATTGTACGGCGACTACAGGAATGATGTCGATGATCTCCTGAATTCACTCAGAGAAGTTTCAAGAAGAGATCCGCTCAGAAGTGATGAAGAGGGGCATCCTATATCACACAATGACGGCTGGGGTTACGTTGATCTGAATTCAAAATATGTCGATTATAAGAGATATAAATCCCCTATATTCAAAACAAAATTACCTGAATTTCGAGAACAAGGATTCCTGATGGTGCATGCAAGAAAGGCTGCAACTGGTGAGCCACTGGGTCTTCTCAATTCTCATCCGCATCATAAGAGCACGCCTGAATACGATCTTTATCTTTGCCATAACGGGTCTTATGACAAGGAAAAAATAGCTGCACTCCTAGGAGAAAGCAATATCCGCAGCCAGACAGACAGCGAATTCTTCCTAAGCTACATCGCATCCAGGAATGGTTCAATTGAAGAAAAAATAAGGAATGCCATAGATGCAACGGTAGAAAAGGAATTCCTTAAGACTACAAACAACATAATGCTGCTTTCAGTGGACAAAGATACGGAAAAAGTCAATTTGTATTATTATTCTGACAGCAGAAATCCAAGCGAGTACACAACACTCTACTATGCGGAGACTAAAAAATGGAAAGGGGTGTTTTCATCAAGCATAACTCTCTCAAAATTTTTTCCAAAGAAATTAAAGATAAAGAAGGTTCCAATGAGAACACTATTTGAACTGAGATGATTCTTTCCTTTCTGCTACGCACGAAGCCCTCTGGAAATACTGGGTGAAAAACATCTTATATTTCGACTTTAGCAGGACCTAAATTCAGAATTTCACAATCGGCTTTATTACTCCATCTTCCTTTTTATCCATTATTTCGAAGGCTCTTGCAACCTGATCGAATTTGAAGGTGTGGGTGGTCATCATTGTTGGATCCAGACGCTTGGACTCGAGAATGCGGAGAAGACGTCCCATTTTCAACCTGCCGCCGGTACAAAGGCTAGTGTTGATGGATTTTTCTGCCATCCCGAATCCCCAGGCTTCCCTCGGAATTCCAACAAATTCGCCTTCTGCGTGATAACCTACATTTCAAATTGTGCCTCCCGGCATTGTAACCTTTACTGCGTTCTGGAATGTTACTTCGGCCCCGAGCGCTTCTATGCTTGATTCAACGCCTTTTCCGCTAGTAAGTTCCATGATCTTGTCTACAGTGTCAACCTTCCTAAAATCTACGATCTCGTCTGCACCAAACTGCTTTCCAAGCTCAATTCTCTTTGGACCCGTCTCAACAAGTATAATGCTCGCAGCGCCTAACATCTTCGAACCTGCAACGGCCATTAACCCGACAGGCCGGTCGTCAAAAACTGCCGTTGTTCCTCCAAGGGGTATCTCGGCATTCTCTGCAGCCATGAATCCAGTTGACATCATATCTGCAGCGTACACTGCTTCCTCATCTTTCACACTGTCCGGGATCTTTGCCATGTTTGCATCCGCGTCGTTAACATGGAAGTAATCAGCAAGACTACTATTCTTTATATTAGCGTATTTCCAACCACCTAACGCACCGTTTGATTGTGAAGGGTGCCCCATCTGAGCAGCAACAGAGCCCCAGTCAGGCGTGATAGCACCAACAACGATCCTATCACCGACCTTAAAATTCTTTACCTTATCTCCAATTTTGTATACAGTACCAACTGCTTCATTTCCCATTGTTAGATTTGTCCGCTCTCCAATCGCTCCATGAACCGTGTGCGTATCTGAAGTGCATATGAGAGTTGTGGTAGTCTTAATTAGAGCCTCGTAGGAGCCGCCAGCAGGTATTTCCTTATCGACAATCCCAGTTTCGTTAATTTTCTTCATAACAAATGCTTTCATAATTATACCTGTAGTTATCAGATAAAAATTATAGCTTAACATATAGGACAGATAAATTTACTGACCTAAAATCCGGATAGTGCACAAGATTTACCGTAATTTCAAAAGGATCCTTCACAACTTTAATTAACCAACTTCCTGGAACTATCATCTCAGGTACAGTTCCCTGTAATTCTTAGTCGCTTCCAAATCTGCGTGCCTCGGGCAACTGTGCTGCTAGAGATCATGTATATCGATCTTGAGTATCACTTCCATATTATTTCTCAAAGGAAATTCTCTCCTTACATTTGCTGGCATTTTCCTTCTCCTAATTGAATTCACATATTCAAAATATTGACAGCATTAGGTACTCTTTTAGACTGTTACATTAAGGGGTTGAACAGGTAAAACTTATAGAGAACTGAACAGACTGGTTTGGTTCAAGAACTTTTAATCCTATTTTGTTGTTAAAGGCGTCCGGAGCACCAGTCATCGGTTCAAACGCAACTGACTTACCCTCGCAGTACTTTCCATTATAGAGTTGAAAATATGGGAATTTCTCCCCCTCTATCTTAATGGAATGATCACCAAGCCGAATGGCTTGATTTGGGCCCATAAGAAAACAACTATCCATGCTGCTAGATGAAGATGAACTCAGTTCTCTGATTTCAATATCTGAGAAACTTCCATCTGGAAAATAATCATCGATCACGTTTAGTTTTTTTACCTTGCCTGATCCAGCGATATTCCATTCGCCGGAATATAGAAAATAAGGGTGAAGCCCGATAACTAGCGGTGCAGATTTACCATCGATATTATCAAGCGTGAAGGTTATCCTAAGCTGCATGCCGGACAGAAAGAAATTGGTCTTAACTAAAAGACTTGATGGATAACCTTTGCTCGCTAATATGCAAGAAAGAGTAACGGAAGACTCATTGATTTCCTCTACACTCCAATCTACGTTTCGACAAAGCCCATGAATCGCATTATCACCATCGTTCTTCTCCATCTGGTATTCTTTTCCTTCCCAAACATACGTAGCATTCCTTATTCTGTTCGCAAATGGTATCAGAACTGCACACCCCCCATGTGTTTGAACACCATCGATGCTCTTCTTAAGAATCTCGAAGGTACCAAGTCTCAGTTCTGACAGATAAGCGCCAAGCGATTCGATTCTTGCTTGGCTTGTTCCTGATTTGAGCGCTATATTTGTCATTTAGAACATAATGGCAAACCTTAATTTTATATTAGGCTTATCAGAGTAATGAAGGAAATTCAAATTGAAGATGGCATATTCATATCCGATCTTTACTGCGCTTATCTTTCGGATATATCAACAGTGGTAATATCTGATTTGCATCTTGGATTTGAGGAAGAAATGAATCTCCACGGCCTATTTCTACCTAGGTTACAATTATCCCACGTTCAGGAAACTGTTGGAAAGATTCTTGATAGGTATCAACCGCAGCACCTTATAATCAATGGAGATTTCAAGCATGAATTCTCCAGAAATTTGCCCCAAGAATGGGATGACATAATTGAATTTATTGACAAATTTTCCAATCAGGTAGACATGAAATTCATAAGAGGGAATCACGACAACTACCTTATTTCAGTATTAAAGAGAAGAGACCTAGAACTTTTAGAAACCTTTGAAACTGAAAGATACCATATCTTCCATGGAGACAAGGATCTGCCGCTGGAAAAGTTTACAATTTTAGGTCATGAACATCCGTCCCTGGTCTTGAGGGATCGTGTTGGTGGTATATTCAAAATTCCTGCTTTTGTATACAATAAGGAACAGAAAGTCCTAATAACCCCGGCAATGAGTTTCTTTTCTTCAGGATCTGATGTGATTGAAAACTTGGTAAATGATGAACATTTCACTCCATCCATAAGGCACACCAAACCAGAAAAATACAGAGTTTATGGTATAACTGAAGAGTTTGGTTTGGTTGACTTCGGATACCTTGGTGATTTAAAGGATAACCAAAGGATGGAGATACCGAGGATTCATCGAGAATAAGGCCGTAACCTGGGAAATTCGTTATCTACTCTGACTTTTGTTGCATAATTAAATCAAGAATAAATACTCGCAAATGTTAAATAAACTCTAAAGATAAAGCCTGAAGCCCCGATAGTGTAGTGGCCTATCATACGAGCCTGTCGAGCTCGTGACACGGGTCCAAATCCCGTTCGGGGCGTTGATTATATATCAAGTAGATTTTTTCCTCACTCTCGATGAGAGAAAATGAGAGGATGTTTATGACTGCATCAACACAGGACTTGGCATTGTTATAAAAACACTCATAAATAAATTTACAACACGACTACCCACACCTATTAATGCAGCAAACTTAACAAAAGCAAGACCAAATTTAACATTTGACAATTCTTCAGTGTTTATTAATTATACGTGCGTATATCTTATACCTGATACAGTCCATGTAGCGATCATGGTGGTTACCACGATTTCTAGCTATGTAATCTAGGACATCTTTATTTTTTAGAAAATACTCAGGAGTTCCCTGTATTAATTCTGATATATCGGACTCGCTAACATTTTTTGAGGATACCCATTTTTCAAGTATGCCGTCAAGATACGGATCTGTGGCTGTTATCCATCTTTTTATTATTTTTTCTATTTCACTCTTTTTAATTCCAGAACTTTTTGCAATATACTTCACCGGTTTATTTTTGCACCTGAAACTGGCTATTATTTCCTCATCTTTTTGGGCCATTGCGCACATCATGTAATAATTATAGATAAGCTTGAATCTATAGTTTTAGAATAAATTTTTTATAAAAAACGACAATGCAAAGATCAGATTAAGAGCATGTCCATGGAAAGGTATATCCAAGAATACACATATTCCTGGAAACTATTTTCTTGCTTTGGTGTAAACGTACTTTGAGAGTTCTAATCATTGCTTATACACTCCTGTGCATTCTAAGAAACATTTCACATTTATCCAATGATTAGAAATCGTAGGCTTTCTGCTAATTGCCAGTAAAGATTTCATTCAGTCTTTTTTCCGTATACTCACAATAATAATTATCTATGTCAAATCCAATACACTTTATGCCAAGTGAGACCGATGCAATAGCGGTATTACCTATACCCATGAAAGGATCAAGAACTGTCTTAACCCTTTCGACACCGTGAAGTTTTATGCACATTTCTGGTAATTTTGGGGGAAACGAGGCTGGGTGAGGACGTTCTTGACCACTTGATCGTATAGTCTTGTACGGTATAAACCAGACATCACCACGATCTCTGAGGTCCTTTTCTTTATGGAATCTTTTTATGTTAGATTTATCCTGGTATTTTGTACCTACGGATAACTTATCCAAATTCAGATGTCCGGATTTAGTGAAATGAAAAATGTATTCATGATTTTTTCCCAAATATGTATTGCTGTTAATAGGTTTGAGATGACCAACTGATATGTCATCTGTTATCTTTCCATAGTTTCCCACATCATTTCTGGAGATAGAAATACTCTTTACCCATATTATTACATTTTGCAGGCTAAAAATTTCACGCATCTGCATTGCAACTTCCCATGGAACCCATGGATCTGTTGGTTTTGAACCCATATTAAGAAAAAAAGATCCGTCATCGTTCATGACTCTCTTTATCTGAGATCCAACTTCTTTCATCCAAGAGAGATAATCGGAACGCCCAATGTTATCTTTGTAGGTTTTGTATTGCGTCCCTATATTATAAGGCGGGGATGTTATAACAACGTCCACGCTCTTTGGACGCAGTTTCTTCATGCCAATTATGCAGTCGCTATTCCATATCCTTGTATTCAACAAGGCCTTTGCAATTTTTCGATTCTCTGCATATGGACGTTTTTCCATTTTGTCCCGATCGCCGATATCCTGCTGCATACAACCGGGTCATAAGTTGGTAATTAATGTTTTTGCCGTAAACAGAATCTCTAGATGGGTCGTCTAGATAAATTCGTATAATTTTTTATGAAGAGCTTTTACTCTTTGGTGCCCCAATAATCTCGTCTTGTGCTAGGTTTCCAGATAGATATCCCGCGAAAAAGAGTGCCCATATGAAGTTCGGATACACGATTAGTCTCTCCATTCCTCCATGTCCTAGACCAAGGAAATGGCCGCTCCCATACAGTATCAGTGCGACTAGTCCTATCAGGCCAAGAACGACCCAGATAAGTGTACTTATGTTTCTTATCTTCATAAATATAAAAAATGGAGCAATAGAAATCATCAGAAAGGCAAGGAACGCAAATATTGTGTGGGGAACAAAATAATACTCTGGAAACGCACCAACTCCCATAGCACCTATACCAGCAAGTACAAAAACAATGCTGAGGGCAAAATAAAACTTCCTTAAGAAATAACCACACAGAATTATAAAGATTCCGAGCAGGATTATTGAGGTATTAAATATATATGCCGATGGTAGATGCATCCTGTAATTGCCAAGATCGCTGATGTAGTTGTTAGAAACACTATACCCTGGGAAGATAAATTCTGCAATGAACATCAAAATCATAAATTCAGCTATCCCTATGAAAAGGAATAAACTCGCAAACTGTATTTCTTTTTTTCTCGATAACATATTTAAAAACTATATGAGGTTTCTGTATAAATATATTTCTATGTAATTCTAAATATTCAAATTTAGAAATCTCCTTAATATACGATTTAAATAAAGTGTATTCAAAATCAAATTTTAAACCCACAGTGACTTCATTGCCGAAATGTCTGTTTCAAAATTTATGATTGGGCAATCCTACAGGCCTCAGAGATGGGAGAATATCACATTTATCTTTCTTAATTTCAGTTGTTGGACATGTATTTCGCAGCAGAAAATAGCTCTGAATAGAGTATTGAAACATTAATTATGTAATTATATATAATTATACAAGAAAATGACAAATCTAATATACAAAGGTCTACTGAACTGAACAACAAATGTACAAAAATAACGAAGAAAAACATTTAGGCCCCAGATTAGGAATAAGTATCTGGATTATGGCGATAATATTCTTTCCGCTAATACTTTTTGTAATATTGAATTCTACAGACATCTGGACGCCTTTTACCATTTATGCGACACTCTCGTGGTCTTTCGGCCTTCCTATAATAGCCATTTCATTCATAGGTGGATTCAGCTCCAGAAAATTCAGGATTTCTGACTTTAAGGGAAGAACTTCAAAAAGAGTTATATTTGAGATTCCCACCATAGGCAATATTGCCAATCTGAATTCCCTTTACAGGGTTATAGATTCTATAATAAAATTTGCTCCTGCGAACCTTGATAACTGGCGTATAGACCTTGTCTTGGAGGAATGGTCAGAAGGAATTGAACTTATTAAAAGCAGGTATGCCGTTAGCGATGCGGTGAATTTGATAATTGTGCCGAAAGGATATGTATCTAAGATGAAATCGGTAAACAAATCAA
The DNA here is from genome assembly GCA_021826925.1 of Thermoplasmata archaeon. Lineage (GTDB taxonomy): Archaea > Thermoplasmatota > Thermoplasmata > Thermoplasmatales > Thermoplasmataceae > JAKAYB01. The sequence goes on along the minus strand of JAKAYB010000012.1, from coordinate 5,413 downwards.
GAGCACTGCAATATGCCCTGGATTACCATGTTTCTCGTGGGGAAACCGGCAAAGATACTTGGATATTCCATCTAGACGATGATGCTTCTGTTGGTAGCGACACCATAGCTGCTATCGCTGAGCATTTGAAGTTCAAGGGTGAAAAATATCTTTTGGCCCAGGGGGTTCTTGCTTTCCCACACAACAATTCAAATTCCATTATTCCAAAATTTGCAGATTCCATGAGACCAACAGATGACCTTACGAGATTCTACTTCTTCACTGCTCTAATGAAGACACCGCTTGTTGGCTTGCATGGAGAAAATTTGTTAGTAAGAGCCGACGTGGAAGCGGAGATAGGTTGGGATAACGGAAATAGACCAATATCTGATGATAGCTGTTTTGGTCTGGCTTTTTCAGAACGTTACCCAGGACGCTCGTCGTTTCTTCCGGCTTTTACCTATGGGGCATCACCATGCAGTATTTCTGATATGTTGAGGCAGAGACGTCGATGGCTAGTTGATCTGACAAATCTAGGTATATATGGTCCACTTCCACTAAAATACAGGCTCATTTTCATTTATTCTGTCCTATTCTGGAGTAGTATGGTAACGCAGAACATCATATTTGGCCTGATCGTTCTTCAGTCTCTGCACCTGATAACTTTTGAGTTGATTACCCCACCAATGGGTGTAATGTGGGCATTTACATACAGTTTCTGGATCTGGTTTTACTGGAACGGTTTGCATATAAATCATCAGGTTACAGAAAAAAAGAAGCCGTTCTGGAAAAAAGCACTAATAATGATTCCATTGTTTTTCTTTGTAATCGGACCACTGGAAACAGCTGGAGGTGTCTGGGGATTATACGCTTTCTTAAAGAAAGAGAGAAGGTTTCAAGTAATCATGAAACCAAACTAAATTTCCTTAATGGCTCCCCTTCCCTTTTCTGAGAAAATTATCAAAAAAAATATTATTTTGTTTTAGATATGATGCTGTTCAGCTTGTTGACGAATTCGGTTAACTTACCCTTATAAGCTGACATCTCCTCTCCAAGGTCTGTAAAGTAGTTCATGTAAGATTCAATTTCCGATAGCATGTCATTCACCGTTTTTGGTCTTGAAAATGGTGAAAACCCCTGCATTATTGATCTCCTTATCGATAGCTCTTCTTTCCCGGACTGCGTAAGTTCATACCTACCGTCATCGAGTTTTTTCACGAACCCTTCCTTTTCGAGTTGAGAAAGTAACGGGTATATTGTGCCAGGACTCGGCCTCCAACGACCCATGCTTCTAGAGAATGTCTCGTCCATAATTTCAGAACCTCGCATAGCCTTCTCGGAAAGAACATCAAGCACGAGATTTCTGAGGCCCCCGAACATGCCCCATTCTCTGTTTCCCATTCTTCCATGTCTGTGCTCATGTGTCCACCCTTCTTCATTCATTCTTCCATACATTTTTTATCACCATACCGATATCGCCTACCGATATTTAACTATATCGATTTCCGATAATGAATGTCTTATCCACGTTTTTCAAAAAAAGATGAATTTCTTATGCAAAAAAGGCATTAACCCTTGATAAAAATGATGAATTCGAATCAGATAAGCCCAGGTTTGGAAGATGTTAACATCAAGTGGACAAGATTAACAAGCATAGATGGGAACAAGGGAATCCTGAGATATAGCGGTTATTCTATAGATGATATAATAAAATCCGGCGCAGATGTGGGGGAGATACAGTACCTCTTCCTTAATGGAAAATTGCCCAATAAGGAAGAATTCATAAATTTTTCTGAAAGCGTAGAAAGAGGATACAATATCCCAGACTACGTAATCAAATCGATCAGAAATCTCCCTGTAGAATCAGATTCTGTTGCGATGCAGATGGCTTCTTTTGCCTCACTTGCTGCGGCAAAAGCCAAATTCCGGTGGGATAAAGACAAAGATAGGACTAATGCGGCTGAGGCCATAGGAACCATGTTAGCAGTAACTGCAAACGTCTACAGGCATTTTATGGGACTCGAGCCAGTAGTTCCAGAGAAACAGGGAGGTTTTGCAGAAACTTTCCTGAATGCATGCTTCGACAAGAAGCCATCAAAGGAAGAAGTAGAAGCCATGAATGCTGCTTTGATACTTTACACGGATCACGAAGTACCAGCCTCGACGACTGCGGGTCTCGTTGCTGTTTCGACGCTTTCCGATATGTATTCTGGAGTTACTGCTGCACTTGCCGCATTAAAAGGGCCTTTACATGGTGGCGCTGCTGAGGCAGCAATTGCGCAATTTGCTTCAATTGGCTCCGTGGACAATGTTGAAAAATGGTTCGACGAAAATATTGTTAAAAACAAGAGCAGATTGATGGGATTTGGGCATAGGGTGTATAGAACATGGGATCCAAGGGGGATAATATTTAGGGAGAAAGCAGGAGTGCTTGTAAAAAAGAATAAGGAAGCTGAGAACCTTTTCAAGATTGCAGTAAAGCTTCAGGATATCGCTATCCCTAAATTCGGTAGCAAGGGCATATACCCGAATACAGACTATTATTCAGGGATTGTATACATGTCTCTTGGTTTTCCGCTAAAGAATAATATTTACACAGGCTTATTTGCACTATCTAGGATAACGGGGCTGATGGCTCATTTCATAGAATATGTTGAAGAGCAACAGCGGTTGATACGCCCAAGAAGTATATACAAAGGCCCAGAACCCAGAGATTTCGTACCTATAAGTAAAAGATAAAAATTTCAATGGGAAATATCTTTTAAGATTTAATCTCCATTTCCATGCTCAAAGTATCCTGAAAGATACGATTCAGAATCTGCTTCGGCCTCACTGGCAGTATATATTTCTACCAGATATTTCCTAGTATAGTTTTGCATTCTCCTGTTATTTCTTACGTTTACCGATTCCATTTAAGAAAGATAATTACACTCTGTATTTATAATTTGTTGAATCATACTACGTTAATTGCCGAAAAAATGCATTCCATCACATTTTCTATGGAAAGAGCATAACCTCTACAGTACGAATGTAGAAAATGAAATTGCCGCTGTTTTTCCAGCGAATAAAAATAGGGATTAAAGTTTCCCTATATCATTTACGATGTTAATATCCAGAGCTTCATTTCCGGGTTCCCAGTTCGCTGGGATTGCACACATATGTCCCTCACTCGCGGGTGTATCATGGAGAACTTTTAAACCCATAAACGCGGAATATATATGCCTTACATCCTTTCCGAGGCCATTATTGAACAGTGCGACGTACTGTACTTTTCCTTCTGGATCAACAATGACAAGGCCTCTCTGCGCCTGATACCCCTTTGAATCAAGGAAACCGTAATCTTTAGCAATCTCCTTCTTGTAATCGTCTATAAGTGGAATTTTGCTTTTGCTTACACGTGGGGACGTATCGCACCATGCTTTGTGGGAGAAAACAGAATCCTCACTTACTCCAAAGACCTGAGCCCCATCTTCCAGGAACTTATCATAAGAGCCCATGAGTGCCTCTATATCAGTTGCACATACAAAAGTAAAATCTCCTGGATAGAATGTTAGGATGACCCATTTTCCTCGGTAGTCAGATAGTTTTACTGTCTTTATTTCCTTACTTTCCGGGAAGTACGCCTCTGTTTCAAAATCTGGTGCCATTTCGTCTATTCTTAACATATCGATCGAGCAAGGTATGCCAAAATGATTGATATTTTTTACTAATCACAGTCTTGCCTTGCATTTTCCAAGTTTTTCGCTACATTCCCCTTATATAATAAATGAAAATATTGCCCTATGACTCTGCCTGTAGGATCACACGCACCTGATTTTAGGGGAACCGACGAAAAAGGAAACGCCATAACTCTTTATGAAGTTCTAAAAGACCATAATGTTGTACTTTACTTTTATCCAAAAGATGAAACACCGGGTTGCACAAAGGAGGCTTGTACTTTCAGGGATAACTGGGAAGACATAAACAAACTAGGCGCGACAGTGATAGGAATAAGCTCTGATTCTGTTGAATCCCATCGTAAATTTAAGGAGAACCATTCTCTTCCATTTACCTTAATAAGTGATCCAGACAAATCAATAAGGAAAGCTTATGATGCAATTGGCACATTGTTGCCTCCTAGGATAAGCTACGTTATAACGAAAGATGGTACCATTATCCATGTATACAACTCGCAGATGAATCCGGCAAAGCATGTTGCTCTAGCTAAGGAAAAATTGAAGAATTTAATAAATGCATGAAATACTTTTAGATTGACTCTAGATTTTTTTCATAATTCAAAAATCAAAACTTTATATTTCCTCGTGTTAAGCCATCGTGGAAACCGACGCAGTTAGATCGAATTATAAAATATTAATTTGTGACAAAGTTGATGACATACTGGTTTCTGGATTGACTTCTAGAAAACTGGATGTGAGCTACGAGCCTGAAATATCCCCTCAGGAACTCATGCAGCGCATTCCTGAGTTTGACGTAATAGTCGTGAGAAGCAGGACAAAAGTCACCGGTGATGTAATTGAAAAGGGTAGAAGGCTAAAAGTTATAGCAAGGGCCGGAGTGGGAATTGATAACATAGATGTAAAGGCCGCACAAAAAAACAATATAAAAATAGTTACCGCAGCCGGATCCTCCACTGATTCTGTGGTGGAGCTTGCAATCTCTCTTGCAATTAACCTGGCAAGGCACATACCTGAGCTTTGCTCTAATGCAAAGAGAGGTATGTTCAACAAAAAAACTGGAGTGGAATTACATTCCAAAACGGCAGGTATTATCGGATTCGGACGTATAGGGTTTCAAACAGCCATATCTCTAAGGGCCCTTGGTATGAACATCATTGCGTATGATCCAATACAAAATGAAGAGAGAATAAGTTCAGTTTCAGGAAGGTATTCTACACTTCAGGAACTTCTCAAGGTATCGGACCTGATCTTCGTGATGGTAACACTAGATAGCGGATCTAAGCCTGTTCTGCAGGAGAAAGAACTATCGATGCTAAAACATTCAGCCATTATCGTAAATACTAGCAGAGCAGAAGCTATTCATGGGCCTTCATTATTAAATTACCTGAAGCTCAATAGATCTTCTTCCTATGCTACTGACGTGCTGGTGAACGAGCCTCCAGTTGAAGAATGGGAAAAAGAACTTGTCTCACTCGACAACGTGATAGTTACACCACACATTGGCGCTCAAACTGTGGAGGCTCAACAAAGAATTGCTATGCTTACACTTGAAAGGCTTCTCGAAACGATAGGGGTTGAGTGACCATTGCTACTTATACCTGGACCAGTGGAAGTGCCAGACATTGTAAAAGAAGGTTCGGCATATGTGCAGAATCATCGATCATATGAATTCAAAAATATCGTAGCAAATTGCAGGGAACTTCTAAAGGAATTCTCTGGGGCGAGCGAAAGTGTCGCAACAACTGGTAGTGGCACAA
>JAKAYB010000011.1 GCA_021826925.1 Thermoplasmata archaeon | reverse complement strand
AATATGTTTTTAGAACATCCATCAAAAGTGAATTGGGGTTAATAACTTGAGTTTAAAAGAACTCAGAAAAATGGAAAATTTCTATTTGAATTATTAATAATCAAATGTCGAATCTAATAGAACGAAATATGTAGTATTGATTTTTATACAGACGCTGATCTATTAGAAGTCCACTTTAAGTAAAATATGGATATTTACTAATTGGCGAAAATATGACACTATATGTGGATTCACTTGCAGTTATGCTGATTGGACTTGCCATGGGAACATTTCTTGGAGCCTTCTATTTTTACTTCAGGGCAAGGGGAAATGATCAGCAGGTTAGAAACCTGATAGTACCAGCAATAGCGATAGGACTCTTTGACTTTGTAAGCGGTTACGAAATGTCATTTACTTGGCCTTTGCCAAGTGGCTATAACATGCTTTTCGGAGACCCGTTATTACTGTTTGGGCTATTGTTGGTTGTATCTGCTGTTATGATATACAAGAACATGAATCTTGGGCTTCTCCCTTTGCTCTTTGTATTGCTTGGGATATATGTCCTGGTAGGGGCATACAGTATTACGGAACTCGGCCTCGAAGGCAAGCCATTTGTAAGCGATAACTGGTTTACTTCCATGGGTTTGTATATTGCTGACGGCATAGGCGCGTTGCTTGCACCGATTCTGTATGTAAAACCAGTTGGGAGTGGGAAATATCTCTATTACATAGAATGGATAATACTTGGAATAGGTACGGTATTTGCTCTGGTAATAGGATACATAGCGCTTAACGGCCACCTGATTGATTTCGCAAAATACTTCCCATGAATAAGCATAATTAAAATTTCATTTTATTATTTTTATTTTATTTAATATTTCACTGTTTTAAATTTTTCCTTAATATGACGTGTTTTCAGAAGATAATTTCTGATAATATATATTTATTGCATATACATATTATCATATAATATTGCCAAATACGCGATAATGATTAATAATTTGTCAAAATACCGCACAAGAGTTGAATGAAAACAGATGAAATTATTATAAGAGTGGGAGGCGCAGCAGGAGATGGCGTCCAGTCAGCCGGTTTCATTATTGCAAAAACTTTCTCCAGAAGCGGGTTGCATGCTAATACGTATAATTATTATCAGAGTCTCATACGTGGTGGCCAGAGTTGGTATCAGGTAAGAGCATCGGATAAGAAGGTAAGGTCTCAAGGGGATGGCCTTGACATATTAATCGCTCTAAACAAGGATGCACTTGAGCGCCATACAAACCCTGAGATAAACGAAGGTGGCGCTTCTCCTCTGGACCCAGATGGTGTAGCCATCTTTGATAAGTCTATTTCCGGTTTTAAGGCCGGAAAAGGGAATTACCTAGCCATGCCGCTATCTGACATAGCCAATAAATACAGTAAGAATGCACTTATGAGAAATACTGTGGCAATTGGGGCTGCAATGGCCGCAATCAACATAAATTTCGATGTTCTTGCTTCCGTCATCAGAGATCAGTTCGGCAGCAAAGGTGAAGTTGCTGAACAGAATGTAAAAGCAGCCAAGGAAGGATACGATTATTATTTGGCTAACTTCAAAAAACTTTCGGTAAATCTCAAGACCTCAGACAAGAAATATTACCTTATGGCGGGAGGAGAGGCAATTGGCCTTGGTGCTGTCCGCGGTGGCTTGAAAATGTACATAGCATATCCAATGACACCCGCCTCTTCTGCACTTGATTTCCTTGCAGATCATCAGAAGGAGTACGGTATACTGGTAAAGGTACCTGAGGATGAGATATCTGCGATAAATATGGCCATAGGCGCCAATTATGCTGGAGTTAGGGCCATGACCGGTTCTTCAGGCGGTGGCTTTTCACTCATGGTGGAGGCACTTGGAATGGCCGGAATGGTGGAAGTTCCGCTTGTTGTGTATGAATCACAGAGAGCAGGGCCATCTACAGGACTTCCTACAAAGACGGAACAGGGGGATCTCAACCTTGTTCTCGGTGCTTCACAGGGTGATTTTCCGAGAGTGGTCCTGACGCCTAGGAATGTCGAAGAAGCGTTCTATTTTGTTGGTAAGGCATTGAATATAGCGGAAAAGTACCAGATGCCTGTCATAGTAATGAGTGATCTTTCTCTTTCAGAACATTACGAGACTATCGAGCATCTTGATCTGAGTTACAAAATGGAAAGGGGGAAAATTGCCACCCCGGATATGAAGAATTACAAGAGGTACGAATTTACAGAGGATGGGATATCATACAGGGCAATCCCTGGTACACCAGGGCTTATGCATAACGAGGACTCCGATGAACACGATGAATATGGCGCTGTTGTAAGTGATGCAGTTACCGATCCCGAAATAAGAAGAAAATCAATGATAAAAAGGATGAAAAAACTAGAAACTTATATGAAGGAAATCCCTCCAACGCCAACCTACAGATTTGACGACGCAGAGTACGCAGTTATTCAATGGGGGAGCACGCAGGGAGTTGTCGAAGAGGCAACAGACATACTCAGGGATAAGGGACTTAAAGTTGGTGTTGTTGAGATTAATCATGCGTTTCCTCTGAATCCAGATATCGGAAAGTTACTAGCCGGAAAGAAGAAAGTGGTAGTTGTCGAAGGAAATTACACAGGACAGCTTAACAATAGAATCCGAGCAGAATTCCTTGTTAAGACACAACTTGTAACGAAATTCAACGGAGAGAGCTTCTATCCAGGCGAGCTTGCAGAGGAAATTGAGAGTGTTTTAAAGAGGTGATAAAGATGGTTACAGTAGCAGATTATAGAGGTAAAGTGAGGCCGGACTGGTGTCCAGCGTGTGGAAATTTTGCGCAATTGTCAGCGATAAGTGGGGCTCTGGCAGAGTTATCCATAGATCCAAAAGATGTAGTCGTTGTCTCCGGAATAGGATGTTCAAGCAATATGCCGGAGTTCATAAATACCTACGGATTTCATGGTCTTCATGGGCGATTGCTTCCAGTCGCTTCCGCGATAAAATGGGCGAATCCGAAGCTCACAGTCATAGCATACGGGGGCGACGGAGACGGTTTCTTTGAGGGAACACAGCACTTCTATCACTCGGCAAAAAGAAACATAAACATAAAGTATATAGTGTCTGATAATCAGACCTTTGGGTTGACAACAGGGCAAGCATCCCCTACAGCTCCAATTGGCAGGATAACAAAGTCGACTCCTTTCGGAAACCCGGAAAAACCCGTCAATCCATTGACCTTTGCGCTTTCTGCCGGGGCAACGTTCGTCGCGAGAGGATTTTCTGGAGATACAATCTTCCTTAAGGAAATTATAAAGAAAGCAATAGCGCACAAGGGTTTCGCTTTCGTCGACGTTTTCAGTCCATGCGTGACCTACAACAAAATAGAGACATACGATTATCTAAGACAGAGGGTCTATAAACTGGATACAGACGTGACAGATTTCGATAAAGCTTACAAGCACGCACAGGAAGAGGGCGACAGGTTGCCAACGGGCGTATTCTACGATGTTACGGAAAAAATTTACGACGACTACGATCCGGTTATATCCCAGGAGCCGCTGAACGAGGTTCCACCGTATAAGTTCACAGAAAAGACGCTTGAAGAATTTCTTTAAGCGCCTAAAAAATTTTTTTTATATTTTAAGAACTTACGGTTGGTGGTGTTTGGACCGGTTTGAAATACTGTGTATTTCTTGTTTTCACATGGTTAAACCACCATATCTTTGATACAAGTTTAGCATCTTCAAAAGGTGTGGGCATTGAAGGTTCTCTGAAACACTGGGTAAAGCAGTCATTACAGTCTTCGGTGAATTTATCCCATACCGGTTTCTTATTCAGGACAGTCTCTATGTGCGTGAAGCACGGATGCACTTTCCCCTTATAGTCTGTGTAATAAACCGTTTGTCCAGCTTTGCATTTTGATACAGTTTTCCGATTCACATAATCTACGGCTTCCCTGTAATAGCTTCTTGTATTTCCAAAGACATGTTTATCATAGTTCTCGTATGCGTATGAGAATGCCTGTTTTATCATATCGTCTGTTACCTGAAAGTCCTGGAAATAATAAGAGCCCTGATCGGGAAAACACATGGACAATGGGACTCCCAGTTCATCGTTCGCAAACTCTACCATATCCTTGACCTTGAAATAATTGAAGTTTGTGACTAAAGCGTTTGCGGTTACAATCTTCAATCTTTTTTTGCTTTCTATTATGGTCTTGACGACAGTGTCAAATATCTTGAGACCGCGGTACTCGTTGTGTTCCTCAGGAATATTGCTATCAAGTGATATTGTTGCGCCATCAAGATACGGGTAAAGTTTTCTCAAGACGAATGGATTGGTGCCATTGGATGCTATGTGGGTGATAAAATGCTTTTCCTTCAATTTCTTTATTATGGATTCGACTGATTTGTTGAGTGTAGGTTCACCGCCAGTAACAGATACGATCTTTATGCCATTCTTTTTCATTTCATCGATATGCTTGTCGATCTGATCTTCGGGGAAAAATATCTGCCCCTGCCAGGCATTACAACTTTTGCATCTCAGATTGCAGAAGTAATCGATGTTCCAAATCATCGTCTTCATATGCTTCTGTAACCGTTTCAAAGATTTATTCCTTTTGTATCTCTTCCTTTTTTGTGAAGCGGATGGTGCCGACATAATTTTTCAATGAAAGGACAGGTAAGAAAACCTTGAAAAGAGTTTCACGAGTATGGAAAATTTATCATTTTGCAAATAGGACATGATTTATTCAACAGGTTTTTTCGTTAAAAAACATTATATGGCAACCCAGATAGCGGACACTCTTTTCAATATAGTCGATATTTAATCGCTCCCATATAAAATATCCCGAATCAGACTTTCATCACCAGATATTAAAAATATTTCGTCATAAAAACATCATCGACATAGGTCCCTTCCATGAAGAACTGATCCTTGCGCCTTCCCTCTTCTTCGAAACCTAATTTTTTGTAAAGCTCTATTGCATTAGTGTTTGACGAGAATACCTCAAGATTTAATTTCTTGATGCCATTCTGTTTGCACCATTCAAAACTTTTCTGCATTAATTTGGTACCGATTCCCTTGTGGCGGTGTCCTTTTTTTATCGCGATACCGAGATTTGCCGTATGCCTATTCTTTCGATGAAAACCCCGTTGGAGCGTAAGAACACCAATGATCTGGTCGTCCTTCTCACATACAAAAGTAGCATCATCCGGATTTTTCAAGCGTTCCTGCTCGCCTTTTTCAGTAAGCATATAATACTCTCCAACCAGATAGATCCGCTCGTCCATAACGCTCTGCATGCACATTATGACGCCGCGTGCATCCTTGGGTTCGGCCAGTCTTACCAAATAATCCTCCGCAGTTTCATTCGGATGCTCCTTTGCATGCCAGTGTAACATACCAGATTCAACGCTTTATTGCAATATTGGATAATATAATTTACCTTTTAATCAAAGTTGCTTTCAATCCTTTGTAGAGTTCACTCATGTCATCGGACAATTTCTTTGCTTCTTCAGCAATCTGATCCCTATTTTCTATAAATTTTGGAGTAAGGATTGCTCCTTCCTTGGAAGGAGATATCAATCCATCATTTTCAAGGATTCTTAAAGAATATCTGATCTTATGCTGTGGAATCCCTGTTTCATTGGAGATCCTTATGATCCCTGCCGGTTGTTCCTTCATAAGTGTCTGTATAATCGAAATGTGCCTCTTGATTGTTTTTAAATCCTCCTCAAGTTCTTTAAATATTGTTGTCTCGTTTGTCATGCTAATGAATGTCTCAGCGTTATATACAGATTTCGAAGTCATATTCCACTAAATATTAATGAGAAAAGCAAGGAGAAGGAGAGTTAAGTCTTAACAATATCTCCCAAGAATGTCTACAGGAAGATTAAGCGACTCTCAGCAAAGAAATCTCTACAAAATATTGAAAAAAAGTCATAAGATGCTCTTTGTGTATGATTCTCAAGGATATATCTTTTCATGATTTTCGAATAAGCTGAAATCGCCTTTCACCTTGAGGAGGGACCTCAATTTCTCCTCTCTTTCCTTTATATACAGGTTGAATTTTTCCTTATCATTATAATACTCACTGGTCTTCATTGCTGTTTTCCTCAGTGCAATCTGAAGCTTGATCTCAAATTTCAGCCTCTCATCAAAGTTGTCTATATTTACTTCCGTGCTCACGAGGAATAGATAATGCTGTGAGCATATTAATTGTTTAGTCCTTACTTGGGTGTCAACAAAAAGAATAAATCGTTCAGGGGGATAGTCATCTACATGCCAGAGTTCAAGATTAGGCAAAAAGAACCTTTCGTGTATGAGATCGACCAGTCAAGCGATCCAAGGATGAAGGTTCCAGGAATCATATATTCGAGTGACAAACTGATGGAGCAGATATCGCATGATCAGAGCGTACAGCAGGTCATGAATGTTGCAATGCTCCCCGGTATCGTGAGAGCTTCATATGCTATGCCTGACATCCACTGGGGCTATGGTTTCCCAATCGGGGGAGTTGCAGCATTTGACTTTGACGGGGGTGTCGTCTCTCCAGGTGGCGTCGGTTATGATATAAACTGTGGAGTTTCCCTTGTACGGGTAAATGTTCCGCTTTCTGATGTGAAATCAAGGATAAGGGAATTGACGAATCTGTTATTTTCTGCGGTTCCTTCGGGAATAGGCAGCACGAAATTGCACCTAAATGAATCCCAAGTTGATGATTTACTTCTCAATGGTTCAACATGGGCTCTCGAGAATGGATTTGCTGAACCATCCGATCTGGTTTCCACGGAAGAGCACGGAAGATTGCCTGGCGCTGATCCAAAGAAGGTTTCTAAAGAAGCAAAGAAGAGAGGAGCAAAACAGGTGGGGACTTTAGGGGCAGGAAATCACTTCCTGGAGGTTCAGAGGATCGACAAAATACTTGACGCAAATGTTGCAAAAGAATTTGGTATCTCCGGTGAAAATACAGTTACGGTCATGATTCACACCGGTTCAAGAGGTCTGGGTCATCAGGTTGCAACTGATTATATTCACACAATAAATAATGAGGAAAGCGGTGTTGTAGAGCACCCGGTGGATCGCCAACTTAACTCTATAATGGTCGATAGTAAATTAGGTATGGATTATATTGCTGCCATGAACGCTGCAGCCAACTTTGGTTTCGTCAATCGCCAGATCATTGTGAACAGTATAAGGGAGGTCTTCGGCAAGTTATTTCCCGGAACTAACGTGGAGCTCATATATAGCCTTGCCCACAACATAGCTAAAGTCGAGGAGCACCATGTCGACGGATCAAAGAGGAAATTAATAGTCCACAGGAAGGGAGCAACCAGGGCCTTTGCATCAGATGAGATGCCGGAGGGCGACAGATTTTCCAAGTTTGGCCATCCTGTCCTTATTCCAGGAGACATGGGATCAGCATCCTATGTTCTCGTTGGAATGAGCGGGAACGAAGAGAGATCGTTCAGTTCCAGCTGTCACGGGGCAGGGAGAAAAATAAGCCGGAAAAAATCACTGGCAGAGTTCGACAGCGACAAAGTAGTCTCAACTCTCGAAAAAAGCGGCATATACCTTAGAGCGCAAAATAAGAACGTTGTTTCGGAAGAAGCCCCGGGAAGCTACAAGGACGTAGATGAGGTTGTTGAAGCAGTTACGGGAGCCAAGCTGACGCTACCTGTCGCGAGGATGGTTCCAATGGGTGTAGTGAAAGGATAATGAGGATTTCTGGCAATATATTTGTAGGATCAAAACTCCGAAAAGGCAGTGTAAGTATATCTGGGGACGAAATGGCTTTTTCTGAGGAAATTTCAAGCAGCGGAATCACTGGAACTCTCGTTCCGACATTTATCAATGCGCATACCCATATAGGCGATTTTTTCGTTGACAACGTTCCAGAAGGAGGTATCCCGGAAATCGTTGGTCCCGGTGGCTTCAAATTAAAAGCTCTAAAGAGCGCTCCAGATGACAAAATTATATCCGGCATGAAAAGTGCCCAAAGGGTAATGAAGGTAACCGGGACATCCGCATTCCTTGATTTTCGTGAATCTGGAGTAAATGGAATAGATTTACTGAAAGCTTCTCGACTTGATGGAATAAAGGCTCTAGCTCTCGGCAGGCCAGTAAATGGAGACAAAGATCTTCCTGAAGTCCTCAGCAGATCTGTGGGCTTGGGCTTCAGCTCTATCTCTGACGATGAGATCCGTCATATGAAGTCTGCGGCCGAAATGGTCAGAAAGAATAGTAAGATATTCGCAATGCATTTCAGCGAGAATAAGCGGGAAGATGCAAATAAACTAAAGGAGTTGAAGCCTGATCTTCTTGTTCATTGCCTTGAAACCAAGGATTCAGATCTTGAGATCATAAAGGAGATCAAGGCTCCCATTGTGATTACGCCAAGATCGAACATTTTCTATGGGAAGAGAGTGGATTATTCCAGATTTTTGAAGCACGGGATACCGTTGATGCTTGGAACGGACAATGGAATGGTTAATGCGCCCGACATGTTTCAGGAGATGCACACCCTATTCTTATATCAGAGGAGCATCGGATATTTCGAACCGGAGAAACTGCTGGAGATGTCAACTTCGGTACCTAGAGAGTTTTTAAAAAAATTTAACATCACCATTCCTGAAAGGTATATTCTTTTCCCAAACCAAAGGCTCACTGCCTATGAAATAATTGAAAAGGGCGGTTACATGGAAAAGAAAATTATAAAGATTGTGTGAATATTATTAGTTTTATTTGCATGAGAAGAAAACAGAAAAAACTAGGTGCTGATCAATTAATAAATAACGTGAATATTTCGGTCGAAATGAGCAACTTGATATGACCAATGCACTATCAGGGAAGAAGATTGGGCAATCCGCGAGAGGAGGAGCGGATCATGCATGGTTCACAAGCTATCTTCTTTCAAATATTTCCGGTGGTATAATTTCGCCCCTGATTCCATTGTTTGTGGTCCTTTATCTCCATTCAAACGTCGAGTACGTTGGAATAGTGTCTGCATTATCTTCTGCTGCAAGTGTGCCCGCTCTGATATTCTGGGGTAACCTATCAGATAAACTGAAGAAGAGAAAGATATTCGTTGTGATCGGGTTCGTGGGATCGTTTCTTTCCCTCCTTTTGATCATAGTTTCGAAAACTCTGGGAATGTACATATTGACACTTGTGATATTCCAGTTTGTAGCGGTTGCAAGCACACCAGTTGCTACACTTCTCATACTGGAGAGTACAGTCGAGAAAAAATGGCCCAACGTAATGTCGACATTCAACATATTCTCCTACATAGGTCTGATTGCAGGGCTTTCAGTGGGTCTGGTGCTGATGTCTGTATATGCGAATATCAGCTACAGCCTTCTGCCTTACCTGTATCTTGTGGCCGCTTTTATTTATCTTGCAGCAGGCATAAGTGCGATTTTCTTGCTGCCAGAGCCCGTAAAAAAGCTCCAGAGGAACACAGGCGCCATGGCCAACATCTTCTCTCTACGGACAACGGAAAAGATACGCTATTTCCCGAACTATGTGATACATATCATCTCATCGAGGAAGAACAATGGGACCTCAAAGCTTGCGCAGCGGACTAAGATTTACATCTTTTACACCGGTTTCCTTATGTTTGCCTTCCAGCTGTTCTTTGTTCCTTTCCCTGTTTTCATGATAGACAAGCTAAAAGGAACCCAGGATGAGATATTCATAATGTACCTGCTTAACGATTTTGCTTCGGCGATCGCATTTATTTTCAGCGGAAGGTTGTTGAATTCAATAGGGATAGCCAAGACGCTCAGCATTGCATTATTTTCAAGGGTTGGGATACTCTTTTCGGCGATGATCTTGGCCATTTTCTTTGGTTCCCTGAGCTTTTCACTCTACCTTGGTATAGCAATATATGCTGTAATGGGTCTTTTCTGGAGTTTTATAAGCATATCATGGTCAACATCAATTTCGAAACTTGCGCTACCAGAAAACCGTGGAAAGGCAATAGGGTATTACAATTCATTCCTGGGCATTGGGCAGATAATAAGTGGAGTGGCCGCTGGGTTGCTGGCCCTCTATTTTGGATACGGCGTTACCTTTGCTCTTGCGGCTATAACAGTACTATCCGGCGCAGCGTTATTGATAAGGTTCCAATACAGAATGAAGGACATAATAACAAATAGTCAGACCAAGAGGGTCGGAAGTGTGTGATCAGAGCAACTGTTCATGTCCTGCATTCGAAGAATTGAAGCAGAGTTTTATCTTTTTAAATGCTATAACGAACTCACAAACACTGTATATTACTGGAGTTGTATCAACCTATGAGAAAGCTTTATTCCGACGTGGTTATAATTGGTGGAGGAATATCCGGGCTCTCTGCAGCGTATTTTCTTCATGATTTCCGAAAAGACTTAAAAATAACGCTTGTAGAGGGAACCGACAGATTCGGGGGGAAAATAAGAACAGAACCTCTCGGAGAGCTGGTAGGAGAAGCCGGGCCAGACACCTTTGCTCTAGGTTATCCCGCAATGAGTACTCTCCTGGAAAAAACAGGTTTGGAAAAAGAGATAATAAGACCGTTTCCAAACAAGGCGTACATATGGACACGTGGCGGTCTTCATCCAATACCTGAAGGGCTTGTCATGGGCTTTCCATCAACAAAGGTCGGCCCTCTAATAAATTCCGGAATCCTGTCGTTCAGCGATTTGATAAGGTGCTCGTTCGACATAATTTTACCAAAGACAAAAATAGATGGAGACATAGGTATAGGAGAACTTGCAGAGAAAAGATTTGGAAGAGGGCTCAAAGAGTCAATAGTCGATCCGCTCATTGGGGGGATTATGGCATGCAGTTCCGATCGTCTCAGCACGAAAGAGGTGATGCCAGCATTGTTTAAGGCCGCACAGGAAAACAGGAGTCTCATATTGGCCATGAGGAATTCGACCAAAAACAATAAGACGAAAAGAGCAGGATCGGCATCCTTCATGAAAGGGCTGTCATACATGACCGATAAAATCGTAAAGGAACTGGAAGATGTGGAGATCATCAAAGGGGAGAAGGTGACAGGTTTGGCTATGAACGACGGGCAGTTCATTCTGGAGACTGAAAAGTCTGAGATCGAGGGCAAATCAGTTGTTCTGGCTGTACCGTCTTTCTCATCCGCTAAAATCCTTGAATCAAATTTTCCAGAGATATCGGCAAAGCTTTCAGGAATCACATACACTTCTGTGGCCATCGTGCTTCTGGCTTACAGAAAAGAAGATTTCAATCCACCGTTTAGCTCAAGTGGTTTTCTTGTGTCGCCAAGGGAGGGAAAGCTTATGACCGCTTCTACCTGGCTAACGATGAAGTGGGAGTATGCTAAATCAGACGATTACTTCCTGGTCAGGTGTTTTGTCGGTACACCTGATGATGTCAGGTGGGAGGACATGACTGATGAAGAACTTACAGGAAAATTGAATTCTGAACTCTCTGAAGTCGTTCATATTACTGGAAACCCAGTTAAAGCAAAAGTCATCAGGTGGTTCAATGCTCTTCCCCAGTACAAGGTCGGGCATTTCGACATCGTAAAGGAAGTGGAATCAAGATTGCCCGTGGGACTGTATCTGACCGGTGCAGCGTATCATGGGGTCGGGATTCCTGCGTGCGTAACCGATGCTTTCAACGTTGCAAAAAAGATAAGCGAGAAAATTCAAGAGAAAGATTCTAACTAAAAAAAGTAATTTAATAGGCTTTTATCTTGTTTCGGTCTATGACTGTACCCGGAGGTGTCACAACAAGGTAATTCTTGCTGATTCCGGCAACATCTCCATTGTTGTCTTTGACCAGTTTCTTTACCTCTTCGGTTATTCTTCTTATTGTGTAATCCTCTGTGAAAGCAGACGTGCAGTCGAGTATGAGTATATCTCCATCAAAGATATATGGCGATATTTTTCTCAGGTCTTCCAGGCGGTTTATCTCAGCAACACGCACGACGGACTTCGTATCTTCCATTTCCCCGGAAAACTTGTAATCGTTCAGGTCGATGAACTTTCTGCCACCGGAGGTCAGGCCCTCAATATCTCTTCTGTTTCTTTTTCCTATTATTGGCATATGCATGGGTAATTGTCAGACAAGCCTATTAACTTTTCTCAAGTCTTCATAATTTACGATCCTGTTTCCATGCCTCTAAAGGTTAGAATTACATTATGGATAGGACTAAGAATCAAGTGTTCACTCTTTTTACGAATATATAAAACAGGTTTGAAAGCCCATCTCTCCATGTCCTGAGATTGGATTTTGTAGCCCTTACTCCGTAGTTTATTGGCACTTCGATCAGTTTTCCCAGGCGTATTGCTTCTATCTTGATATCCTGGGAAAATGACATACCATCGCTGAGGTTTGTCATCCTATCGTAGATTTGCTTTCTGAAGACCCACAGGCCACTTTGAGAGTCCTTCAATTCGTACTTGAAGAGGAAGCTTATCGTTTTATTCAGAACTGTGTTCCCGACATAGTGCAGCGTTGTATAATTTCTGGAAGTCCTAAGTGTGAGGCGCTCACCAGAAACAAAATCCACATTGTCTATTTCCAGCAATTCTATCAATGGTTTTACGATCTCTGTTGGATAGGTTCCGTCCCCATCCATACATATTATTATGTCGCCAGTAACCTCGCTCAGTCCGCGTTTGTAAGCCACACCATAGCCTTTCTTTTTTTCATTAATTACTTTAGCGCCTTTTAACCGCGCGATTTCCTTTGTGTCGTCTGTGGAATCCGAATCGACTACAATAATTTCTATATCTCCAAGAGTCTTCAGGCCATCAATTACTCGCCCTATAGTTCTGCCTTCGTTGATCGTTGGAATCACTGCACTTAATTTCATTTTTCCTGTTGATAACACAATTTCGATTATATATAATAACCTGACTTATGGCAATACAGAGGCGTGTATATGGTCTTAGACACCAACCTAATGATTATGCTCAGCGACATTTCCTAAATGTTTTTTATTTTCGATCTAATATACTGAATAAATCCACGTGCTCTTTATTTGCCGTGATTAGTGCATAATACTGATAATGCAATTCCGATCTCAAATCTCTTTTTGACTTCACAAACAAGCGAAAATTTGTCCCTTCTGGAGATATGTAAACTCCGAGAACAGATCCATGTTGTTTGCACGTTGGTACAGCTTTGTACGTTACATTATAGGCAATTAATATACCGGCTCTTCAAAGCAAATTACTTTTCTCAGTGTATTATTTAACAGGTTAACAAAAAAAACTCAAAAAGATTTATATGATTATTAGAGTTGTAGAATGAAGGGATGGTTATTTGTCTATAGCATTCGTATTGATAAGCACGGTTCCAGGTAAGGAGCATGAAGTATACAATAAAATCTCGAAAATTAACTATGTCACCGAAGTTCATCCCCTGTTTGGTGAGTACGATTTGATAGCGAAAATAGATGCCAAGGATTACAGCGAACTAGGGAAAATAGTCCTTGATCAAATCAGAACCATAGACGGTGTTATAGATACAAAAACTTTGACAGGTATAAAACTTTAAGGTGTTAAAAAAATGGCATACATGTTTGGTGGATGGTTTAACTCCCTGATATTTGCTTTTGTAATATGGGCTCTGCTGGCCATCACTATGGTCATATTGGGAGCACTTACAGCATATTTCGGAAGCGGAAAGAGTCGGATGGTTGGGGGGTTGCTCGTAGTAGGTGGACTTGTTGTTGGGGTTGTTGAAATATATGTGGGGCACTTTCTTATGCCCAGCATACACCTGCTCCAAAACGTGGTTCTGGGAACGGTATTTTATGTCGTAGCCGCGGTCATAGGAGTAGTAATTGGCCTGTTGATATTCCTTGGCGCTATAATGAAGACATAAAAATTCCAATTAAATTTGTTTTTGAGCAACTGTTTTCCAAATATTTCTTTATTTTCTTGAATCAATGTTTAAATAAACGAGTGTAATTTTTGGAATATTCGAGTTGCCTTAAAATAGGTAGTTCAACATGTTAAAATTTGCAGTTATTCCTTGGAACTTCAAAACCGATCCAGTTATGTTTGCTAAGGCTTCTTCCTTCAGCGACGAAGAGTGGAATTCAATGATGAACAAACTGGGTAAAGATTCACGTGTTGTGCTTTCTACCTGTAACAGAAGCGAAGTATATTTTTCCATTGAAGAAAAGGAAACTGATAGTATAAGGGCAAAATTTCCAGAGGTCCTTGTTGGCGACGATGCATTAAGACACGTTTTCAGAGTGGCTTCCGGCCTGGAGTCAATGTCCATTGGCGAGAACGAAATACTCGGTCAATTAAGCGAAGCTTTTGAAAAATCTCTGGAACAGAATCGATCAAACAAATTCCTTTCCCTTGTACTGAGAAAAGCCATCAGCACAGGGAAACTGGTACGTAAAGAAACGAAGATATCTAGTGGAAAAACATCCATCTCTGCTATTGCAGTTGAGAGAGCCAGCAAAAAGGCGAACATATCAGATTCAGCGATCTCAATAATAGGGACCGGAAGAATGGCCGAACAATTCCTGAAGTATCTCCTAAAGTACAAACCTGCGAATATTTCGTTAATCGGGAGGAATGCCGATAGGCTCTTACATCTTTCACAGCAATACGGTGCTGTCCCACACTATTTTGATGAAATGCCCTCAATAATCAGCTCCTCGGACGTTATTTTTGTAGCAACTTCGTCAAAGAAGATTATTGTCAGGAAGTCTTCTATTGATCCGGCCATAAGGAAGAGACAGATTTTCATCGATATATCCCATCCAAGGAATGTGGAAACCGGCATAGCGGGTATACCCGGCAGAGAGATAGTAAATCTTGACGATATCACGCGAGAGGTAAGCAAAAATCTCTCAAAGAAGGAAAGTGAAATTGCATCTGCTGAAAAAATAATAGACGAAAGCATAGAAAACCTGAAAGCGAAAATAAAGGAAATGCAGATTGAGGATCTTATAGAAAAGTCATATAATTATATGGAACGGATTGCGAAGCGCGAGGTTGACAGGATGATCATTGAGCTGAAAAAGGGAAATGATATTGATTCAGTGAAGAGTGCAATGATAAAGTCGATGATCGATAAGATGCTTTCGCAGTTTATCAGAATCCTGAAGAAGGCAGCGGACAAAGATGACTCCGAAACCCTTGAGAAGCTGGAAATGGCCTTTTCTATACAAGGCCTGTAATCTTGCTATTTATTGAATTATGGCATCAAGATTAAGTTCTGCCATTGCCACGGGGTTTGTAAGTTCAAATTTTTCCAGGAGGGCAGGGTGTATCTCTCCGATTATACCGATCTCTTTTCCGTCAACGGAAAGCGATCCCGTCCGGCCCTGTATGAAGCCATAGCAACTGGTCTGTGCAATATCAGCCCTTTGAATATTCAATCTGGAGAGAAATGGATCAACTATCCTTTTTATTTCAGAGAATCCTGCCTTAGAATTTGTAATACCTATGCATAGGTGTGTTTTTTCATTCATGTGAATTACTACCTTCCCTATTTCAAATGTTTCCTGTGGCAATTTCCTCCTCTTGTTCAACTTGAAAAAGTCAAGCATTCCAAAAATTAATCGATCCCTTGGGATGCTATACTCCAAACTCTTTGGATTCAAGACTTCAACATCACCGGAATAACTAACTCCCTGGTAATAGGAGGAAGGCGACAAGAAAAATGTTTGGATTTCCTGGAGTCCGAAGCCCACCAGAAGATCCCGTATATTCTCTTTCCATTCCGATTCTTTTGACGCGGATCCTACTGTGCTCAATTGCGGTTTTCTGCTTGCAATATTGTCGTATCCGTAAGCCTTTCCAATGTCCTCTATGACATCCACAGCTCCCATCACATCAATCCTTGACCCCTTAACAAAGACTGAAAATCCGCGTGGATTTTTCTCAACTATATAGCCCATTCTTTTCAATGCGCCCATAGTTTCTGTGTCTGTAAGCCTGGTCCCGAGGACATTCTCGGCTTCGGCGCGAGGAATAAACACCTTGCGATCGTTGTAAGCAAGGAGTTCTTTTTTGTACCCTCCATCCTGTTCTACCCTGTGAAGCTTGAAGCCGACAGAACCAAGGTAATTCGCAAGCAGGTAGTAAGCGGAACGTGTGGAGGGCCAATCGTTGCCGGTTATGTCAATGAATAGGTCACTGGTCATTTCCGAAATCTTTGAGGCATTTCCGTTCACTATCGGGGGCATGGAAAGTACGTTATCATTTGAATCCAGAATGAGCGGGACATAGTTCACGTCCGGGATCAGGTGCCGGAATTCCTTACCTAGCTCATGGTTGTTCAATATATCTCCAGGTGTTCCTGTAACTTTTTCATCGTATGTCGTGAATGATATATCATTAAGTCCTGCAGAGATATAACGGAAAGGTGTCTTGAGCTTCCTAAGGTCGTGTATTCCTATGGCAAATTTCGATCTATTTTTTCCTATCGTTTGATGCAGCTTTTCCTGGTAATCTATGATTTCATTGAACCGGTCACCGAGTGTTGAGCCATTGGCCCAGAAACATAATATGTATCTTCTTAGTCCTAGAGCCTTTTCAGATACATGAAGGGATATTGCTGGCGGTTTAAATGCCATTACAGAAAGGCTTTCTGGATTCTTGAAAATTCTTATTGCATCAAACATCGTTGAAAAGGAATAAAGATCAGGTCTGTCAGGATTTAACTCTATCTTGACAGCATCTGAGGAGACATCAATTGAAAAACCAATTATACCTGAGAACCAGATCAGTTCATCAGGAGCGTTATCGCCAAATCTGCGTTTAAGATCAGAAATATTTTCACGAATTACAACCATTTCAAGGACTATAACTATGGATGTTATTTATTTTGTCCTTGATAGATAATGATATGATTTGGAGGAATGGCAAAATTGTATTTTCCAGGAAGTGAAATTATTCTATTCCCCCTTCCTTGGAGATCTCCCCTATCTCCTTGTTCATCCTGTTGAGCGTGTAATCTCTCAGGATCACCCTGATTAGATCATCCAGGGATATTGCCGTACCCTGATCCAGATCTTTTTCTAGATCCTGGATCATCCTCTTTGGTAGCACAAGGTCTATCTTTGTCGTTGGGCCCTTCCTGTAGTTTCGCTCTATGAACTCATCGATCGCACGCCTGACTATGTCGGAAACATTCTCATACTGGAAACTCTCCACGAGATCCTCCAGCTGGTCCATAGTCTCCTTCGAAACTCTTACTGTAATCCTATATGGAACTGACAATTTCTCACCTTTTTATTCAGTAGCACAATTCGCTCTTGATTGATATGTCTGACAAGACAACTATATTATATAAGCTTTATGAATTATTTTACATATATGGCACAAATAAGATAATAAGGGAGAATGTGATAAATAACTATGTCAATAAAAATTGGGCGTGACTGCTTCATAGCCGACAGCGCTGCCATAATTGGCGATGTTGAAATAGGGGATCGAGTTGCAATAATGGACGGCGCAGTAATAAGGGGGGATCTCGCGAAAATAACCATAGGAAACGACACCAACGTGCAGGATAACGTCACAATACACTGTGATGAGAATGATCCAACAATAATCGGGAGCAATGTATCAATTGGGCATAACGCAGTTGTTCACGGGTGTATTATTGGCGATAATGTTTTGCTGGGAATGGGTTCCGTCGTGATGAATCGTGCAAATATAGCAAGCGGATCGGTAGTTGGGGCTGGTGCTCTCGTTACCGAAGGATTCAAATGTAGCCCAGAAAGTCTTATTGTAGGTGTCCCTTCAAAAGTTATAAGATCTAACGACAAAAAATTGCTGGAATATGCAAAAGAAAACGCTCGATCTTACAGCGAGTTAAGAAAAGGCTACATTGCTGGAAAGTTCGAGAAACTGTATGGGCACCAGATAGGAAAAAGCAAATCTGGTAAGTGATCAGGAAGATCAATGAACTCGCAATGAAGGTGATTATGGGCTGGTGTGCGTCTAAGGTGAAAATCAGTGCGACCATGCATTAATTTTGGAATAAAATTTAACGAAAACATAAGAGGAGCTATTTACAAAATATCATTTCGTAAATTGCGTGCGAGATGATCGCGGTAGGTATAATAACGATAAAGAATATCATGTGACCATTGTCTAACTCCGCCTTGACTAAGAAAAATACGAAATTGATTAAGCGCCTGATAGGTGAGTTGCAAAACGCATCGTCAATAGACGAAAACGTAATATTTAAGGATATAGCCGGTGCAATGCTTACTTTTACATCTACGGAAGATAAGGGAAAGGCGGATGTGCTTACAGGCTACTTGAACGATGTATTCTCTCTCTTGAAGGAAAAATTTCACGATAAATATATCGCGATTGTTACAAACCTTTATTCGTTATCACCATCCAATCCGTTGATCATTGCCAACATGATTGATGTTTTTGCCGAGCAGAAAAATTTCTCAGCTATATTTGATCTGTTCAACAAAAACTTTGAACTGGAAATGACACCACACGTCATAGAAATTTTAAGGAATATGTGCGAGAGTCCAAAGAACTGCTCCATGGCTGCATCCCTTATATCCACCAGGGGAATCTACGATCAGTCAATACTGGAAAAATGTTCTCAGTTATGCAAATCAAAGGTTTTGGAAGATGTACTGAGAAGCTATTCCGCCGTTAAAGAAGACAGGACTAGATTATTGGCGTTAAAATTTTTCTGGGATAAGCTCGATGATGCTAAACCCAAGCTAGATCTCATAGAGCTCCTGCTTTCAGCAAATTCCGAGGATCTCGAATACTACATAAAATCTTTTCCTCTTGAGCAGCTTAGAACGCAAGAAGAATGCGAACAAGCATCTCAGGTTTTCAAACGATCCGGGAACACCGAGATTCTTGAAAGTGTGATCAACAAATGCTTACTCATTTGCCCTGACAATGTCATGATTTTGAAGGCAGACGCCGATATTAAATACGCTAAAGGGGAAAGAAATAAAGCTCTAAAAATTTACAGGAAGATTCTTAAATCAGCTCCAAAGGATCAGGAAGTCCTTCAGAACGTAATAGACATAACATTCAGTGAGGGGCTGTACAGGGAATGTCTCAGTTTGATTGACAATACAGACATATTGCAGATAAAGGAGAATAATAAAATCACTGCCATAGAATGTGAAATCAACCTGCTGGAATTTCAGGACGCCTTAGATAATCTTGAATCTGCCCTTGCGAGTTCACCTGATAATTTGAAGCTACTCACCTTAAAACTGAATGTTTCAGAAAAGATTGGAAGAATTCTGGAAAGCTACGAAACAGCAAAGAGAATCGTTGAGATCGAGCCTGCAAACGTCTCCGCAATCAACTATTTATGCAAATATTATGTCGACCGGAGAGAATTCGAAAAACTGGCGGAGCTCCTGGGGTCAATAGACAATATCCCAGGAAATTTCCGTGGATTCTATGCAGGTTCTCTTATATTCGAAGACAAAATAAAAGAGGCAGTTAAGGTTACGCATGGCAATCCTGAATTACTGCTTGATGCATTTGTACTTGACGCAATATATGCAAAGGTAACAGATTCCGTCTCTCTTAATCAGCTTTCTGAGATAAGTGGTAAACTGGACGGCGGTGCACCGGAGTTTAAGCTCTTAGTTGATGCGCTCTATGGCCGGCCTGTAATGTATGTCAATCGTGAGGACATGGCCATGCATACATCGTCATCGGCAGTTATGTACGTTATACTAAATTCATATTATGAAGACAATCTCGCTGTTCCAGCTGACATAGTAAAAAGGCTTACGCTTCCTGAATTTGAAAAATTGTATTCCGTGCAGAAGAGCATCAAGGAAATCAGAAGTGAGATGAAACCAGAGACTCTGTTTGATCTTTCCGATTTGGGATATCCGGTTTGCAATGCTCTTCTGGATATGGGTATGACTGGCCAATGTGAACAGCTCTTTTCCAGTTTAAGGTCTGATAAGAACAATGTACACTATATGTATGTTTACGCCAGAATCCTTGCCGCAAAAAAACAAATTGGCGAGGCTGAAAGGATTCTAACCAACCTTAGGCAGATTATCGATAGTTTAAAATTCTCAAAGATTCTTCTACTTTTGGACATTGAAAAAGGGGCCAAAGATGAATTTTACAAGACCCTTGCTGACATGAAAAAGGAAGGGGGTATTGTAGATAACGACATTGAAGCAATCCGAAAAGCTATAGGGCAGGCAAATCTCTGGGATTTCGCTGAAGTTGTGGTCGGTCTCCTCGGATCCGAAATGTCTGAGTCCCTTCCTATTCTGAGAATTAACAGGGATTTTTCGCTTCACTCTAATGAGCTTGAAAAAGCTCTGGAGCTTTCGGGAAAGATCATGTCGTCAGAGAATTTTTCTCCAGACGATTTAAAAATACATGTCAACCTGATGGAGACTGCATACAACACCAAAGATATATTGAAATTGCTGGAGAGTATCGAGAAAAAACATAACGATCCGGAGATAGAAGCTATAATCGGGGATCTATATTATAAAGATAAGCTGTTCAACAAAGCTTATCTGCACTACTCAAAGGCGAAAGAACTTGGCTACGATATGAGTCGGTCCAGGAACTTCGCTGAGGTTCTATTGGAAATGAAAAAATATGACGAAGCATTAACAATTTTGCAGGTTTGCCAGGATTCGCTTTTGCTTTCGCGGCTATATTATGAAACTTCAAACATCTCTGGGATAATACAGTTAATTCAAAAACTTCGTCCTACAGACAATAATTTTGGTCAGGTAATGGATTTTATAGTCGAGAATTTCTGGAGCAATCCTGAAGTCCGTTATGAGCTGATAAAATACTACATAGACGGGGAATCTGACATTCTCGGGTCAAAGATCGTAAGGAAATGCCTTAGCGTGGACGATATAAAGACTGCGCTCGGAATTGCAAAGGATCTGTATGGCAAGCAACCAACAAATGAAAATACGATTCTTTATTCCCATGCACTTTACTTATCAGGAGAGAAGAATGAGGCAAAGCGAGTTCTAACAAAAGCATTGAAGAAATCCCAGGAAGGGAAACCTAGGATCGATATCCTAAGATCGCTATACTCTTTCCTGCATGAAGATCGCGATACAGATTCCATACTCTCCCTTTATTGGGAAAACCCGGACAGTGTAGATGTTGAAATACTGAAGATTGTCATAGACAGTTACATGAGCAACGGCATGGTTAGCGAAGCAGAAAGCTTAGCTGACAAGTTTTATGAATCCGTACTGGACAGAGGCACATACTCAGATATAAAGGCGAATATAAGCAAGAGGAAGGAACTTATAGAGACCGTCGGATATGTGACTAAAGTTCTAAAAGAGGAGTATGCTCAGAAGAAGAGGTTTAGCTCAAATGAAGAATTCTATACTGCAGATGTACCGATAGAGAAGATAGCAGAAGTGAAGAAATTCCTCATAAAAAAACCAGAAATTGGAGAGTTAAGTACAGAAAATCTGGAGCCACTTTCAGCTGAAATTATACACAAACTGGTTAGGAATGAAAACCTCAAGGAACTCTCTGATCTCACAATCTATCTCATATATCATTATATGGAAGATGGCGATCCAATACTTGCAAAGAATCTCTATTTCTACATAAAAGACGTTGCCCAGCAGCAAAGGATCCCGGTTGCTGACGATGCAGAACTTAAGAAACTCACCAAGATTGCGATGAAGAAATATATACCATTGAATCCGATTATGATGTCCTCGGAGCTGGGCACAGGAATATCAAAAGCCATGGATATTATTACCTTGATACGCTATCTCTCAGAAATTGGCAACGGAAGTGAAGAATGATTGCGCTATGAAGCGGATTCCACAAAAAAGGAAATAGAAGACCTGGGCATCGCTGTTCTCGCTCTCACATTCGCATTCACAGTTTCGTCATATGTAGGTTATAGGTATCATCCGCCTCCGGGTATCGCAATTACCATACTCGTCTACAGCTTCATTGCGGTTATCGTTGCTATGCTGTTCCACGAACTTGCTCACCGGCAGGTTGCCAGAAAATATGGCGGTTACGCCAGGTTCAAACTGTGGCCGATAGGTGTCCTCATTTCAGTTATAATATCTATGCTTGGTTTTGTTATAGCAGTTACCGGAGCAGTAAACATCGGTGGAATATATGATAGGGAGAGAATGGGAAAAATAGCACTTGCTGGCCCCGCGTCTAACCTGGTTTTTGGGATAGTTTTCTTTATCCTTGCTATTGCGATTCCTGCGTATTTTCAGTTCTCATCACTCTTTGTATTTCTCAGCAGGATAAACTTTTACATCGGGACATTCAATATGATACCATTTGGTCCGCTGGATGGGGGAAAGGTTCTGGCGTGGAACATGCGTAATTTTGCTGTGGTTTTCATAATATCTCTGTTTGGGACGATACTTTCATTTGTATATCTGTAAAGATCATGCTATATTTTACAAAGCTGAAACGGAACCAAATGTTTTTCACCTCTACTCTACACGTAATTTCCTCAATAATGTACCCTTGACCTATGGTTTTTTTGGAAGATATTTTCTCAACGATTACGATAATCCCAACATATGCACCTTATTAAATTGGTTGATAGTATCATAATGCGGGAAATGTATAACGATGTCAAATGTGCGATATCAAACAATAGACCGCAGTTGGCTATTATTGCTCTTTTTGCGTACTCGGAAATGATCGGTGGTATATGGAGAATAGTACATGGTGAGGAAGAGAATGTCGTATTCGGGAAAGGTCAATCCAACAAGAATTTTGCATCATACATATCAATGTCCGGCAAAAAATACTCTGGAATTAACAGTAGGGAAATTTATAGAATAATTCGAGGTGGGCTTGTTCACAGATATTTGATAAGGGAAGCGGCAACAGTGAAGATAAATCCTGATGATCCTATGAACAGGAATCCTGGCGTCCACTCACAGGCCATAATCTTTCGCGGTTCAAAGATCGAGTTTGATATCAATGCTTATTTTCTGGATTTGAGGAGAAGCGTAACAGAACTGAGAAGGGACATTATCAGAAAAAATCTCCAGATGTTACATTTGCAGAAGATATCGGTAAGTCAAACTATCTGGTGCTTGGCAAAAGAAGGGCAAAACCAGGTAATTGAACATTTGTCGTGTGCATTTAGTTCATCCGGGGAGGTTCTCGCAAGAGTTATATATTTTCCAAATATAAGTGCGGGTAAACAATCATAACAAAATGTTGTTTTAAGTGGTAATAATGCAAACAAAAGAAACTTGCACTTCATGCGGTGTTGGGCTCGTGGATAAGGGATATTCTATTTTCCTCTGCCCAAATTGTGGGAATGAACTGATAGGCAGATGTAAAGAATGCAGGGAACACTCTACAAAATATGTGTGCCCATCGTGTAATTTTGTTGGACCGTAGGGGAATTTTATGGGAGACGTAATGGTAGTGTTGAAGGTCCTTCCAGAGGATTCCGACGTTGATATGTCAGATCTGGAAAATAAGATAAGGGCAACTCTGAAGGAAGTATGCGAAGTAAACAGCGCTGAAATTCAGGAAGTGGCCTTTGGGCTCAAAGCAATAAGACTTCAGGTTATAGTACCTGATGAAGAGGGAAAGATAGATCTTGTGGAATCACTGATCTCCAAGATAGATAAGGTCGGGCAGGTCGATACCGAAGAGGTCACCTTAGTCTAACTGCTCAATATTTTTGAGGAATCTTAGTCCTTCGGCCTATTGCATAAGCATTTGTGTGAGGTTGTTATTTTTTATTGGTGATGTTGCGTTTAGAACTACATTACCATTACAAACAGAAAAAATATGACCCATGGAATATAAAACCATTGGTCCATAATGGTGGACCAGGTGATATAAACACATGATTCCTCTAGGTGTTATTTTCTCTAATACGTTGATGATCGCTCTCTTCATCATCATGATTCTGTTCCTATTTGGACTGATAGTAATTGCAGTTTCCGGTAGGAAGGACAAAGATTCTACCGAGACTGTGAATTTGAAGGCATTGGTCATAGTTCCATGCAGGGGAATGGATTACTCGCTTGAAGATAATTTACGTCGTCTATTAAGGCAGGATTATCGGAATTTCGAAATAATTGCTGTTGTTGATTCCTCTGATGATCCTGCTGTGAAATACCTAAAGAGCACTGGAATGGGTTATATAATATCCGACTTCGATTGCAGGAATTGCAGCGGGAAGGTTAAAGCTATTTCTACCGCTGTCCAGCGTTTTCAGGATTTCGACGTTTACGTTATCGCAGATTCTGATATCACGGTCGAAGAGACCTGGTTAAGCAGACTTATGTCACCATTCGCACAACAGGATGTCGGCATCAGCACAACTTTCCCTTACTTTTTGCCGGTAGGTGGCTTCTGGTCGAAGGTAAAACTTGTCTGGGGATTTGTAGGTCTAGGCATGATGGAATCAAAACTGACAAGGTTCGGATGGGGCGGATCCCTTGCTTTTAGGAAATCAATCATATCCGGAGACAATTTTAAATTTTTTTCCGAATTTGTTTCAGACGACATCGCGCTTACAAAACTTTGCAAAAAAGAGGGGAAGGGCATAGCTTACGTGGCAAATTCCAGGCCAATTATCAATTCCCCGGACGACTTTAGAACGTTCATGGAGTGGT
>JAKAYB010000010.1 GCA_021826925.1 Thermoplasmata archaeon | reverse complement strand
AATCCTTCTTTAACTTGCTCTGGGCGACTACTTTCCAACGAGCGCAGAAAATTTTTCACATGAATTCAACGGAATATTTTCTGTTACACCTGCTTCATACTCCGATGCACAATTTGACGCCTATAAGGATGAAAAGGACATTCTTCTTTTTGCCTTCACAAGGAATGAGCGGATATCGCTCACCGCCAGTATTCTGGAAGGAGGAATAGGGAAATTGATCCCAGAAGCGAGCTTTGTTCTAAAGGACGGCGAAAAGATCATCGCGGGGATAATAAGCGTCGAAGCCGATAATACGGTTGAATCAAACAAATGTGCCCTTATAGCCGATGTGTTTGTTGACAAAAATAATCGAAGAAAAGGACTAGGGAAACAAATTATGTCCAAGTCTTTGGCGAAGCTGAAGGAAATGAACTTCAACTCTGTCATTCTGTGGGTCTCGTCAAACAATCCTGCAAGATTTCTTTATTATGGCCTTGGATTTAAGGACACAGAATATGGCGTGGAGATTTCCTATTTTCAGACTAAAAAATGAAAAAGGACACGATACTCAGCACGACAGGTATCATGAAATTGTCATCAAACGCTTCGTAAGGTAAACTCTCAATAATGGCCCCAAGAACTCCCAAAAATAATCCTGACCAGTTTAACAAAACAAACCCAAAAAATCCTGCAACGGCAAGGAAAGAAATGGTTCCGGCAATAGATTTCTTTTTGTTATAGAATATCCTTGGTGATTTTATTCGCATACCAATAATCGTCGCAAGAGGATCACAGATAGTAACAGCAATGAGTATTAAAATAATAATATTAATGGAATTTATGATGGCGTAGGTTAACATTATTCCGCAGCCAAACCATATTGCGCCTATTCCCAGAGGCACACCATTTCTTTCGAGTCCGTAGATCTTGGATGAGAATGCTTTATCTCTGTTCATTGAGACATAAGCGCCTATTATCAGAAGAACTACAAGGGCAACAGTATATGCTATTCTGGTCTTTCCCGGTCCAAAAAGCAATAGAAGAATTATCAAGGCGATACCGCCTCCTACCTGTACAAGATCTCTGGTTATTTCTCTCGAACGGTTTCTTCCCTTGCTGGCAGTGTTCTTCATCACCCATCCCATGCTTTCTCTGTCAGAAACTAGACCCAGCATGATTCCAAGACCTATAGAAAGATCCAAAAAGGGCCATATTTGGTGATCTTTCGTTAAGATAAAAATAGCCAGAAGATACGAAAGCATAGCAATACCAAAATATAGTGAGGTCTTAGTATACATATATTTTATTATGACTATCATCAACACAATGGATAATACCGGTTCTGCATTTCCAGTCAATATTGCGATTCCAATGGAGAATACCAGTGCCAGTAAATATGCAACAAGGAACCTGCGTGGATTATTTACAAAGGTTAGGACCGAAATCAGGACACTCGCGACAATCAGGATTACGTTTATCAAATAATTCAAGCTAAGCCGAAGTTATATGATTGCAGTATTATTTATTTATCATTAGGTATTAGAGTAATATAATGCTTGAATCACAACTGCAAGACATTGTAAATTTCGTCAACCCATCTCCACTTGAAATTCTAGGCTTGCATCCACAGGATAGAGGGTATTCGATTCGTGCGTACATCCCTATTGCCAATAGTGCATGGATAAAAGTTGGAGTAGAAAAACATCTCATGAAGAACTTGGGGAATGGAATTTTCACATTAGAAACTTCAAAAAATTATAGCGACTATAAGATCCTTTATGAGGATTCAAGCAAATACATACATGAAATTCATGATCCTTATAATTTTGACACGTCATTGACAGAGTACGACATATTTCTTTATAAAGAGGGGAGGCTTTTCAAATGCTACAGCACATTCGGAGCGCATCTTATGACCAAAAATGGAGTATCCGGTGTGAGATTCGTGGTGTGGGCACCGAATGCGATCGCGGTTTCCGTTATCGGTAACTTCAATCACTGGACTGTTGGAATGAACCCCATGACAAACGTAAAATATTCTGGCATCTGGGAACTCTTTGTGCCTGATATAGGCGAGAACGAATATTATAAGTTCGCTGTAAAAACCTCATCCGGAAAGGTTAATGTACGAACGGATCCGTATGCGTTTTTCACTGAACCCAGGCCTAGAACTGCATCCATAGTCATAAATCATAATTTTACCTGGAGCGACGACGAATGGATCGAAGGTAAACCTGCCAACACTTTTCATAAACCAATATCAATTTACGAGATTCATTTGGGATCATGGCGGCGCAATAACGATAGTTTCATGAATTATCGAGAGATCGCCGATCTCCTGGTCGTGCACCTGAAAGAATCAGGTTTCAACTTTGTAGAGTTGTTGCCGATTATGGAGCATCCGCTTGATATTTCCTGGGGATATCAAACATTAAACTATTTTGCACCAACAGCAAGGTACGGGACTCCAGATGATTTCATGTATTTGGTCAATAAACTTCATGAAAACGGCATAGGCGTAATCCTTGACTGGGTTCCTGCTCATTTCCCGGACGATGAATTTGGGCTCTCCTTGTACGATGGTACCCATCTTTATGATTATTCAGATCCCCGTAAGGGAAGAACGCCAGACTGGGGAACTAACGTATTTGACTTTGGAAAGAATGAAGTCAGAAATTTCCTCATTTCAAGCGCGCTTTTCTGGTCGGATGTTTATCATATTGATGGGATAAGAGTTGATGCTGTAACTTCAATGCTGTACCTTGACTTCAGTCGAAAGGAGTGGATTCCAAATAAGTACGGTGGGAATATTAATTTAGAAGCTGTGTCATTTTTACAAGAGCTCAATAAACAGCTCCACACATATTTTCCAAAGAATATCACGGTAGCTGAAGAATCCAGTTCATATGGAAGCGTAACTTCTCCTGTAGAATTTGGGGGGCTTGGTTTTGACTATAAGTGGAACATGGGTTGGATGCACGATACACTAGGCTTCTTTTCAACAGATCCTTTGTTCAGAAAAGATAGGATAAGTGCTCTCACTTTTTCAATATCCTATGCCTTTGCAGAGAAATACGTACTGCCAATATCCCATGATGAGGTTGTGTATGGGAAAAAATCCCTCTTTGGAAAAATGCCAGGAAACAATCTTTCTAATGTAAGGCTCTTTCTGTCTTACATGTTCTCGTATCCGGGGAAGAAACTGCTATTCATGGGAAATGAATTTGCTCAATCTGTTGAGTGGAATGTCCTCTCGGAGCTCAGATGGGAGGAGTTTATGGAAAAGCAGAGGCAGGGCCTGTTCAGATTGGTAGGCGAGCTGAATAGATTATATACGGAATTTCCCGCTTTTCATTACGATGATAGTTATCTCGGATTCGAATGGGTCGATTTTAATGACAGGGAAAATACAGTCATTAGTTTTTTGAGAAAATCTCCAGAGGGTGAGATACTTTGTATATTCAACATGACACCAGTCATGAGAGAAAATTATTGTGTAGGAGTGAATCACGATGCATACTATGAAGAGTTATTCAACTCAGATCTTACACAGTATGGTGGAGCAGGCATTCATAACGGCGAGGTTCATTCATCCCCACGTCCATTTCATAATAGAAATTTCTCAATCGAGATAACGCTGCCGCCTCTTGCGGCTTTATATTTCAGGTGTAAAAATGACAAATAACATAGCAATTGAGAATGTGTATCCCGAAATAAACTGTGGATCATTCTACTCTAAAGGAACGTTAGGAGATAAGTTCGATGTGTACGCTGACGTGTACAAAGGTGGACATGAAACAATAGCTTCATTTTTGAAGTACAGGAAAAAGGGGGAGAGTGAATGGGTCGTAGTTCCAATGGATTCTATCGGAAATGACAGATGGCATGGATCATTCACACTCGAACGCATCGGGATGTATGAATACACGATAGAAGCGTATTTGGACTCGTACTCCACATTACTTAAGGATGCAGAATCTTGGTATAAGGCAGGAGAACCAGTGGAAACTGATATCTCGAGAATTTTTTCTATCCTGGAATCAGCTCGGAAACAAAGTGAGAATAATGAAAGACAATTTCTCTCGCGTATTATCGATGGTACTAAAAATATGAGTGTTTATGAGGTTCTAAGTATACTCAACGACAAGGCTTTGCGAGCAGTTGCACTGAAATACCAGGAAAAGAAGGATCTCTCCACATATAAAATTCTCCGGGTATTTTGCGACAGAAAAAAGGCAACATTTTCTGCGTGGTATGAACTATTTCCAAGATCCCAAGGGAAATCCGACAGCGTTTCCGGAACATTTAAGGATGTGGAATCAAGACTCGATGACATAAAGAAAATGGGATTTGATGTCCTCTATCTTACCCCCATCCATCCTATTGGTGTAACGAATAGGCGTGGAAAGAATGGCGCTAGGTACGCTAATAAAGGGGATGTAGGGAGTCCATGGGCAATCGGGAGTTCCGATGGTGGGCACATGGACATTAATAGGGAACTTGGGGACATTAGGGATTTCGAGCATCTTATCTCTGAGGCAAAGGCGAGAGATATAGAGATCGCCATGGATATGGCTTTTCAGTGTTCACCAGATCATCCATATGTCAAGAAACATCCAGACTGGTTCGCGCATGGGCCAGATGGGAAGATTAAATATGCTGAAAACCCTCCGAAGAAGTATTTTGACATTTATCCCATAGATTTTGGAACATCTGACAAGAACAACCTCTATAGAGAACTAAAAAGCGTAGTAATTTTCTGGATCGAAAAAGGCATCAGAATCTTTAGAGTCGATAATCCACATACAAAGCCATTCGATTTCTGGAATTACCTCATAACTGAGATTAAGGAAGAGTACCCAGAAACACTATTTCTCTCAGAGGCTTTTACCAGAAAACCTGTAATGTACTGGCTTGGTAAAATAGGATTCTCTATGTCATATACATATTTTACATGGAGAAATTATGACTATGAGATCCGTGACTATTTTAATGAGCTTTATTCTGATGAGATCAAACAGTTCTTCAGACCTATGTTATTTACCAACACTCCGGATATACTGCCCCGGTCACTTGCCGGAAAGAATCGCAACGCCTTCATCATTAGGTCAGTTTTGGCATCGACGCTTTCTCCGTTATGGGGGATTTATAGTGGGTTCGAATTGTGCGAAAACCAGTCTATGGGTGATTCCGAAGAATATTTTAATTCGGAAAAGTATGAGATAAGAAAGAGGGACTGGAATGCTCCTGGCAATATTCGGGACATTATAGGTAGATTAAACTTAATCCGAAGGGAAAACGAAGCACTTCAAAACTTTGGAAATTTAAGATTCTGCAAAAACGACAATCACAATATTCTCTCTTATGTTCGTTATACCCGTGATCTAAAAAATGTGCTGATAATATCTGTAAATCTAAATCCTGACGAGACCCACAGCGATGTCATACATCTCCCGCTGAGGGAAATAGGAATGAATACAGGAGCGTTTGAAGTTATTGATTTGCTTGACGGGAGTGAATACACATGGAATTCATATTCCAACTATGTTCGCTTAATACCGGGAATCAGGCAGGCCCATATTATGAAGGTGATAACGCAAGATGCTTAACAATGATAAATTATGGTACAGGGATGCAGTTTTCTATGAACTGCACGTAAAAGGGTATTACGATTCCACGAACGATGGTACTGGGGATTTCAGAGGATTATCTATGAAGCTGGACTATCTCAAAGACCTTGGAATTGATGCCATATGGCTATTGCCTTTTTACAAATCTCCGTTAAGGGATGACGGGTATGATATCTCTGATTACTATTCTATACAGCCAGAATATGGAACTTTAGACGATTTCAAGAATTTCATAGAGCGGGCGCATTCGCTTGGTATAAGAGTTATTGCAGATCTGGTGTTGAATCATGTTTCGGACCAGCACGAATGGTTTCAGGAATCTAAATCTTCGCGTAATTCAAAAAAACGGAATTGGTTCATATGGACAGATGATCCCACAAGGTTTAGTGAAGCTAGGATAATTTTTGTAGATTCAGAAAGATCCAACTGGGCCTATGAACCGGTTACACAGCAGTATTACTTTCACAGATTCTACTCTCATCAAGCAGATCTTAATTATGATAATCCAGAGGTTCGGGAGGAGATAAAAAACGTTGTGAGATTCTGGTTAAACATCGGACTGGATGGTTTCAGAGCTGATGCTGTACCATTCCTCTTTAAGAGAGAAGGGACGAACTGCGAGAATCTTCCCGAGACTCATAACTTTTTTAAAGAGCTGCGGAAAATGATAGACGAAGAATTCCCCGGAACAATACTCCTCGCTGAGGCAAATGAATGGCCAACAGAAACCAAAAAGTACTTTGGGAATGGCGATGAATTCCACATGGCTTTCAATTTTCCTTTAATGCCTCGCATATTCGTTTCCCTTGCAAAGCGGGATAGTTTTCCAATAATAGACATAATTGAACAGACTAAGGACATACCCGAGAATTGTGACTGGTGCATATTTCTGAGGAATCACGACGAACTTACACTTGAAATGGTTACGGACGAAGAGCGCGATATCATGTATAAAGAATACGTGAAAATACCAAAGATGAAGCTCAATATCGGTATAAGGAGGCGTCTGGCACCTTTGCTCGATAACGATAGAAGCACCATAGAGCTTGTCAATGCCCTGATATTCTCACTTCCTGGAACTCCCATAATATATTACGGAGATGAAATAGGCATGGGCGATAACATATACCTCGGAGACAGAAATGGTGTAAGGACTCCTATGCAGTGGTCATATGATAGGAATGCAGGTTTCTCATACGCGGATGCAGAACAGCTTTACAGCCCTGTAATAACAAACCCTAATTTCAGTTATGAAAGCGTGAACGTCGAGGGTGAAAGCAGGATTTCTTCATCGCTTCTTAACTGGATGAAAAAGATAATTAGCGTCAGGAAGGATTATCGTGAACTGCTGGGCCGTGGCGAAGTACAGTTTCTCAACCAAAGGAACAAGAGGGTTTTGGTTTACATAAGGAAGTACCACGACCAGCGGATGCTTTGTATTTTTAATCTTTCAAGGAGACATACATATGTTGAACTTGATCTTTCCGAATACAAGGGACTGAAACCGGTTGAAGCATTTACAAAATCCTATTTTCCAAGGATTGGCGATCTGCCTTATTTCTTTACACTGCATCCTAGAAGCTTTTTCTGGCTGAATTTGACAGTACCTTCATTTGATGATTCAATGGACTTTGATGGAGATGAATGATTACACTAAAAATTTGCAAGACTTGAAGGAAGACCTCCTAAACTACATAACAACGCGGAGATGGTACGGGAACAAAGCAAATCTAACTACTGGATTGGACATTATAGATGCTTTTCAGATAGAAGATTTTGTCCTGGCAATACTCAGCGTTGAGGGTGCTTCTCGTTTAATGTACTATGTTCCGCTGTTCATGTCCAAAGATGAATTCTCAGGCAGAATAGGCTCATTTACTGATGAAGGAATCAAAATCAACGTTTATGACGCATTCTATTTCGAGAATTTTGCTAAAGTTATCATGAGAAATATGGAGCATAATACACTGTTAAAGAAGAACAATTCCTATATACAGTTTCATAGAACAAATTTTTTTCAATTAAATGAAGAAAACACCTTTTCGGTAATAAATACAGAACAGAGCAACAGTTCATTCATAATTGGCAACACAATCATAAAAAACTACAGGTATCTTCAGTTTGGGGAAAATCCTGACATAACTATGTCGATGAAGCTAAAAGAAAATGGTTTCACGCATGTCCCCTCTTTGAAAGGATACATGAAATACGTATCTGCTGACGGGATAATATACCTATGCAGCGCAATGGAGTATTTCCCGAAATCTGTAGACTTATGGTCTTACTACAACAACTTCAAAGTCGATAAGGGCAGCTTCAAATCCAAAATTCTCAATCTCGCTTCTGACATGGGAACACTTACCGGAGAGATGTGCCGGACTCTTGCAAGTATAAAGGATGAAGATTTCCGCCCAGAGAAAATGGCCGTTTCGGAACTCGAGGAAGTAATTGACGATTCTTTTAATTATCTCGATGTCTCAAGGGAAATAATGAATAAGCGACATATGGAGCTTGGTCCATTTTCCCGGGATATAAATAAAGAAAAATTAAAGGCAATGTTTACCTCATTATTTTCAAATGAAGCTTTGATGAAGACACGAGTTCATGGCGATTATCATCTTGGCCAGATACTTCTCTACAGGAACAGGTATTATATAATCGATTTCGAAGGAGAACCTGCGAGAAGCATGTTAGAACGCACAAGCAGAAAATCTCCTTTCAAAGATGTTTCTGGGATTTTAAGATCAATTGATTATCTATGTTCAGGAGTAGACGAGGGCATGGAGAATATCTCCAGTGAAATAATATCCTCATTCCTCAGGAATTACCTCAAGATAATTGGCGATATGAACCTCATACCAACTGATAATGAAAAGGTTTCCAGATTGCTACAACTTTTTCTCTTACAGAAAGCGTCATATGAGCTCCTTTATGAAATTAACAATAGGCCTTCATGGATTCATATACCGTTGAAGGCGTTGAAAGAGATTCTTGAGTCCCTTAATGTTACTTGACGGCTTTTAGGACGTAAGCCGATCCAGGTTCCAGGACTATGTGTTGCGTACCAATATCCCGTTCATCCTCGGGACGTATCTGCTGGGAGCTTATCAAAAGGATAAACCGACTATATCCGGAAGGAAGACTGAATTTCAACGGTATCACGGTAGGATTGAACGCTAAGAGCAGATCGCTCATTTCACAACCGTTATGTTCGCACTTTGTGCAAATGAGAAGTATTCCAATACCTCTCTTCACATGCCAGTCTGATTCGGTCATTTCATTCCCATCGCTTTTAAGCCATGCGATCTGTTTTGCATCTGGATTTTTTCCAGAGCCTTTAAGATAACCATCCTGTTTAAGAACGCAGAATCTTCTACGTATGGATATGATTCTCTTTGTGAATTCAAGAAGACTTCCTTTATCCTCGTCAATGTTCCAGTCATACCATGATGTCTCGTTGTCCAGTTTATAGGCATTATTATTTCCATTCTGAGTCCTCTTTATTTCGTCTCCACCAAGGATCATAGGTGTTCCCTGAGATGTTAAGAGCGTGATAAGAAACGTTCTGATTCTCGTATTTCTCTTCTTCAGGACAGCAGGAGAATCTGTTTGGCCCTCAAAGCCCATATTTTCACTGATGTTGTTATCAGTACCGTCTTTATTTCCCTCATTATTTTCTTCATTGTGTTTGGTGCTGTAACTTACCAGATCGTTGAGTGTAAATCCGTCATGGCATGTAATGAAATTCACACTAGAATACTGTGTCTTTCCACGCCATTCGAACAGATCAGAAGATCCGCTAAAGCGAGTGGCAAATTCTGAAAGATTCCTCCCATGTCCTTTCCAGTAATGTCTGACGCTATCCCTGTACTTACCGTTCCACTCTGCCCAATCGAGTGGGAAGTTACCTAATTGATACCCACCGATTCCTATGTCCCATGGCTCTGCAATCAGTTTCACAGAAGACAGCACAGGATCTGTATGTATAATATCAAAAAGAGATGTGAATGGATCGAAAGCAGAGCGCTTTCTTCCAAGCACAGACGCAAGGTCAAATCTGAATCCGTCAACCTGCATGTCAATAGCCCAGTACCTTAAACTGTCAGTTATCAACTTAAGCACCTGTGGGTGTTTTATGTTTATCGTGTTTCCGACCCCTGTGAAATCGACATAATACCTCTTGTCTGCAGCCAGCTTGTAATAGACGGGATTATCTATTCCCCTAAAGGACATCGTTGGGCCTAGTTGATTGCCCTCTGCCGTATGATTGTACACTACATCAAGAATCACCTCCATTCCATTTTCATGAAACTTCTTTACAACATTCTTGAACTCGTTGATTTGATCTCCAGGAGATCTGCCTGCTGAATAAGTTATCTCTGGTGAAAAATAGTTAATCGTATTATATCCCCAGTACGTTTTTGTTGTTGCACCGTTGAATACATAAGAGTCAATTCTCTGGTGAATGGGCAACAATTCTACGGCATTTATTCCAAGATCCTTGAGGTAGTTTATCATCTGATCGGAATAGAGAGCTAAAAAAGTTCCTCTTATGCTCTCATCTATATCAGGCCTGAGTTTAGTCAACCCTTTGACATGTGTTTCGTAGATCACAAGATCGTTCCATGGAATCAGTGGTTTTTCAACACCTTTCCAGTCGAAGTTATCCTCAAAAACCACGGATTTAGGCATCGTGCTTGAATCATCCCTGTCATCAAATGAAAGGTCAGCATTAGGGTCATTCATCTTATATCCGTTTGTTAATTCTGTAGAGACTACCTCTGAAGAAACAGCCTTCGCATAGGGATCAATCAACAATTTATTTTTATTATACCTCAGGCCGTTCTCCGGGGAAAAAGAGCCGTCCACCCTATAGCCATAGAGTTTTCCTGCACCTACTCCTGGGACGAAAACCCTCCACATGAACTTGCTTTGACGCTGAAGTGGGTATATCTCGGGGTTTGTGTCGTCATTGTTCTTATAAATTTCTACACGTATGGAAGACGCATTTTCGGAATAGACTGAGAACAGAGTTCCACCATCCCTAACAACAGCCCCCTGATCATAACTGGAAGATTTTAGCCTAGAATAAAACGAATCCAGTATTTTCACTCCTTTTAATATGATGTAACTATTGGATTTAACACTTCCGCGCCAAAATAAAATTTAACCATTTGAATATGCACCGGTGATTGCCTTTCGGATATCGAGGGATTACGTCAAAGAGAGGATTAAGTGTCCTGAACTAAGATTGAGAACGGATCGATTGCAGTCTCATCCCTTGTTCCTTTCGGCCCTTGTTTTATTATTTGTTGTTTATCAGAGAAGGATATGTAAACTGAAGCTTTTTCGTAATCTATCCTTATTACATTGTTCTCGGAACTCACAGAATATTTGTCGGAAACAATTCTTTTGCGCAAGTTAATCATTTTCTTATAGAACTCAATAAACTGTTTTCCCCTATTGTCTGTTAATTTCCATGATAACTTTGATTTATCGAACGATTCTATGGATGATGGATCCGGTATATTTCCGTTCCAGGAAAAATCCTTAAATTCGTTCATTCTCCCATTTCGGACAATATTTGCGAACTCATTATCCTCTGTTTGGATAAAAAACAGAAACGGGTTGGTTTCTCCGTACTCCTCTCCCATAAAAAGCATGGGCGTAAATGGAGAAAGAAGCACGATAGCTGCAAAGAGCCTCGCTTTCAGATCACCAACTAAACTTACAGGCCTTTCTCCAAACGCCCTGTTTCCTACCTGATCATGGTTAGAATCAAAAACCACCAGTTTCCTTCTGCTGCCTGCGAAAACTGTTCCTCTGGTTTTCCTCAGATATTTTGAGTACTTTCCGTTGTAGAGATAACCATTTTTAAGGCAATCTATGATGTCTGTAAAATTTCCATAATCTTCATAATAACCCCTGTTTTCTGAAGTCAGATACGAATGTACGCTGTGGTGAAAATCACCGTTCCAACTTGCGTCAAATCCGTACCCGCAATCCTCCAGTCTATCTACTATGGCACTGTCATTCTTATCGTCCTCAGCAATAAGCTTTATTTTTCTTCCTAATTTATGTTCAAGGCTTTTAATTGTAGTAGAAATTTCCTTCAGTATGTGTACAGGAGAAGAATCAAAAATAGCATGTGTTGCATCAATTCTTAAACCATCAAATTTATATTCTTCTATCCAGTATTTTACGTTTTGCAAAATAAATGATCTTACTGCATCCGATCCGGGTCCGTCAAAATTAAGCGCCTGGCCCCATGGATTAATGTACGATTTAGAAAAATAGTCTCCGAGAATTCCGAGAATGTTACCAAACGGCCCGATGTGATTGTAAACGACATCCAGAATAACATTTATATTATTCTCATGCAGAGTGTCGATAAATCTACGTAAGTTTTCCGGTCTTCCATAACTGTAACTTGGAGCAAAAATAAAGACGCCGTCGTATCCCCAGTTCCTGGTTCCGTATGTCTGGTTCAGCGGCATAAGTTCTATGTGATTTATTCCCAAGTTTACGAAATGATCAACCATCTTTTCTGCAGATTCGTAAGTGCCCTCCTTTGTGAACGTTCCAATATGGATTTCTTCGATTATGGCATCTTTCAAGTCATAGGTTTTCCATTTTTTAACACCTTCGTAGTCATTCTTTATTATTTCGCTAGGACCTGATATCCCATCAGGTTGAAATCTGGAAGCAGGATCAGGTATTCTTTGGCCATCAGCCAAAAAGTAATATCTCTCACCGGGGGGTAATCTCACATTCGCGCTCTTGAATCCACCCGAAGAACCATTCATCGGAAATTTGACTCCGTCCTTCACTCGCAAAACCATCATGTCTTTTATCTTTGGAGCCCAGACATTCATGACAACCTCGTCATCGACAAACTCGTACCCATGATTCACTTACGAGCACCTTCTATTAACACAGAAAAAGGGAAAGTTCTGATAATGTTCTCCACTCTAATGGAGTTTCTTACCTCATAAACTTCGTTCGTGAATATGTCTGTAAATTTATGAATCCTACTGTCGTTAAGTGTTAGTCGCGTATCTCTCCATACAGTTGACAGAGGAAGGTCTCTGTTTAGAAAGGCAATTTTAATGGGTACTACAA
Source organism: Thermoplasmata archaeon (assembly GCA_021826925.1). Lineage (GTDB taxonomy): Archaea > Thermoplasmatota > Thermoplasmata > Thermoplasmatales > Thermoplasmataceae > JAKAYB01. The sequence goes on along the minus strand of JAKAYB010000010.1, from coordinate 12,024 downwards.
CAATCATGGTTTCCTTCTTATAGACACGACTGAATGCCATAAGGTTGTCTTTGAACTTTCCATGTATGGTTAGAGGTACATACTCCCCAAGAAAAACATTACTTCTTTTTCTCAAATTCAGCAGGACATAAGAGGTTAAAAGTTTCAATCGACCGTTTGATAGATTTTCAAGGAACATGGAAAAATTACCCTTTTGATACTGATCTACAACATATTCGAGTTCCTGCGAGAGCAATGAAAAATTTGCTGGAATCCTGTTATCTGGATCCGTAAAGAAATTGTTTGTCAGTTCTGATCCCTGGAATGTATCCGGAATACCAGGCGCAGTGATCTTAAGTATGTTCTGAGATATTGAATTCAACGACCCGTATGGTTCTATGCGATTGTAGAATTCATTGTAACTCTTTCTGAATTTTACATTGTTCATGGATTTGTGTACGAAATATAGTAACGCTTTTTCATAGATATCATTCTTTTGATCCCAATCTGTATTTGCTCCAGATTCCCTTGCCATTTTTAACATCTGGTTACTCACTCGCTCTTCAAACTTTGAATCCCATTTTGAAGGCTCTAGTGCAAGAAGTATCTGATAAAAATAGTATTCATCATTGTTGCTCGGGAAGTCCCTGGTTTTAAATTTCATGTTGTTACTATTCCATAATTGTATGTATTTTTCCCATTCCTCTGGAATCTCTGATATTACGTTGATCTTTGCCCTTAGATCTTCACCAAGTTTTGTGTCATGAGTGGAGAGTGTATTGATAGAATTCGGTGAAACTCTGAACCTGTCAAGATTAAACCTATGGAATTCTTCCGGAGATATTGAAAATGATGCTGGATCACAACCGATTTCATTTGCGGATACCAAAAGGACATAACGAAAGAAAGAATTATCCTCAATTGACTTAGCAGTTATTGCAGGCATGAACTGTTCTAATCTCTTGAAGAGTCTGGTTGATGCTTTATCATGCAAGAGACGCTCAAGAATGTAAAATGCATCGTTATCCTTGGAGCTTTTTCTTGAACTTTCTATAGCTTTTTCCAGTGTTTCGAAGGAAGATGCATTGGGAACGTACGTCCTGTATACTGGAATGTTTGCAAGCAGATCTGTTAAAGCGTTCCTCAAGGAATGAATGTTGCATTCCTGACCGTACACTCTTTTCTTGATGAACTTAAAGAATATATCGGTAACGTAGTCAATCTCAGAAACGAAGTGTTTATTCATGTAACTGTATTTAGCGCCTTGTATGATTTTCTGAAGATCTGTGCTTTCACCAGTAAACTTTCGATAAACCCTTAATAATTCTGATTTATTTTTTCCATCAACAAACAGATATGTGCAGTAAAACAGGAAGTCATAACCAGTGGTGCCATCACACGACCATGACGGCTGTATCCTCTCATTTTTACCTAGTATCTTTTCAACAAAAACAAAAACATCTTTGTTGTGCTTGGTTTTTGCTATGAATCTTCCAGGCTCAAAAAGTCCATCTATATGGTCAATTCTATATCCATCTATCAGTCCCTTTCTCTCTAGTTCCGTTATCTTCCCCATAACCAGCGAGAAATATTTTTCGGGTCGTATTGCAATCAATGAATTAACAGAGAAGAATCTTCTGTAATTCGTTCCAGATGAAGCAGCGCGATAGTACAAAGGTCGGAAATACTGAAATTTCAACAGATCTTCTAGTCTAAGGTTCTGATCGAAGGTTGTTCCTGAGTTCGTAAGTAAAGAGAATTTTTCTCCTTCAATTTCGATCATTTGTCCATTCTTTGATATGATTTTATCCTTCAGAGCTCTTTCGTATGTAGTTCCCAGTATTGGCAGATCTATTTTCTTAGATTGGAAATTAGTGGAATGAAAGACATCAAATAGATTGTAATAATGTGATTTAGGACCGTTCTTGAAGATGTCCTGTAGATACACATTCTGGGAACTCATAGCCATGTGATTCGGAACAATATCCTGGATCCATCCCATTCCGTTCTCATGAACTAACTTGGACATTTTTATAAATTCGTCTTCCCCGCCAAGTTCTGGATTGATTCGTTCAAAATTCACAACATTATAGCCATGATTACTGCCTTTAACGCTTTCAAGGATAGGCGATGAGTAAATATGGGATATTCCTAATTTTTCAAGATAACTGATTAACCCTCTTATCTCGCTGAGTGGAAAGGATCTGTTGAATTGCAGTCTGTACATTGACGTTGGATGGAGACTCATATATCATGCTAGGGAACGCACATATTTTTAGTCTTCCATTATTGTAATCGAATCAGATCTTCTATTGATCCTATTGCTGTAGCTCTGATGTAATCAGGAACTTTTTTTCTGAGCATCATTCAAAAATTGTAGTTTATATCGCTACAATATATATCAATGTATTTATTCCTATATGAGCAAAAAAGCAAAGATTTTAGGGGCAGTAGTCATGACTGCAATTATGGTGTTGCTGGCTTTCTCAGGAATTAATGCCCCTTTGAGTAGGCAAGGCGTAAATGCGCAGAACCTTAATGAAACGAACAATGCCAAGTATAATGTAAATAACACAGATAACTCCCTGCTTCGATCAATTGAAGTTCCTGTTAGCACTTCAGTTTACAAAACACAGGCAGGAATGGCCGTTGTAGAATTAAAGTATAACTATATGAATGATCGCACAATTTCCAACGCTGAACTCGGAAAAAGCACTGTTATAAAGCTTAACTCTGGTACAGTAAGCGTGGAGGTGAATGGAAGAGTCGTGACATTGTCAATCATACTAAATGACAAAAATATAGTTAATCGCATAAATCCTTCTAGTTCAGGTTTTGATGGAACTAACATTAACGTGCGGGCTATGGATTCCTCTCTTTCTGGATCTTACGTTTCAAGTAGTATTCACTATAAATACCGTTCGGGCCATGAAGCTGTTCTTGATGTTACTAGAGTTGATGTTTTGCCTTTGTCTTTCGATACAATTGCCCAAGTTTTGGCTATTTTCGGTGAAGTGGTAGCAACAGAAACTGGTACAGTAGTGACCATCAATCCTGAACTTGCTGAGTTGACATTGGCTGTAGTTACTGCAGTTGCTGCGGATTTTGGAGTGTTATATGCCTACGCGCTCGATAACGGGTATAAGTCCGTTTACTTGGACATTGGTGGGAGCTGGGGCATCTATTGGTACAATTTTTGGCAACTGGGTGTTTATGGTGAAGAGGGGGCTTATTCAAACAATTTTAACTAGGGAGGCGGGGTATATTATCCAATTATAACTACAGAGGGAGTAAATTCACGGTCTCCTTGGCAGGTCTGGAAAGCTCTATGGCCTCACAAAGGTGCATGGAATCTTCATGCTGAACCACCATGGTAATAGATTATGTTTAACATAATACTTCATTTTTTTCAGCATTACATTTTTCCATTATTTTATCTTTACCTTTGGGTAGTTTCTGTTTATGTTTGGGTATACGTTTGGACGCTTGTTCTTATTAGTAAATTCTGGTATTTTCCCAGTCGAAGTATTTGGACGTCCTATTGTAGACGCGCTCCAAATAAGAGACCCCTAAAATTCAGCACAATAGTTATCAGTGTGATAGTTGCTGCTGCTACAACAATAATTCTTTTCTCGATTATAAGGGTGCTTGTTTTAGAACTGTTTTTCTTAATTATAATGTTGGCGTTGTTAATTCTATTTCTAAGAGGTCTCAAGAAGATTATGTCCAGAGCGTTCAAATCTCAAGATCAGGGCATCAAATAGTATGTCATTTCCTGAGCGAATACTGATAAACCCTCATACTGTTACTGGACCCTGTAATTAAAAGTTAAGTTCATCATTAAAACAAATGGAAACATAACGAAGAAGGTCATTTCCGTGCATACTGCACTATTGACAAAACTTTTAACAATAAATTACCAAACGCGACACCGAATGAGAAGAAACTATTGATATCCTTCTTTCGAGCTGCGGCAAAAATAATTGGAACTTGAGTTTCGCATGAGAGTCATTGTCAAGGTTTCATGCAGCTCCTGTACTTGATAAGGCTTTCTATGAATCATGAAAAATTTTGTATGTGCACTTTCAAGGGTCCTTAGATATTGTATTTTTATACTTTTAAGAAGGGACGACGTCTCTGGACTATCCGATAAAACATAGATTTCCCTGGTACCGCGATTTATGTGAAGAACATTCCTTGTGCTATCAACGGTCGTTCCCGTGTGCCTATTCATCTATTCAATGATTACGCTTCTTTTTCACAAATCTGAGTGTTATATAGATATATTACGACTATAGACAAAACACGGTTGCAAAGCTCAAGTTAAAGGAGGTTAACGATAATAGATCGCCAGTGAACTATTTTTTCCTCCTGATCATCCTACTCACAACCACACCAACTGTGATAATTGCTGCTGCTACACCTATGATCATATACAGATCAGTCTTAGATATAACGGGTGAAAAATGAGATTTTGCAGGATATATCGGAGATATTATGCTTATGGTGTTTGAATAATAGTGTACTACATACACATTTCCGTTTTTGGAGTCAAACGTGATGCCCGATGCACTCGTATAAAATGTAATGTTATAGGCAACTTTATTTGTTGATACATTTATAACGGATATTCTAGGATAGGAATTAGTAACATACATGTATCCGTTTAGGGAATCGAATGTAAGGTACAATGGATAAGCAATGGAAGTGATGTTATCGACTACTTTATCTGTAGCCCCATTTATAACAGATATTTCGTAAGAGTTACGATCCGCGACATAAACGTATCCGTTTAAGGAATCGAAATTAACGCCAAGGGGGTATGCACCAACTGTAATGCCACCTACTACCTTATTTGTAGCGCCATTGATAATGGAGACATTATTTGAACCAGAATTAGTAACATACAGGTATCCGTTAGTGGAATCGAAAGCGACTCCGAATGGAAGCGTTCCAACTTTAACGTTAGTTACGACTGTATTTGTATATCCATTTATTACAGATACATTGTTGGAACCACAGTTGACAACATACAGGTATCCGTTAGAGGAATCAAAGGCAGCATTCACGGGGGTGGAGCCAACGATAATGCTATCGACTACTTCATTTGTAGATCCACTGATCACAGAAACGTTATTCGAGCCAGAATTCATAACGTACATATCTTCGGTAGAGGAAGCGAAGGCCACACCAAACGGGCTAGTGCCAACTGTAATATTTTCGACAACTGCGTGTGATTTAAAAGGCCTAACTATACTACGTATACTGCCACCTTTAGAAGAGTTATGTCCGTCGTAATCGCTCACGATTGCACATGATGTTGCAGCAAATAGAAGAACTATGAGTATAACGGTAATTTTTAGAGTGCGATTTTCCATCGTTTGTTGATGATCTTTTTGCAAATAAAAATATATCTATTGTTTGACTGGGTCTTTTCGCTTAAAGTTTTTATTCCGGTATAACTTACGGGAGATGCAAAAGTGTTTGATCAGGTGAAACAGTTTGACTATATTTCATGGTAAACCAAAAAAGAAACCGAGTGGTGGGAAGCTACGAAAAGCTAGGGAAAAGAGGAGATACGAACTTGGTCGGGAACCAACGCTAACAAGAATTGGCCCAACATCACGAAAGGTTATTAGGACAACCGGTGGTAATTCAAAGGTAGTTCTTATGAAAGAAGATACTGCTAATGTTTATTCGCCATCAGAGAAAGTTGTAAAGAGAGTTAAAATTCAGACAGTCAAGAAAAACTCTGCAGATCAGCATTACGTCCAGAGAAATATAATCACTAAAGGTACTGTAATCTTGACCGAAATTGGTGAGGCTAAGGTCACGTCAAGACCAGGACAGGATGGAATTGTAAATGCTGTTCTTCTTGAAGGAACTCCAGTGAGTGAAGAAAAACAGAATTAGTTATGTCAATAACATTATATTCACAGTATTTCAATCCGAAACTATCTAGGTCGAAGGGAAGGCGTGTTCCACTAGATCCAGCAAAGAAATACTCAGACGAATCTCTTGTTAATATCCTGAAAGGATTTGGTTTCAAGTATGAAGTGCGAGATGCCAGATATCCGAGGGTGCCATGGGAATCGTGCAAGATGTATGTGCTTGAAGCTAATGTCAAGAAATCCACTTTAATTAAGATGATCGAGAGAAAGCTTAGGTAACCCAAGTCTTATCTTTTGCCTGTTTTTTTGCACTTTTTTAAGATTTCGTATGACAAGCCTGCAGAGGACAAAATTTTCAAACGTAAGCTCACTAGTTGGGCCGTGATCGAGAAGTTCTGGGAACTGGATATGTACATTGATAATCCATAAATTATAAGTTCCACACAATGTGTATACTTGTTAAATGTACCCACTTTCTGTCAAGCGGAATACCACTCTTAACCATATATCCTTTTCGAGAAAAAGAAATATTTCTGTGACTAAGAGGCTAGCGGCTATGAAAATTATTGCATTTATGGATACTAGGGATACAGCTGCTATAACAATTAAGCCGGTTATGGGGCCCATATCAAGAAATTGCCTAGCTTTTCGCTGAGGCGTTATGAATGCAGGGTCTCTGATCTGAAATGTACCTAAACTAACGTTCAACAAGAAAATCGGCATTATAAGCAAAGGGACAATAAGGAATTCTAGGTAAGCCACTCCGACGGTATTGAGTCCGTAAATGAATCGCAAAAAGACTAATGCTACACCAATAGGGATGGAAACAAGGATGGATTTGATCATGCGGGACAATATTAGGTAACCTACATACTCTCGGGGAGAGACCGATGTAAACGAAAGCCAGGCCCTCTCCAGAGACAAAGCATTTATTGAATGAGTGAAAGTGATGCCCAAAAGGGTATAGATGGCAATAATCAGAATAATCAATGGGAATAATGTAAATAATAGCGTATAAACATGTGAAATGAAACCGAGAATCCCCAAAATAACTGCGAAAATTATTCCTGTCACTAGCGCAAATTTTAGGGTAGGTCCCTGGGAAATCCTGACAACACTGTCAGAAGAAAAATTTCTTCCGGTTAATGTAGAATGACTTCTAGAAAGATTGAATCTAATCATTGCTTCGTGAGCGCGAATATTGTTGAACGAAATGTTTTCCTCTTTTTCAGTTCTGTTGTGTGTGTTTAAGAACGTCTTTGTATCCAGGTGTGGTACAATCTGACCCAGGTTTTCGGAATTTACGTTTCTGAGGGCTTTAAGTGCATAAAATATGAGAGTTATCGGAAGAATAAGCAGCATGATAATGCTAAGCGCCTTTATATGCAGACTTGAAATGTCATTTATACCGGAAAGATAAGGAAGCGTATACCAAGAAAGTACAAGGTATAAGAGAGTAAATAACATAAAACCTATTGAAATAAAAACTCTCTTTATTATCGTGAAGGTTGACGCAATAACACTCAATGAGGTTACTATAAACGACAGTGCTAATAGAAATATTATGATAGTATATCTGCCAAACGGAAACGTTGAGACTGGTCCTCCGGTCCACAGGAGTGTATCCATAATTGAGAGGCCAACGAAAATGTACTTAGCCATGTAGAGCGATACTGCCTTACGGTTGTCATTTATCGGTGATGTAAACAGGAAATCAACATCTGATCTGAGTATGGGTATGCTTGCGGTATAAACAAAATAGTATATGAAAAATAGACTAATGCCAACGAAAATTGCTTTGAATAAGAGATTCCCGGAATACGGAAGATCTAATGCAAGTACAACGCTAATCATGACGGAGATGGCTAGGAATATTATGTAAAGTTTCGAAAACCGAGTGAACAGTATCAGTTTAAGAAGACCATTTGGCATTTAAATCTCACCGGCAATTCCTATGTTTAAGATGAACATGACTTTCTCTTATTTAGCACCTCTTTATCTTTCATTGTACCTCCATATTCCCTTTCTGTATCAGCGGTTTTATACTGGATACTTTACTGTCTAAAGAGAGCTAAATACTACATGCAGGCAAATCGTCCTGTCCATCTTGGAGTGGGAATATTAATAACTCCATAGGCCAAAGATCGATCAATTCTAAAGATAAGGTAATATCTCATACTGTTATCACATACTGTTGACTAAGCTAAGTGAACTATCTCTGCCACCGTCCTTTCTTGATTTATTTGATGGAAATGATGTAGAGCTTTATCCACATCAGGAAGAAGCCATAAAGCTTCTGGATAACCACAAAAATGTAATAGTGTCTGTTCCAACCGCATCAGGGAAAAGCCTAATTGCTTACTACGCCATATATAAAGAATTCCTTAAGAAAAATAAAAGCATGTATATCGTCCCCCTAAGAGCCTTGGCTTCTGAAAAATATTATGAGCTGAAAAAATTAAGCCCTCAGGGGATGCGTGTTGCCTTGTCCATTGGAAATTATGACGAAACCCCTGAATTTATAAAGAAATGCGACGTAGTAGTATGTACATCAGAAAAAGCTGATTCTCTTTTTCACAGAGACCCGGATTTCATTTCTGAAATATCACTTGTTGTCGCTGATGAACTACACCTTCTTGGAGATTCATCCAGGGGATCAAGACTTGAAACGTTTCTTTCAGCAATAGTTAAATCCAGCCCGGATACGATGACTCTTGGTTTATCTGCTACCATTACAAACATAAATGATCTGTGTAAATGGCTTAAAGCCGTGCCAGTAGTCAGTGACTTCAGGCCTGTGTCCCTGAGCAAGGGAATATTAACCAAGTCACACCTGGAGATAGCTGATAAAAAGATAGCGTCGTTCAAGGACGAGGATGCAGTGGTTGGTCTCTGCAACAAGGTAGTTTCCGAAGGGGGTCAGATCCTGATTTTCGTGAGTTCAAGAAAGAGGGCAGAAGACCTCGCGCTAAAGCTCTCAGAGAGAATAGATAAAGATAAAATAGAACCGGTGAAGTTCACGGCTAATGAAGATGAAATGAATTACTACGACGACCAGATGCAACAGCTTTTTTCGTCAGGTGTTGCTTTTCATCATGCCGGTCTTTCCAATAAGATTAGGGAGCTCGTGGAGGAAAAATTCAGGGATAGAAAGCTCAAAGTTCTTGTTGCAACCCCTACACTTGCGGCTGGAATAAACTTGCCAGCACGTGCAGTCCTAATCCTTGATCTCAGCCGTTATTCCAACGGGCGTATGGAGTACATTTCAACAACGGAGGTTCATCAAATGCTGGGCCGGGCAGGAAGACCAAAGTATGATCAATTCGGCTACGGCATACTCTATGCCGCTAATTCGAACACGGAAGAAACTGCCAGGGACTATCTCGAATCTGAACCTGAGCCTGTGAAATCGAACCTGGGGCAGGAAAGCCTGATTCGTTTTATATCATTGGCACTTGTCTCAAATGGTCTAGCTAAAAGCATCAAGGATATATCAGACTTTTATGATTCTTCTCTTTTTAGCGTTCAGAATCCAGATATCGATCTATCCTACAATATTGAAAAGTCCGTGAACTTTCTGGTGGAGAACGAGCTTGTTCTTTCGCGTAATTTTAAATTGTCTCCAACCCAGTTTGGCAAAATTGTTTCGGATCTTTATCTTGATCCCGTAACTGCTGTTCAGCTTCGTGAGTACCTCGAAAGCAAAGAGATCACTGATGAGCGTTCTCTTCTCTGGCTTGCAAAATCTCCAGAGATTCCGCCCCTATATATACGAGCTTCAGAGCGTGAGCAGGCCATCGTATTTGCTGAGGTCGCAGATTTCCCTATAGAAGATTGGGATCCTGACGCATTAAACAGAATAAAGCTGGCGATGATGTTATATTCCTGGATACAGGAAGTACCTATAAATAAGATCTGCAGTGATTTTTTCATTGGTCCTGGCGATGTTCAATCGAAGGCAAGCAGTGCAGATTGGATATCTTATGCACTCTCACGCTTAGCAGGCCTGTTTCTTCCAGAAAAAAGGAGATACTTCGAAATTCTAAATATCCGAGTTAAAGAAGGAATCAAGGAGGAACTGGTTCACCTCATTGTATTGCCTAACATTGGAAGAGTTCGGGCAAGAAGACTCTTTAATTATGGACTTAAAGACCTTAATTCTATTGCATCATACGATATACAAAAACTTCAGAGCATACCAGGGTTCTCAAAAAGACTCGCTGAAGCTACCAAGGAAAATGCAACAAGGTTGATCCAAAGAGGATATTCGTGACGATCCACTTGAAAATAAAAAAAGAATTTGCGAACAGTGTTATCATTCTTTTAGGTAAGGGCTCACTAAGAGATTTTAAACACGAAATTCAAAAGGATTCTAAATTTGTATACGTGCCGTTGAGCAAAATGCCAGAAATTGCGTATGAGAATACAGAAATTGTCGACATAGAACCTAAGGAAAAGCGGATCAGATATTATCCAAAAACATCTGGTGGTTCGTTCGACCTTATAGGGAATATAGCTATCTTAAAGTACAGGGATTCAGACAGATTGAAGAGAGTTGCACATGAAATACTGACTACAAATAAGAACATCAAAGCAGTCTATTCGGACCAGGGTGTTTTCGGACCTTATCGTATCCGAGACCTGAATCTTATAGAAGGGGAACAAGTCTATGAGACTGACTATAGGGAAAACGGAGTGGTAATGAAGGTAGATCTTAGCAGTGTGTATTTTTCTCCAAGACTCGCAACCGAGCGTCTTTTAGTCTCGCAGTCTGTAAAGAAAGGTGAATTGATCGTCGACATGTTTTCCGGTATCGGAACTTTTCCATTAAATATAGCGCACAAAAAACAGTGTGAAATTTATGCAATAGATAGTAACCCCCGGGCCATAGATCTTTTGAATGAAAATCTAAAGAAAAATCATCTGGTGGGGAGTATACACCCAATCCTGGGATTGGCAGAAAAAGAAATAGCAAAATTCAGAAATGTTGATCGAATCATAATGAATCTTCCTCACGATTCTTTCATGTATGTTCCAGCTGCAAAAGCAGCTCTTAAAGAAAATGGTCTCATAAATTATTACGAGATAGCCGATGTTATAGCTCTAGAGGAAAGGATGGAACAGCTTTTTAAAATGGGCCTAAACCTAGTTTCGAAAAGAGTGGTTCATAGTTATTCAAAAATTGAGAGGATGTATTCTCTGACACTCAGGAAGGAAAATAATCTCCTCAGTCCTTAGGAAATCATGTTTCTAAGACCCGTAACATAATAGTATCCAGGGCTCTATCATAGGCTATGGGTTAGATTGTCTATTCTCCCTCCGTCTGCAACAATAACCTGCCCATTAATAAACGCTGCTTCATCCGAGCATAAAAATGATGCAATATTTGCAATATATTCTGGTTTTCCAATCATGTTAAGTTCTGTTCTTTCCATGAAAAACTTTTCAAAAGTTCCAATTTCATCTCTGGTTTTTCCTCCTATTGTCATGTCTGATTCCACCCATCCTGGTGCAATTGCGTTTACTCTAATTTTATACTTCCCTAATTCGAATGAAAGCCTTTTGGTTAGAATTATTATGGCAGCTTTAGTCATTGAATAAAATGTTGTGTTGTCTGCTGCTGTGCCAACCCCAGCATTTGAAGCTATATTTAGAACGACGCCCATACTTTTCTTGAGATTATCAAGAGCCTCCAGTGTGGTGTATATTGCGCCTTTTACATTTACAGCATACATCCTCTCAACACGCTCTTCATCATACTCTTCAAATGGCATGAGGTTGAAAATTCCGGCGTTATTAACGAGGATATCAATCCTTCCCAGTTTTTTGTTGATCTCCTTTATCATGTCTCTGACTTCATTTCTGTTAGATATGTCTGCCTTGAAGATCTCGGATCCTGATAATCTCTCTTTAAGTTCCAAAGCCGCCTTTTCATTTCTTGAATAATTTATTGCTATTCTAGCTCCATCCTCGTGAAGTCTTTCTGCTATTGCTCGTCCTATTCCCCTTGATGAACCCGTTATCAAAGCAATTTTTCCACCCATTCTCGTATTTTCCATATTACTACATCGCTGCTTTCTATAAATTATGGATGCCATGATTGTTTTTTCCTCAACAGAAAATTATGAAAATTAATCAACTTCAAATGTATTAG
>JAKAYB010000087.1 GCA_021826925.1 Thermoplasmata archaeon | reverse complement strand
GAAGAATACGTATGGATTGAAATGAAAAATGACCAAATACTATCCCATTCCCTATATCACGGGTTCAGCTGATTAAAAAATATGTGTTAATGTGAAAGAGTTCAGGTGGAAACAAAATTATGATTTTGCTCAGCTTACTTTGGATAGCGAGGAATTCTATTCGAAGAAGGTTGAAATTCTAAAGAACAACATATTTGGTGTTGACCTTGATCCTAAGGCAGTAGAAATTGCTCAACTAAACTTGCTATTACAGATTTCAGAAAAGAAGCAAAGATTACCATTATTGCAAAATAACATTAAGGTTGGAAATAGCCTGATTGACGACCCTTCTGTTTCTGATAGGGCTTTCAAATGGGAACATGAATTTCCAAATATAATGAAAGAGGGTGGATTTGATATTGTGATAGGAAATCCACCTTACATTAGGATTCAAGAAATAGACGAAAAAGAAAAATATTTTTTATCGAAGAGGACGAAAATATCTGAAGGATATTTTGATACCTACATGCTATTTACAGAATTTGCAATCAACCATTTGAATGAGGGGGGGTTATTTAGCTTCATTATTCCTTTAAAGTTTATAACGGCTAATTATGGTCGGGGATTAAGACAATTCTTATTAAATTCAGGTAGAATTGAAAAAATTGTTGATTTTGGCGATCTACCGGTCTTTGAGTCTGCAACAACGTATTCCGGAATTATTGTATTCAAAAAATCATCTATAAAAACCAATATTAAAGTTTATAAAGAAATCGATTTAAATCTAATAAAAAATGGTTTATTAGAGAGTTCTGACCCACTTATGATACCGCAGTCATCATTAACAGATGGGGTTTGGTCGTTAAACGATTCGAAAGAAATAGATTTAATCAGTAAATTAAATAGAATTGAAACTAAATTATCCGATATCTGTATAAAAATTTTTCAGGGTTTAATAACTAGTGCTGATTCTGTTTTTATTCTGCTCAAAAAAGGAGAAAAATACTTTTCATATTCAATGAATCAATATGTAGATTTAGAACCGGAGTTATTAAAAAATCTAGTTAAAGGGCTAGAGATCAAAAAATATGCTATCTTAAATTCAGATAGGGTATTATTATTTCCATATTATAAAAATAAGAGTGGTAAATATAATTTAATTCCTGAAGAGATTCTCAAAAATAGATATCCAAAAACTTTTCATTATCTAGAAAGCAATCAAGAAATACTTAACAATAGGAAAGACGTCAAAAATGGATCTATAAAATGGTATGCACTTAGTCGTCCTCAAAATTTGGAAGAATTTGAGGAAATTAAACTTATGACTCCATTTAATGCTTTTAGCAATTCTTTCACAGTAGATTTTGAAGGGAAATGGTTTTTTACAGCCGGAGTGGCTGGGGGGTATGGATTAAAACTTAAAGACCAGATTAATATAAAATATATACTAGGACTTTTAAACAGCAAGTTATCGGAATTTTATGTTAGGTCTACTTCTACATACTTAAGGGGTAAATATTATTCTTATGAACATAGATTTATTAAAAATATCCCTATTCTTTTTGGAAAAAGCGAAGCAATAAAGAATATAGAAGAAATTGTCGCTGAAATTATTAATTTAAATAAGCTATTAATGAGCAAATCGGAGAATACCGATGAATACAATGAAATAAAAGATGAAATAATAAAAAAAGAAAACCAGATTGATAGCATTGTATATAAAATTTATAATTTAACTAATAAAGAAATAGCTATAATTGAAAAAATTTTTTCTTGAAATTATATCATTAACTCTTTCTCTGACTAATCCTGAGAATCAATAAGAAACGTGTTTATTCATTGAGTTCGGCACACCGATAACAAGTTTGATTACGATAATGAAGGAATAGCCCATAGGAAACACATCATCGCTGATAGGATAAGATACATAGGTAAGGAAACCAATAATCTTGACGAAACACAGATTACTGGTATTGATGCAGATTCATACCTTGAGTATGATAACCTCAGGGAATTCTATGCATGGGTCTTGACATTGAAGCCTAAAGACGTTAAGGACGAGAATATATCCGAAAGAGGATTAAGAAATATTAAACAGAAAATCAGGAATGGAAGTGGGTTAAAAAACAGATCAAAAATTATTAAAATCCTTTTTAAAAAATACTTGAGTAAGGACAATTAAAATTCTTAAATTGAAAATTAAAAACAGCACGTTTTTTCTTCTTATCCACAAAAACGGCACGTTTTGAAGTCTTATCTATATCCCCGGATAGAGAATGGGGCTGACCGGATTCGAACCAGTGACCGCCTGGTTATGAGCCAGGCGCTCTACCTAGCTAAGCTACAGCCCCTGATCCTTGTTGTTTGGGATAGTTGATAACGTACTCACTGATAAATCTTTTTTCCGGGAACTGAACTTCAGGAGTTGCAGACTGAAAAATTCTGGCTATTAAAAAAGGTTATTTCAGGAGATCGTACTTTATTGCCAGTTCTCTCCACTCTTCAGGTGGTATGTCAAATTCCTTGCAGATATCTGGAACTTCGACCCCTTTCCTAACCATCTTCCTTATCGCCTTAATCTCCTTTCTGTTGAGCTCTTTCAAATTTGCCGTCTTCATGCTAAACATCACCATTCAATCCAGCGGGATTGTCTTGCCCGTCAAGACATGGATCAGGAGGCTGGACGTTAAAATATTTATTTCATTCAAGATAATATACTTTTTCTATCTGTATCGAGCTACTATCCACTCACCTTGAGAGAACTCCTAAGCCTGGTTTTTGAATGCAGATTCTTCCAGGGTTGTCTCAACCTCGTTGAGTCCTTCTGGAAGAGAAAGGATAATCAACTGCGACCCAACCTTTGAGGCAACCAGTTTCCTGTTTATGTGTGTGCGAAGGTGAGCTGGTATGTATACTCTCCCGAATTTGTCTATCTCCAATAATTCTCCAGCCATTAAATGTAATTATAAAGGGATAGATAATTATTTTCAAAATTATTCAAATGTATCCAGATTTATCTCCGAATATCATGCTTGATAACCTCAGCTTGTCTCCCTCATAGTTGCTGAACATTATCGGTAGGCCGAACGCATCCCTGTAGAATTTCTCAACGCCAAAGTCTTCAAAGAAACCATATCCACCATGGAACTGTATTGAATACTTCGCTGCCTCTTTTGAAAATTCTTCGGATCTAAGCTTGAGCATCAGCGTCTTGCGCTTGTCTTCAGGATCGACATTGTCCAGTTCATCGATGAGAAGCATCTCTTCCGAGAGTAGCCTGGAGAGAGTGTTCGCAACAGGGCTGTAATCTTTCAGCGGTTTATCGAATGTCTTACGAACTTTCACATAATCCAGGACCTTGTCCATAGCCCCTTTGGACATTCCTATGGCAATGCATGATACTTCATAGTCCAGAGAATCAAGGATTTCAGAACTCTTTATGCCCGTTTTCTCAGTGAGGTTAACGATATCAGAAGAATCCAGCGAGACCGTCCCTGAGCCCAGGCCTCGGAAAGACAGTGGTTTTGACTTTTCGGTGATAGTGAAGCCGCTTCTTACCAGGAAAATATCTTCACCTATGTTTACTATGAGATTTTTTTCAGACGGATTTATCACACCCATCACATTTCCGGAAATCCTGTTCCCTTCCAGAGAGATCGAGTTCCTGGAAAGTTTATCATTGCTTATGGCTACGCAGAATCTTTCCTCTCCAGATACAACGCGCTTCAGCAGATCCGAATCCACATTCTGCATCAATGGCGTGAAGATCGAATTGGTGAGCATTATCAGCGCCGATACAGAAGGCGAATGCGATGCAGTCCCGAGAAGAATCCTGGAGTACCCAAACTTGTCAAGGCCTGCACCACCGGTCTCAGCCGGTGCCATTGCTCCCAGAAATCCCTGGGCAGCAAGCATCTTGATCATATTCTCATCTATTCCGCTTCTCTCTATGTTAAGCACTACTGGATCGATGCTCCTTACGGAAAATTCCTCCACAGCGGAGGAAAGCAGATCTTCTTCGCTCCCAGAACTCAATTTACCTCACCTTCCAGAGATTTCTCCATCGATCTGTAAATGATCAGTTTCTCTATCTCGCTCGTTCCTTCCCATATTTCCATGATCTTTGAATCCCGGAAAAATCGCTCTATGTCAGAATTCATGCCGTAGGCAGAAGCGATTTCTAGTGCTTTCTGCGCGGCTATGACTGCAGTCTCGGAAGCATACGATTTCGCCATGCTTGTCAGGGCAGGATTGGGCTTGAACTGGAACAGGTAAGACGCAGCCTTGTATGTCAGCAACCTAGAAGCCTCTATGCGTGTTGCAACGTCAACGACAGAGAACTGCGTATCCTCCAGTATCTCCTCTTTCTCCTTTCCTTTCAGTGTCTTGAGATATTCCAGCGTCCTGTCCATGCACCCCTGAGCTATTCCTATGGATTGGGCGGCAACGTAGACCCTGCTTATGTTGAAGAACGTCATGACATAATAGAATCCTTTTCCTTCCTCGCCAACAATCCTGTCTGCCGGGATCTCAACATTGTCAAGTATCAGTTCCGCTGTGCTTGTTGCCCTCACTCCAAGTTTTCCTACCAGTTTATTCCTGGTGAATCCGGGAGTATTTGCCTCAACGATCACGACGGAAAGGCCATGATGTTTCTTCTCGTCTGGCGTAGATGTCCGGACAAGCATGAGGTAGAAATCGGCGGTGGTCCCATTTGTTATGAACATCTTTGATCCATTCAGTATCAGTTTGTCACCGTGCCTCTCTGCCTTTGTCTTCAGGCCTGCAACGTCACTCCCCCCTCCAGGTTCAGTGACGGCAAGGCCCATGATCTTCTCACCCCTCTGCGTCGGCAAAAGGAATTTCTCCTTCTGCTCTTCCGAACCGAAGAGCATCAGTATCTCTGCCCCAAACATGCTCGCTGTAGAAGCTATGGCATTTCCAGGATCGACCCTGCAGGTCTCTTCAATAGCAACAACAAGGGACCAGGGACTGTTCACATCTATGATATTCTCTGCAAACATCTTTTTCCTTATCTCGTCCCTGAATGTTTCAAGCTCATCGGATTCCTTTGCTATGGCTGGAGTGAACTCTCGAAGCGCAAACTCCCTCGCCTTCTTTCGCGCAGCCTGTGCTTCTTCGGGAAAGTCAAAATCCATATCACACACGCTCCAGCAGCATGGAATACCCCTGGCCACCGCCAACACAGAGTGTGGCGACACCTAAGTCTTTCTGCCCTTCGTTCATTATACGTGCAAGAGTGCCAGCAAGCCTGGCACCGGAAGCACCGAGAGGATGACCGATAGAAACAGCCCCGCCATGGATGTTCACCCTGCTCGGGTCTATACCCAGTTCTTTGATGGCATTCAGGACGACTACAGCAAAGGCCTCGTTTATCTCCCAGACATCTATATCATCGACAGAGAGGTTCTCCTGCCTCAGGAGTTTCTGAGTAGCAGGCACCGGCCCCTCGCCCATTATAGATGGATCCACGGAAGCCCAGGCAAACCCCCTGATCCTTGCAAGAGGTTTCAGGCCGTACTCCTTCATCTTCTTTTCCGACATGACCATGACAGCAGATGCACCGTCGTTCAGAGGGGAAGAGTTGCCTGCAGTTATGACTCCATCAGCTTTGAATGACGGAGGGAGTTTTGAGAGAGCCTCAATGGTCGTATCCCTTCTTATGCTCTGATCTGTATCTATGACTTTCTCCTCACCATTTATCTCGACAGTAACAGGAAGAATCTCGTCCCTGAAGAATCCTTTGTCCATAGATTCTGCTGACTTCTTGTGGCTTCCTGCTGAAAACTCATCCATCTCCTTCCTGGAGATGCCCCTGAGGCCTGCAAGTTTCTCAGCTGTCAAGCCCATGTTGTACGCCGTGGACATATTGTACTTTGCATACTCAGGCCTGAGAAGGAGTTTCATATTTGGCTTAAGGTTTGGATTGTTAGCCATAGGTATATGCGTCATATGTTCCATTCCGCCGGCAATGGTAACCTCGGATTTCCCGGTCATTATTTCCATGGCTCCAATGGCAATTGCATTCAACGAGGACGAGCATGCCCGATCGAGGGACATGGACGGGACGTTGAAAGGCAATCCTGCAAGAAAAACAGGATGACGCCCACCATAAAGCCAGTTCTCGCCTGTCTGGAACGCACAGCCGGTTATGACATCATTTATATCGTCCGTCTTTACACCAGAAGAATTCACAATATCCTTGATCAGCATCCCCAGAACATCATCCATGCGAATTGAATTGAATACGTCCCTGTCCGGATCGTTGGGCCTTGCTCTGGAAAATGCACTTCTTTTATATTCGACCAAATATACTTGATTTAGTTCGCTCACATAATCACGCTACTTTATTTCTCGGATACTCATAACTTTTTGCCGTTTGTTATTCCATTGTAATGAATTCTAAGATCACCGCGAGTTAATTTTCAGTTAATTCACAAAGCGCAAACGCAGGTGCAGCGTAAGTATATATACGTGCCCCAGATAGAAAGGAGTGCGAAAGGTAATCATAGACACGATAATCTCCCTAGACGGCTACTACACGAGTCCAAAGAGTGAAAAGATC
>JAKAYB010000086.1 GCA_021826925.1 Thermoplasmata archaeon | reverse complement strand
TTACATCCTTTAATAAAGGACAAAACATGTTTTCAAACCCATGGAAAAAATATTAAGTAAGATCGAGGATACCTTCGTAATGGGAGCTAAACATCACTGCATTATCTGTGGCTCATTGATTTTTGACGGTCTGTACTGTGCCGATTGCCAGGAAGAGGTATCCAGGGCAAGAACGATGGATGAGGAGAGCCTTGACGAATGGCTTTCGAGAAATAGAGTCACAAACAAAGTGCCGCAAAAAACACCCACGGAGAACGTAAGATCAATTCTCGAATTCCCTTAGGCGCATTCTTCTTTATTATTAGGACGACTAAGTACTAAGGGCTTTATTGGCCGGTATACGATGTTCATTGTAAAGCTTCATTAACTTTTTAAACGTTAACTCTATTTGGATTCAGGTGTAAAAAATGGCAGAAACATGGGAAACAAAAGATAAACTAAAGCCAAAAGGACTGGATGGCATATCTGATCAACAGATAGATTACCATTTTGAAACGCATTATAAGGGATACGTAAACAAGCTAAACGAGATCTGGTCAAAACTGCCTTCTGTTGACAGGAGCAAAGCGAATCAGAATTACAGTGACCTTAGAGAACTAAAACTTGAGGAGACTTTTAATTATGACGGTTCTCTTCTGCATGAAATATACTTCGCCGGTTTGACGAAGGATCATAAAACTGTAGAACCTGAGTTCAAGAAACAAGTGGAAAAGGACTTCGGAAGCTACGAGAAGTGGGTAGAGGACTTCAAAGCCACGGGAATAGCTTTCAGAGGATGGAGTCTTTGTGTCTTCGATCTCAACCTTGGAAAACTGAGAAATATAGGAGCGGACGCGCACAATTCAAACGGCATATGGAACGCTGTAGTTGTCCTTGCCCTGGATGTTTATGAACACGCATATTACACGGATTATGGGGCAAAGCGCGCACCATACCTGGATGCTTTCCTGAAGAACGTTAACTGGGCAGATGTTGAATCCAGACTTAAGAAAGCTCTGAAGATGTACGAAATCTTCAAGTAAATTTTTTTTGAGGAAACTAAGTGGAAGACCCTTTCCTCAACGTTGATGACCAATCGATCCTCGATGAGGTAAGAAAGAGGGTAAGTTCGCCAATTGCTGAGCTTATTGAAAAGAAAAAAGAAGAATTCATCTCTGTAGGGAGATCTTCTAAGGAAAGACTCTTTGAAGAGCTCTGCTTTTGCATTCTGGCAGCTAACACGTCAGCAGAGATGGGATTAAAAACACAGAATTACATACGCTATAGCGGTTTTGCAACAATGCCTCAGGAGGAGCTATCTAGGGAACTTAAGTCATGCAAGTACAGGTTTTATAATGTGAGAAGCAGGTTCATTAGCGATTCCAGATGGATCATTGATGAATTGCCAGAACTAATTAGATCCACGGATAAAGCAGGTGTGAGAGAATACCTTGTAGCAAACGTTCCTGGAATAGGTTTCAAGGAGGCGTCTCACTTCCTCAGGAACGTTGGAATTTTCGATTTCGCCATTCTAGATAAACATATATTGTCAATACTCAAGAAGGAATTCCCGGGCAGGCCTATAAAAGTTAATTCGAAGTACTGGTACCTTGAGACGGAAAAACTCTTCATCGACTTATCGAGGAATATTTCCATGGAACCTGGAATACTTGATCTGTACCTCTGGGAGATTGCCACAGGAAAGATCATAAAATAAATTCGAATTGAACATATCATTAACCCGTTTGTAATCATGTGTTTGGGATGAGAGATGATAACCTACAAGGATGTCGAGAAATCCGATAAAAATTATGAATATTTTATTGGGGACACGTATACACTGATGGAAAATGCCGGCGGTTCTGTAGCAAATTCAATATTAAAGGAATTTGGTTCTAGCAATAAAATACTGACCGTGTGTGGGGTAGGAAACAATGCTGGAGACGGATTAGTTGCTTCCGCTATACTTTCTGCGACAAATGACGTGATGGTGTACTTTGTTAAGGGAAGAGAATCAGTGAAAAGTCAGCAGGTCCTCAAAGCTTTGTCCGGATACAAAGGTAATGTTATTGAAGAATCACAATTTGAAAGTTCTTTGGAAGAAGCAGACATAGTTTTAGATGCCATATTTGGCTCTGGATTCAATGGAACTCCCAGACCCCCTTTTGATGAGATCATAAAGAAGATTAATTCCTCAGGCAAGAAGATCGTATCTGTTGATGTCCCATCAGCGCTAGGATCCGAAATTGCAATTCATCCATTTATGACGGTCACATTTACTGACACAAAGGAAGGCATGAACGAAAGAAATTCTGGAAAAATTGTTATCGCAGATATAGGGATTCCAGAAAAAGTTTTCAATTATGCAGGTCCAGGTGATTTCGTATATTACAGACTCCCGGAGCTTGATTCACACAAGGGGATGAATGGTGTTGTTGCAATCGTGGCTGGTTGGACTTTTTATGGTTCCGGAGTGATTTCTGCCCGCGGGGCTGTTAAGACAGGGGCGGATTTAGTAAGGGTGTATAGTAGTGACTACAACCGCATTGTCCTGAGTTCTTACGACCCACAGATAATTGTGAGGCCCGTGGATGGCAAAACCCTTGATGATATGGGAAAATCTAATTCCGTACTCATAGGTCCTGGCCTAGGCAAAGGACAGGATATTTCACAGATCCTTTCCCACCTGAAAGGGTACTCGGGTGTTGTGGTTGTTGACGCAGACGCCCTTGACCTGTTGAATCTCATAAGAAGTGAGCTAAGCAATTCGCAAATAATAATCACGCCGCATCATGGAGAATTTGAAAGGATATCCGGAACCGAGCCGACGGAAGAGAACGCCATAGCCTTTTCCAAGAAATTCAATGTCATCATAATCCTTAAGGGCCTGGAGGACCTTATTGTTTTCCATGATAAAGTCATAAGGGCGGATGGTGGAAATCCAAGAATGACGATGGGAGGAACAGGTGACCTTCTGGCAGGAGAGACTGTCGCAATTTCTGCCAGATCTTCCAGCGCGTTTGAATCTGCCTGCATGGCATCATTTCTCAACAAAACTGTTGGTGATCTCTGCTATAAGGAAAAGTCCTACTGGTACGATATAAACGACATGATCGAGAAAATACCTGAAGCCATGAAGATCCTTCTGAAAAAATAGGCTCCGTTCTAGTGTGAATCATTGTATGAATATTGATGGGTTTTGATGATACTGACAATTATGATCTTCGTGCATATCCTGAAATGAGGTGATCCTTCCGGATCATTCCTCCGTTACCTAATTCTTAATGGCTTTCATAAGGTATTCCATTGACAGCGGAGTTTCCCTGATCCTAAGACCTGTCGCCCTTTCTATTGCTCGCGAGAGCGCTGTCGGTACTCCAATGGTGGGAGCCTCTCCAATACCTTTGGCTCTTGAGGGCAGAGTGGATTCAGATTTGTAGAATTTTACCTCAAATCTCGGAAGGAGATCTGCTGTGAGGACACCGGCATCAGCAATAGATGCTATCAGGGGCTGGCCTTCATCATTGAAACTTAAAGATTCAGTGAGAACCTGCCCGATACCTTCTGCGGATCCTCCAGCATTTTGACCTGCAGCGTAGACTGGATCGAGCACACGTCCAGCATCATAATACGCTCTGCACTTTTCAACCCTAATCTTTGGAAGGTCTGAAATGTTCACTGTAACAAGGTTGGCACAAAGACTGCTCTCAGTCTTGTCGTAATCAAAGTACTCATATTCATCCCACTCCCCTGAAAGAAGTGCTGTTGTGGAGTATTCCCCATTTGCTTCTTCGACTTTCTTCTTTAATTTTCTAGCAGCCATAACCAAGGCAGACCCACCAACCATTGCAGAACGACTTCCCCAGGTACCGATGCCGGATTCAAGGGCATCACTGTCTCCGTTCATAAATTCTATTATGGATTGATCAACACCTAGTTCTTCCTGAATCAGCATCTTTCCCCACACATCATGTCTCTGGCCATGGGCATTTCCGCCGAGCCAGAATGTAACCTTGCCATCCTTCACTCGTATTCTCGCAGATTCTCCTCCGCTGGTCGCATGATAAAGTATACCCACAGAAAAGCCACAGTTGCCACGAGGATAATATTTTTGATACTCAAGAACCTCACCAGCTTTCTCAATGAAATTCCTGGAAGGTTCTATCTGATAACCAAGTGGGGATTTGTAATTTTCAGTCGTAGCATTCTTCAGCCTCAATGCGAGTGGGTCCATGTTCAACTCGTCTGCAAGACGATCGATAATCCTCTCTATGAAGAACATTGCCTCGGGTCTTCCAGCACCTCTATAAGGTCCCTGGGGAACCTTGTCCGTAAGAACTGCTCTGGCCCTCACATACGCCCTCTCAATCTTATATACCCCTGCAAGTTGGCGGGCCACGAACATTGAACTAAACTCGCCGGAGCCTCCAGAGTATGCGCCATTGTCAACAATTACGTCTCCCTTGAGCCCTTGTATGTAACCCTTGCGATCTGCAAAAAGCTTTATTTTTCCGATCACGCCTCTCCCGGGTCTGCTCGCCATCAGGTGCTCGCGCCTTGTCTCGATCCATTTGACTGGCCTGCGCTCTTTCATGGCAAGATACGAAGCCACGATATACTCAGGGTACATCCCACCTTTCAACCCAAATGCCCCGCCCGTATCAGTCTGTATTACATGAATATCGGATTCTGGAATCCCGAGCACCTCACTCAGTCCACCTCGTATGCTGAAGACACTCTGAGTTGATGTCCAGACAGTGAGTCTTTTGCCGTCATAATTGCACACTATACCCCGGGGTTCTATAGGATCTGTGGCTATTCTGTTATTGACAAACCTGTCTTCAACCACGATGTCAGCGTCTATTTCGAAGTCATTACCGAAGTACCTGTCCACAACAACATTCGACTTGAGCCCAGGATGTATTGGTTCAAAATCTATTGCCTTTTCCGGATCTACCACTGCTTTGAGAGGTTCATAATCGACCTGCACGGAATCTATGAGATCCTCTGAAGTGTATGGATCTTCGGCGTATACGGCTGCAATTGGCTGCCCAACATATGCAACAAAATTGCTTGCTAAAACAGGGTGAGCTATTGAACCGAATCCACCTTCTCCACCTTCGCCCACGGACGAAACCTTCAGTGCAACATCCTTGTGAGTGATTCCACCATAAACCTTGACAATTCTTGCCCGGGCATAGTTACTTCTAACAAAATTTAAATAAAGTGTATTTGGAAGCGAAATATCACCAACAAATTGCCCCCTTCCTTTTACAAATTTTTCATCAAGATTCACGGTATCATGCCTCCACGAAAATTTCTTCTTCCTTTTCAGTTTTTGCCATCTCACTATCTGCAAGCATTATTGAATCAATGATGCTGTCATATCCTGTACAGCGGCAGAGATTTCCGCTTAGGGCTTCCCTAATCTCATCTTCCGTGAGATTCCTCTTCCTGTTGAGAAGCGCAAGTGCAGTAAGGATCATACCGGACGTGCAGTAACCGCACTGATATCCCTTTTTTTCAATGAAAGCTTTCTGTATCGGATGTAATTTGTCTCCATCCTTAGAGAGACCTTC
This sequence comes from Thermoplasmata archaeon, assembly GCA_021826925.1. Classification (GTDB taxonomy): domain Archaea; phylum Thermoplasmatota; class Thermoplasmata; order Thermoplasmatales; family Thermoplasmataceae; genus JAKAYB01. Next base: position 1,008 of record JAKAYB010000086.1, on the reverse strand, counting down.
TATGGTAAGCACATTCGACCCGTTGGCCTGCACAGCAAGAACCGTGCATGATTTCACTGCCCTGCCGTTCATGATAACAGTGCATGCCCCGCAATTGGAAGTATCACACCCTATATGTGTTCCGGTCAAACCAGCAATATCCCTTAGGAATGTTACAAGCAGTGTTCTCGGCTCAATCTCTTCTGAATAGTCTTTTCCGTTTACATTAATACTTACACGATGTTTTTCCATTTTCATACGCCTGTTGCCCTATTGTACGCTCTTCTGATACTCTCTTTTGCTGTCTTTTTTAGAATACTGAGCTTGAAATCGGCGGTCCCCATGAGATCAGAAGTGGGACTAGCATCATCAACAACCAGTTCCGCCGCCATTTTTATGGCATCGTCATTTATTTCATTACCTGTCAGGAATGTTTCAGCCTTCCTGGCCCTGACTGGCGTTGGAGCCACAGAAGACATAGCTATTCTGATTCTTTCGCATTTTTTGCCATTAAGCTCTATCTGTGTTGCCACCGTTGCTATTGAAAAGTCCGCGGTACCTTTCCTGCTTTTAACATAGGCACCACCCGAACTTCCATGCCATAAAGGAAAGCGTATCTCCGTAAGTACCTCCCCTGATTTTATTGCTGTCGTAAACGTATCAACAAAAAAGTCATCTGCAGAGACTTCTCTTGAGCCTGCGCTACCCTCTATTTTCATTGTTGCACCAAGAGCCAACGCTACCGAGGGAAGATCGTTGCTGGGATCGCCATGCGAAATGTTTCCTCCTATCGTCCCCATGTTTCTAATCAATGGATCGGCCAGATGTAATAAAGCATCATGAAAAACAGCAAAGTTATCTGTGATTTCTTTCGAATACTCAAGATCAGAATCAAGTGTCATAGAGCCTATTGCAATGGCATCGCCATCCCGTTTGATATAGCTGAGATCCGGCACCCTTGCCAGGCTGACAAGGCATGGTATGTCTGTTATCCTCGCCTTCATAAGCGGGATAAGGCTCTGACCACCT
>JAKAYB010000009.1 GCA_021826925.1 Thermoplasmata archaeon | reverse complement strand
CAATATGTTTTTTTTTGCCCATGACCATCGGAAGCCAGCTGCTTGCAATTCTCGCATCAGGTGTATATTTATGGTAAAAGAAACCTTTCGGGGAGATCACACTCTTTGCAAAGGAGAAGAACTTTGATGCAGGGCCGAGATGATTTGCCTTTACAAGAGAATATGCAGCGATGGCAGCATCCCTGGGCCATACGTAATAATATCCATCACGCTTGGAGCCAAGGATTTCACTGTCGCTCGATGCCACAATCCCACCTATATCATTGACATGACTCCTTATGACGAACAACGATCTTTTGAATAATGAGTTAATAGGGCCATTAACATCAACTTCTTCCTTAGAGGACCAGAGTTTCCAGTAGTTTTCTGTTCGCACACGCATGCGCTTTAGAGAAGAGTAATCAATCTGCTTCCTCATTTCCTGTATCTTTTCCAAGCCTGAGGCGCACAGGATGTAATAAAACATGGACTTAGTTTCTCCAGGTTCAAGCGACAAGGTATGCCTGATAACAGAATCAACGGATCCGGTAGCAACTGGATTCATTGACAGCTGCGAGTCTTCCGCGTCCTTCCAGGTCCCTTCCAGTCCCTCGAAGTCTTTCACTCCAATGGAATACTGATCAATTGTGCCTCCGGACTGATCTGCAGTGCCTGCAAAAAAATAACGGTTTACTTTATAATGTATGACTCCGTTCATGTCCGGATCATATATTGCAGTATCACCAATATTGTTGCCATATATGAGAAAGTTTTGATGGAAGAAGAAATGGATCTCTTTTCTTTCGTTAGAATTATTCTTTGCAGTGATCTCTCTTGAGAGAACATCATCGTAAATATCCACGAAATCGTTGTTAATGAACTCAATCCCCGAAAGATTGTACTTGCTTATGCCGATCATCGTGTGATCAAGGTAATCCCATAGAGAAATTACTGAGCTATCCACCCACTTAAAGACATTATTCACCGATATGCCGAATCTGAACGGCTTTCCACCTGAGTGATTTTCAGCCTGAAATTTTGAATAATAGAAATCTACAAGTCTATGCTCACTGTCAAATCCAACAAGTAATCTACCGTTACCCAACGGAAGATATCTAACCATTAGCTCCGCAATCACACTTCGGTTTAAATCTTTGCGTACAACGTAATGGATTATTTATTAAAATTGAGCAGTAAAATACAGCAGAAATCCTCGAGTTTGGTCAGAACCCAGATTCATGTCCAATGCATTGATAGTTTTGTTCGGATGCTAAGCCGTGAATAATCATTTGGGAACACAAGGACGAATAGTTCTTTAAAGATCATAGGATTCACATGTTGTGAATATAAACAAAGAATGGCTTTTGTCGAATAGGAAGGGGAGCTATTCATCCTCCACAGTGAGTTTTGCAAACACAAGGTCATACCATGGGCTTCTTGTTTCCTCCATAAATGAGCGTCATGACAGGTGGGTAATGTTATCCAAGCTTTTCGAAATCTTTGAGAATAAAGGGGTAAAATTTAGTCTGGATACAAATTATTATCCCGATACTATATATCCTCAGGGTTACAAATTAATAAGGAATTATGCTTCATTTCCTTACCCGATCGTTACATTCCAACATGGGGACATTGCGGTTCAGAAGGAGATAATACTGCACCCCCAGGAAGACCACTTAGTTATACGCTACACGTTTCCAAAAGTAATTCCAGAAAGGATATCTCTCTTTCCGCTTGTCGCTTTTCGCCCTTCTTATAGTTTATTCGAGAAGCGCTCTTTCGATGCTGCGGAATCAAAAAATGCGAGAGTCACTGCCTTCAGATCCGGCGAGTTAAAGTTTAACATAATCTCACAACTTAAGTATGTTCCCGGCGGCGACTGGTATAGAAAATTCGAGTACCCTGAAGAGAAGGATCGCGGATACGCCTGGCAGGAAGATCTCTTCAATCCAGGCCATTTCGAGGGTGAATTGACGAATAGGCAACTTGAAATAAACGTCTCAGAAACGGATCGTCCAATTGATTTCGAAACGGTCAAGAGCTATTATTTCAATGAAATGGGACTAAGAAAGCGTGTGTCCGGTATAGAGGAAATAAAGGCAAGTTCGACATTCTTCCTCACCAATGATAACATCATCGCGGGATTTCACTGGTTTGGAACCTGGGCAAGAGACGCATTAATATCTATTCCAGGCTTGCTATTATGCCGTAGAAAATACGATCTGGCCAGGAAGGTGCTGTCCAACTATCTGGAGCACAGTGAGAACGGCATAGTCCCCAGAAGCCTGGACACGAATGATAATAAAGTCACAGCGGATTCAACACTTTGGCTTTTCTATGCATTTTACAAATATTATATTTATTCTCGAGATAAGGAATTCCTTGAAGAGTCTTATGAGAAACTTGAAAGACTGATTTATGACTATTCCAAAGGTAATGAATTCTTTGAGCTTGATGGCAGTTTTGTAACGCTCAAAAAACCTGGACTGACCTGGATGGATGCAAGAATCGGCGATCTCTCCATGACGCCACGAATCGGAAAGCCGGTTGATATCAATGCTCTCTGGTTTAACGCACTCAGCACGATGAAGTACTTTTCAGCGGAATTGGAGAAGGACTTCCCGAAGGATCTTGAGCAAATTATGGCAGAGCTGAAGGACACGTTCCAGCGCAAATTCATAAGGGGCAAAAAGTTTCTGGACACATGCGATCCGGATGATTTCTCTCTGAGGCCTAATTTCCTCTTTGCCTACTCTCTTCCATTTCCAGTGATAAAAACTCAATTCCATGACTACATTTCACAGGTTGATGAATTTTTATTGACGCCATACGGCCTCAGGACACTCTCTTCTGAAGATCCGAATTTTGAGCCCATTTATGAGGGCGATCTTCATTCCAGGGACAAAGCGTATCACAACGGTACTGTCTGGCCGTGGTTAGTTGGACCGTATATAACCGCTGCTAAGAGATTCGGCGTGAGTGCCAGTGATCTTTTTTCATATTTTCGTCCACTTTACGAACACAGTCTTGTGCCAGAGATATACGACGGTGTTGATCCACAGGTAGGGAGAGGATGCATTGCACAGGCTTGGAGTCATGCTGAGCTTATACGCGCCTACGAGGAGGACCTTAAGCCAACGTGAAGAACGACCTTACTGGACTATCAAAATGGTAGAATATCTATCAACATCAGTCTGGAAAGTTGATTCGAAAGCAATAATAGGAAACTACTGATTAAGTCATTGTGAGACATTGTTCCCTCTCATACTTAAACTGTATTCGACTTTTCATTACCGCTGTTTTAATAGGGGAACGTGTTTACTGGGTTTGGTGACTGGGCGGGTATGAAAATAGCTGTTATAGGATGGGAACTCCCTCCTGCATTCTCTGGCGGTTTAGGGGTACACACACTCAACCTGTTCTCAGAGATAGCAGACTATATCGATATCGATCTTTACGTTCCCAGTTTTAAAGGTTTGAAAGGCATCTATAAATTTAACGTAATCCCGGTGCCAATCGAGCATGGCATAGCTGGAAACCCATATGAGATTACCTCATTTCCCGATTTTTACGAATCCGTATTAAGTTACAATGAACAGGTTGTCAAGGCATTTGATCCAAAGGATGTGAAGATTATACACTGCCACGATTGGATAACGTACCTATCAGGATTACAGCTTTCAAAGAAATATCACATTCCATTGGTTGTAACCGTTCACAGCACAGAATTTGACAGATCAGCTTATTTCAATCCACAAAGGAGGATAATAGACATAGAAAAAATGGGTGTTATCGGTGCAGATCGCGTTATAGCTGTATCCAATTATACAAAAAGCATAGTTGTAAGGGAATATGCATGTGATCCAGATAAAATTAGAGTGATATACAACGGCGTTAACAAAGACTATTACATATCCGGGGAAAAGGACTACGAGTTGAAAAATAGGGTCCTTTATTTCGGGAGACTCACAAGTCAGAAAGGTGGAAAATTCTTCATGGAAACTGCGTCAAAGGTGCTTAAAGTAAATAAGGACATCGAATTTACTGTGGCGGGAAGCGGAGAGCAGTCAAGCGAAATGAAGTGGATGGCCAAGGAATTTGGCATAACGGATCGAATTAAGTTCGAAGGCTTTGTGAGTTTCAGGGAATCTGCTAAGTATTACAGGGACAGTGATATATTCGTTCTTCCAGCGGTTTCTGAGCCATTCGGCATGACTGTTCTGGAATCACTGATTTCCGGAACACCAGTTATCATAAGTAACACGACGGGAGTCGGTGAAGCACTGAGGAATGTCTTGAAAGCGGATTACTGGGACACTGATTTATTCTCCGAGTACATACTTTACGTGGTCAGGTACAAGAGCCTCAGGGGTACTCTTGGCTCATTGGGTCAGATCGAAGCTTCAAGATTCACATGGAGGAGAGCCGCAGTGCAAACAATGGGGGTGTATTTAGGTTTATGAAATCCGTAGTATTCTTTTTCGAAGCCCATCAGCCAATGAGGATAAGACCATATAGGATGGCAGACATAGGTACTAACCATGATTATTTCTGGGAATCTAAAAATAGAGAAATTGGGCAACGTGTTAGTGAAAAATGTTACATTCCGGCTACCCAAGTGTTAATTGACAACGGAATCAAGGCCAGCTTATCTATTTCTGGAATTCTCCTTGACCAGCTCGTAGCAATAAATTCTGGTTCTCTCGATGTTTTCAAGGAATATTTTCGATCAGGGCTGGGCGAGCCTGTAGCCGAGACTTATTATCACAGCCTTTCTTCTATCTGGAACAAAAGGGAATTCTTCTATCAAGTGAACAAGCATAGGGAGACTATCTCAAGGTTTTTCGGGAGAACACCACAAACCTTCAGGAACACCGAATTAATCTATAACGACGATGTTTCCAAACTAGCAAAAGAGCTGGACTTCAAAAATATAATAACAGAAGGTACCGACAAGATTATTGCCTATAATACTCCAAACGTGAAATATTCATCCGTTTCCGGATTGAATCTTCTGTTGAGGAACTATAAGCTTAGCGATGATGTCTCATTTCGTTTTTCGAATCATACATGGAACGAATTTCCTCTCTATGCTGATAAATTTTCTGACTGGGTGGCTAGGTCGCCCGGAGATGTTGTAAATCTGTTCATGGACTATGAAACATTTGGAGAACATCAGTGGAAGGAGACTGGAATATTTGAATTCTTAAAAGCGCTTCCAAAGGAACTGGAGAAGCGCGGTATATCCATTAAGACAATAGATGAATTTTGCAACGAGAATCCGAAAGGGAATGTTCTCTCCTTGCCGGATTATGTTTCATGGGCAGATGTTGGTCGAAACCTGAACGCATGGTTGGGAAACGATATGCAGAGAGAGGCTTTCGATCTCTTAAAATCCTTGGAAAACAATACTAATCCAGAAACATGGCGTAGACTTCAAGTCTCAGACCTCATATATTACATGTCAGTTTCCAGATTCAGCGATCAAGAAGTCCACGATTACTTTAATCCTTATGGATCTCCGTACTACGCTTTCATGAACTATATGTCTGTTCTGGAAGATTTTCGCAGGACTTATTCCAGTAAGTGATTTCCTTACAGATATTCTCTACTTTAGGTTTCTAAAAATGATTGTTCTTATGCTTTTAAGGCAATGTTGCAGAAATAAAATCTTAAAAAATCGCTACATTTCCTTAATAAAAGGCTTTTGCAGTGGGTTGATAGCCTTGTAGAGATCAAGCGCTTTCATGAAAATCTCTCTATGGTTCTGGAGCTCATCAATCGTTTTTTCTACATATTCAAACGTAGGTTCTATAGAAGTCATTTCCGGATCGATCTTTGGAAGTCTGAGAATTGCAGCCTTCTCCGGATTATAGTCGCTTTCCTTTAGCAAAATATCGTACGCGGACAATTGGGAATAATACTCTTGGCTGATTTGGTTCGACGTTTTAAAATCGATTATTGTCGGAACATCATCAACGAGCAAAAAAGCGTCTATAGTTCCACCAAACTTATGTTTCTCGCTAACCAGGGACTTTTCAGTCAAAATTCGCTTTACAGAGTGGCTATTGTACCACTTCATGAATCCATTAAAGCATGCAAGGGATATGTTGATCTCCCTGTCAGTGTAACCACTGTCATCTATAGGAACCCCTTCTAAAAATGCCTGAATTCGTGCATGAGTGAGAGTCCCGATCCCTGTTATACCTCGATTATATTCCTCAATGTTGGTTCCCTGAAGACCCAACTTATTGGCCCACTTAACAAGATAGGGCTTGTTTATAATGCTGAGAACTGTTGTTACACTCGGGAGTTTTGTCCCATCAGCCGAAAAGTATGAGGGATGCAAAATTTCTTTTGGAACAATCACTTTTCTGTTGGAATAATCATCATCAAGGTTAAATCCGCTCATAAAGATGCCTAAAGAAGAAATGTTCACGTTCTATTAAAATGGATCCATGAATAAAGCCTATTGCATAGAAGATTAATGATGAAAGCAGTAAATACTGAAAAAAATTACACATAAATTCTTCGGTTCTGGAGATTTAGGATTCTAGATCATGTATACATTTTTTGGACTCATAATTAATTAGCCATAATATATTTATAGGCTCCACAAATCGGTACAGATATGAATGGTACCCAATTTAGGATGTTGGCTACGATAAAACATCTCCGTTCAGGTATGATTTTACTGCTTGTTTCCGTTCTATTAAATATTTTTTTTTCAGAATCATTTATGTACGGTCTAGACCAACCTTCGGAAATAGGGGTGCCAGCAGAATTACCTACCAACCTTGTCTTTTATAATGGAATCTCTCAGACGGCATTTGTTGTTGCTATGGTTTTTCTTGCGGTCACAGGCATAATGTATGTTTCGTCATTCTATTTTTTTCACAAAGTATATGGAATGAATAATAACAAGTCCCATGAATTACGTCTAGGTAATCTAGGATTATTGATCCTTTTTTTGGGATTATTGGTTTTGATTCTGGCGTTTTATTTCCTTACACTTTGTAGTCTCCTCTATGCAGATACGTTTAACCAAACGATCACATTCTCTTTTTTGAATTTCTTTGTGCTTCTTGGAAAGCATGTAACTTTGTTTGAAATTCAACTTTCATACGTTTTTGCATCCATTCTGATACTTGTCGGGTTCTTCATTATTGCTAGCGAAAATTTCAAACTTTCAATGAAATTCTCATCGCCGATGACAGCAGTTGGTTCCATTGCGCTGCTATCTCTTGGTTATTTCATTTGCACTCCATCTTCATTATCATCTTCATCACTGATATTTCTAGGTATTATGCGTTACCTCATTTCCATTGTATCGGTTGGTGTACTTCTTGCTGGTTTTCGTGATATAACTAAAAAGATAAAAGATGAAAGATCACCGGAAATATCCATATATTATCTTTCATAAACGGGCCAGGAATAATGGGATTAAGGCATAAAGGTACTTTACATTCTTATGTGAAGAATGCTCACAATTTCTAATCGTGGAAGGATGTCGGAAACAGTCGGGTAAATCATACTATCACTGAATTGTATTACGCCCGAGCCGGGATTCGAACCCGAATCTGAGGCTCCGCAGGCCCCTAGGATATCCAGATTACCCCACTCGGGCTGGCTATTTCCGAGAGAGGAATCCCTTCCTCTGTAATAATAAGATCGCATTCATTCGACCTTAATCCTATCACGCATTCTGTGGGAATTTTATCCTTATATCTTGTATTCCATTGCGCTTATCATTCATCTAATTCCATCGAATCGCTTCAATAACCTATTTAGGACCATTGTCGGTTAAAGAAGATGTTTTAAAATACAGAAAAGTGTTAATTTACCCAAGGATATGGTGTAAAATGATCGAACTTTATGATGCCTTACATGAATTGCGCAATGTTCCGGAACCTCCAGAAAGAATTATAAGTCTAAGCCCTGCGGTTACTGAGATTCTATTCGAGCTTGGGCTTGGAGATAGAATTATTGGCATTTCTGCCTTCTGCGCGAGGCCCCCCGAGACAAAGAACATAAGGAAAATTGGAAGCTATGGCAGTGTGAGACCGGAATTACTTGAGGAACTGAAGCCAGATTTGATTGTTATGGTCTCCGGTTACCAGAATGAATTTGCTAAAAATCTATCCAAAAAATTTCCAGTCTATGTCTTCGAACTACCTTCCAGCGTAGGAGGAATATTGGATCTTGTCTCCAAAGTAGGGGTTGTGACGAACAAAATGGACGAGGCACGATATCTAAATTTTGAACTCTCAAAATATCTGGGAAGCATGCGAAGACACATGAGCATTCGTGGCTACATAGAGATCGATCTTGCTGAACCAGTTACATTCGGAGCACTGAGCTATATAACTGACGCGCTATCGATGCTTGGTGTCAAAACTCTTTACAGAAATATATACAAAGAATGGATCTCTCCAAATTTTAATGATGTGGTAGAATACGACCCTGAAGTTATCTTCTACGAGGCGAAGATGTATTCTAGTTTCAATGAGGAAAATCTTCGAAGATTGATTAATGCAAGAGGCTGGCAAAAGCTTTCAGCAGCAAAAAATGAGAGCATTTTCCTAACGCCTGGAAAGCTTGATTTCTTTGCGCATCACGGCCCTTCATTTATTAGACAGGTTATACCCTGGGCAATGGAAAGGTTAGATCTTGTCGGTTCATAGTTCGAATCACTATCTTTCACTTTTATTCAATACTGCTTGGCCGGATTGTACCTGAATATAGGTGAATTCGCGGCGGAGCCAATAGGTACGCTGCAGGAATCATTCTGGCTACAGTGAAAGCCAATTGGCAAGAGATTACGTGATTCGCAAAGAGAATTAATTTTATCTTAATATATGGATTAATAGAAGTATTTAAATATCGAATTCGAATAGCAGTTTGTCTTTTTTCATAGAAGAAAGGATGTAATAGAATGGAAGGCGTTACGAAAATAAAAGATCTCACGCCAGAATCGAGAAGTGTAAATATTCTCGCGAAGGTATTGAGCAAAAGTGAACCAAAGGCTATACAGACAAAATTCGGAGAAGAAAAATCCGTCACTGAAGTATATATTGGTGACGATACAGGGAAAGTTATTCTTTCTCTATGGGGCGATCAGGCCGCGCAGACATCTGACGGGCAGGTTGTCTACATAGACAATGGATATGTTTCTCTTGTAAGAGGGCACATAAGACTTAATGTCGGAAAGTATGGATCCCTGAAACCATCCGAAGAGGAACTCGGAGAGGTTAACACCGAGCTTGATGTCAGCGAAGCTGAGCATGAAAACACGTACAGGAAAAGTTACAACAGAGGCTACGGTAACAGGGGAAACAGAAATTATAGGGGACGCAACGACGAGAACTGATACCCCTTATTATTAAAAATTCTTATTTTATACTTTTTTTCTGGGAGTTAAACATCTCCAAAATTTCTTTTGATGTTGTGGCATCTTCTGGTTTTTTATCCTCACGCCACCGCCCGGTGAATCTCGGGAACCTTACTGCCAGTCCAGCGTCTTTCTCTACCTTTCCATAATCACATGTGTGTATGGGTGAAACGGTTATCTCTGCACCTTTAACCTCCATCACCTGTTCTGGTTCAATCCAGACATCCGGGACAAGTTTCGATTCAACCCTGGCCGGTTTATCTTTTACAATTTTGTCCGCGAATTTCTTTGGAAGATTGAATAGTACGTCATCTGTGAATCCGGAACCAAGTTTACATATGGTCTCGAACGTATCATCCACCTCATTGTAGGATGCGAGCAATAGGGCACCGTATGTCCCTTTTCTTCTACCATGGCCTGTAAACGCACCAACAACTACAAGATCCAGCGTATCGTTGAACTCTGATTCATATTCTCTCTTCAGTTTGATCCAGAGCCATCCCCTTGCGCCTGCACGATAAATAGATTGTTCAGAGGTGTTCTTTGCAACCAGACCCTCACATCCAGAGGAAATGGCTTCATTGAAAAATGCGGTAACTTTTTTCTCATCTGAGCTGACAAGGCGTGTTGCAAGTTTGAATTTGTCGTCCTCTGTAAATAGACTTTCGAGTATTTTCCTCCTATCAGGGTAAGGGACCTTGTGAAGCTGTTTTCCATTGAGGTAAATTATATCGAACAGGAAAACAACGATCGGTACCTCTTTCTCCATCTCTTCCAGATCGTGTTTTCTACCCCTTCGTTGCGAAACCATCTGAAATGGATACATCTCTCCAGTTTCACTGTTATAAGGTACCGATTCCCCATCCAGTATGCATGATTCGCATGTGAACGTCTCTCTTGCGTTCCTAACGATATCTGGGAAATTTTTCGTCGTTTCCTCTGATCCTCTGGAGTATATCCTTACTTCTTTACCCTTTTTGTGAATCTGCGTCCGGATCCCATCATACTTGAATTCAAACGCTGAATTCCCTGACATCTTTTCAATTATCTCGTGAACTCCCGGCAATCTTTCTGCCAGCATAACTTTCGCAGGGACGAATAGTTCAGGACCCATGGCGCGTACTTTATCTATCTCGCCAGATCTGAGTAGTTCCGCTATAAGGCCAAGATCAGGGTGAAAATTATAAGCTTCATTGATTTCTTCGGCATGCTCTTTGTCTGCAAATGCTGAAATCAGAGCGTCCAGGATAGTAGAATCAGAGACTCCAAGCCTTAATTTTCCCGTAATTATTCGCGTTATATACATTGCATCTTCTGGTGTGGAATTCAGGAGCAGATCCTCGTATATCTTGAGTTTTTGTTCTACACTACCCTTTCCTGATGTCCGGGAGAGGTTCATAAGCTGCTGATGGAGGCGCTTCACTGTCATTTCCTCACCAAAAAGGGCATTCTGTGCTCTTGATGACATGATCTCTTTTGCGACGTTTCCGAGATCGCCCTCCTTTGCGAACTTTTCGTCTATGAAAGACTGTGGCTTTCCCGATATCGCTGAAAGGCCCTTTGCAAGTTGCTTGTCAGCCATTCCGAGTTGTATGCCTTCGTAATCAGGAGCAAGTTTTCCTTGAATCAGGTAAACGAGCTCTTTTAAGTCATCTTGTGCTTCCTTTAACAAGTCAACAAGTATTGCGGTAAGTTCGAGTCTTTTGCGGGTCTGTGACATTTCTGTGAATTTCTCGGAAACTTTTGAAAACTTCATAAATTGAAATTGAAGTGTTTATATTAAATATTGCCACAAAAGCGAATTGGCATGATGCCTGGCGCAAATTTAACCGATAGATTTTCCACACCGTATTCCTTAATAATGGCATTTCACTGCGTTGCAATTCCACCGTTTCTGCGCTCTTTCCAGAACTCTCTTCTAACTGGTATTATGAGAAACGTGCAGAATATGCCTATGATTCCAATAGTTTCCCAAGATATCGGATAACCGTAATAATGAGACATTACCCCGAAGAAGAATGGTGTGGCCGAGCCAATTATATTCTGGATGAAATTCACGATAGAAAGCGAAAATGAGACCATACCTCGATCAGTTGTTCTTAGGACGATAAGTGAATAAAGCATGGAGAATCCATTAACTGTGAATATTCCAAGAAGTATCATGAGCGCAAGAAGGTAATAATAGGATCCGGAAAGCGGGATCATGGCTGTCATCACCGCGACTATGACAGAAACGATCAGGAAAGATATGAATTTCCTCCTGGTTTTCCCAAACACATATCCTCCGAGAATACCGCCTACAAAGCCTATCAGGAGGAATATGCTTCCCAGAGAACTTGCCTCTGGAGAGCCATAGTGCAAGTATTTTTCAGTGTAATAAACAAAAAGATTCCCAATGATGGTTTCGGATAAGATTGCCGAGATTGCAACTATTGAAAATATCCATATTTCCCTGTTTTTGAAAACCTTCCAGGCTCTCTTCCCTATATTCATGCTTGAGTTTAATGGATTCACACCCCTAAGCACGAACCAGTTTTCTATCGCGACTGCGATGAGCAAAGCACCTGCCATGATCAGAGGAGAGCGCCAACCATAGGCGCTGTCAAGGAAAGACCATCCTATGACGCCAATTCCTCCACCCAGATTGAAACTGCCATTGAAAAGACCAACATGAAATGCATACTTCTCCTGCGGAACAATCTCAGAGACGAGACCAAGCGCAGGAGAGAAAAAGAACGCAGATCCGAGTCCGGCAAAAAACCGGGAGGAAATAAGTTCTACGAGATTCTGAGACAAGCCGGTAAACATCACAGCCGCGCCAAGTACCATTATCCCAAAAATTGCAGTATTTCGGTTTCCTATTTTGGAAGCCAAAAGGCCTCCAACCATCTGGAAAAGGGCAAGGCCAACATAGAAAGCTGTTGTCATGGCACCGAGCTGAACAATCTCTATATTGAAATCATGTGCAATGTACGAGAGGCCGGGGGCTATGTTGAACCAGTTAAGAGCATAAAGGGCCCTTGACGCATTTATGGATGATGTTTGAATCCGGTAGTCCAAATCTATCGCTTATACATTGGGAACTATTTATTTGATCTGTTTCAAAATTGAATTAAATTGTTCAAATATCCTGGCCTGCATTGTCGATTTATTGATCATATCTTTGAACGTTTCGATCTTCGACCTGTTCAGGCACTTCTTGAATTCTTTATCTTTATAAAACACATCCAGGAGAATAAGAGAATCAGGCATTGATATCGCAGGGAATCTGGAATCCAGTTCAAATGGGTCGATGTTTCCGTCGCTTAGCGAGTTCCTTAAGGCATAAGCGATCATTATCCTTATCTGATTCCATAGAAAACTCTTGCCAGTTATATCAACGGTTAAAAAACCTCCCTCCTTGTGAAACTTTATGGAATTCACAGTCCTCACAGTGTTTCTAGCATCTTTTCTGCAGAAATTTATGAAATCGTGGGTGCCAATAAATTTCCGCATGATCCTTTCGAAGTTTTCCTCTTTTTCTAAGATCATGCTTCTCGGAAGAATATATCTGTAAGTTTTGGAATCGCAATGTCTTGCATTCATATCATCTTCTGCTTCAGCCCAGGAGTGGAAAAGCATCCCCCTAATCTCATGATTAAGGATGCCAAGAATTTTCTCTGGTTTTTCCTCTGTGTCTATCTTTATCACATTGCCAATGGCAGATACTCCGCGGTCTGTTCTTGCAGCGGAATTCAATTTATCTGAGATTCCTTCATCGATGAGAACCTTAAGGATAGTGTCCTCTATGCTTGAACTCCCATTTCCTTTCTGGAAGCCGGTATAAAGCCATCCAATATAACCAAATTTTACCAGCAGGGAAGTCATAATTCACTAAGCTCTACATCTGTCTCCTTTTTAATCGAATTATATTACCCCGCCATCCACGGGTATCATGGCATCTGTTGTTACTCCAAATGTATCCTCGTCTATGAGCGCTAAAAGTACATTTGCGACATGATCTGGCAGGACTTCCCTCTTCAAAAGATTCTGTGTTTTATATTGCTCCACAGTCTGTCCCTTTGCTTTCGCTCTGGCTTCAAGTACGCCACCTTCCCAGATTTTTGATCCGCGGAAGACCTTGTCAGGGTTTATGATGTTCGCCCTGATACCATATTTTCCCCCCTCTTTCGCAACATAATGAGATATATACGCAGCAAATGCTTTTGTTGTTCCATACGAGAGCATTCCTGGACCAGGATTTGTCAGGTTCTTGGTGACATTGAAGACGATATTCCCCCCAATGCCCTGTGATTTCATGATCTTGAATGTTTCCCGAGTCATGAGAAAGGTCCCTCTTGCATTCACCCTGTAGTGAAGATCAAGAACATCTGAAGTTATTTCCTCTATTGGTTCGCTCTTGAGTACACCAGCGTTGTTGAATAACACATCGACCCCGCCAAATCTTTGCTTGATATATTCAAAGGTTTCAACAATTTGATGCTCGTCTGATACATCAATTCTTCGTGGAACAACGAGGCCCCCTTTCTTTTTGTTTATCTCCTCGCTCACATGATCAACGCTGCTGTCCAAATCGCAGGCGATCACAACAGATCCCTGTTCGGAGAGCTTTTCACATGCAACAAGCCCAATACCACTGGCTGCTCCTGTAACTATTGAGATCTTTCCCTCAAGTTTCTTTGGTTTCTTGATCTTTGCCTCTTCGAGTGACCAGTACTCCATATTGTATGCGTCTTCTTTTGTGAGGAACTCGTTCTTTGCTACATGACTTGCCATGGCATTGACCTTCACGCTATGGACTATCTGATCCATGATAATGCCAGCCTCCTTCTCGCTCGTTCCTGCAGTTATTATTCCAAAACCCCTGACAATTATGGCGGCGGGATATGGATCGTGCATTTTGTAGTCTCTGACGTATTTCTTATACTCGTCTTCATAGTTTTTTCTGAACTTTTCTATGTCTCCAAGTATATCTTCCGGCTTTTCCGAATATAAATAAGTGTACTTAGTGCGTATAAGCATATCGGGTGTTGCAACACCCACGTTTCTCATTTCGTCTGCTTCTGAAGATAGCGCTATTCTCTTTGCCAATCCGTCGCTGTCTATCCTGAGTATTTTGTAATTCAGTCTGGAAAGCGCTCCTCTGATCTGCGGTATTATGCTGTAAACGGATGAGGCATCAACGGCTTCGAATTTCTTCTTAAAAATGTCATCTGCTCCCTTTGACTTCAGAAATTTTTCTGCATTAGAAACTACCGAAAGATGCTTTTCGTAACATTCTTTTGCATTCTCGGAGAACGTAAAAAGGCCGTGTTTCGAAAGAATTATGCCTTTAATGTTTTCCGATAGCTTGTCAACCTTGGCAAAGAGTGCCTTCGCAAGTGAAAAACCCGGGGGAATATATCCAACGACTATTGTATCCGGAAATATGCTCTCAATCTCTTCGACTTTCAATGTTGTGTTTGTTATTGAAAGAATCGCATCAGCATGAGAATGCATGACATACTTGAATGGCAGGAAGGCATGAAGAAACGATTCAACACTCGGAGAAGGTTCTGATGGATCTGTCATGCTTTTTTTCATGTACGAGACCATTTCCAGATCAGACATAGATTGGATACTTGATGCTGAGAGCATGTCGTTAAGCCTTAGCCCGGTGAATCCCTTCTCGTTTATGTCAGCAAGATTCGACCCACTCCCCTTGACTCTCAGTACATCTATCAGCTTTCCTGTATGATCAAGTTCCTTGCGCTTCATAGAAGTATTTCCACCGCCATGGAGAACAAGGTCCGGATTTTTGCCAAGTTCTCTCGAATAGTGAATCAGGTCACGCATTTCGTCATTGTCGACAGTGTATTTATTGTCAGGCATACCTTTGCATAGTTTTGACTAATAAAGAGTTTATGGGTTCTGAACGATGTGGATATACGGTCTTCCGGGCCAACCTATGTGCTTGTCCACGTATGGGTCGCTTTCTCCCAGATCGATATCACAGTCGAATGTGCGTTTCAGGTATTCAAGGTTGTTTGCCAGAACTTCCATTTCATTTTTGATGTTGAATTTCATGTTTTTTCTGTTCTTCATAAACTCAGGAATAAACCGTTTCATTCTGGAATCGATATGATCTTTATGCCCCTCATCTATGGTCTCAGCCATCTTTCTAATTTCATCGCAGCTTGTCCTGATCGTTATCATTTTCGGATTCAGACCTGTTGCCTTTATGATTTGTTTCACATCGTCTATGAGATCCATTAGGTATTCTTCCGATGCAATGATGTCCTGATCTGGTTGTGGAACTTCTTCTGGTTCAAGCCTCGATGTGCTTGCGAATTCGCCATACCCACTTTTCTCCCATAATTCTTCACATGTGTGTGGAATTACCGGAGTTAGAAGCGTCAACCAGATCTTCTTCACTCTGATCAGGCATTCTGAAACATTTCCAAAGCGAGCTTCAACGTGTTTGAGATCAGAAAGCACTTCGTAGAAGATTGATATGTAAGCATCTCTTATACTGAACTGGTCCATTTTTTTGAAATAGTCCTGTACATTCTTATAGAATTTTGACACAAACCAGTCTTCTATGTACTGATTTTTTCCGTATTCTCTGTTGTCGGTGAAAAGGTCAACGAAGGCATTATACTTCTTTGTTAGCGTTGATATTTCGTCTTCGTTCCAGTCTGATGTGGACGATATGTCGGCATTCATGGCCACGAAGAGCCTGTAAATATCCGCTGAATACTCGTTTATTGTTTTTAGAAGGGTGATGACATTACCCTTGCTCTTTGAAATCTTTGATCCCCCAGAAGTGACCAATCCAGAAATTACAAGGCCTTTTGGTTGTTTATCGATTCCGAAGAGAGCGGCATGGTTCATGACGTAGAAGGAAAGGTGATTGCTAAGATGAGGGTATGCGGTTACCCTGAGGTCAACGCCGTACCAGTAATCCATCTGTTTTCTTGCTTCTTTTGCTAGTTCGGAATCATGTTTGTCTGTATTTTCAACGCCCTCCGGATTTCCGTCAAAGTATATGTAATCGAGAGTACCTTCACCGATCTTTTTCCCATTTCTTTCAAATAACTCCTTAACAAGAAAAGAATTGGTGTAGACTGCAGGGTATATCGTAGAATCAGAAAGCGACTCTATAACCCAATCGGGATCAAAGGGTAACTTTGTCCCAAGACCTCTTCTTCTGGCGCATGGGCGTTCCCTGAGCCATTCTATAGCTGCTTTCATTGCGTCTTTGTAATACTGTGGGTAAAATTGCATGTTATCCACCACGTTAAGTGACTTGTCCTTCCACCATCTCACTGAATAGTCTATGAACCACTGATTATGCATCACCGCTACGATAACCTTTGATCCACCCCTGGTCTTGGCTTTCCTGGAACATTCATAGACGATGAAACCAAGATTATCCGAGAAAAGATCGGATTTTATCTTTTCCCTTGCTTCCTGTACGGATAGACCGCTATATTTTTCATTCTTATCGTTCATAGTGCCATTGTAGAATTCTTCTTTGTAGAGTATCTGAGTAGCCTCTGATATTTTGTCCCTTTCGTTTATGGACGATATTTTCCCCGATGTCACAAGGCTTTCAACTGTGGTTTTTGACTTTGTTTCTATTATCTTGATAGGTTTAATGTCTATTTTCTGCTCCTTCATTGCAACGTAATCCCACACGGCATGTCCTGGAACTGAATACACAACACCGGTACCGTTATCTGGATCTACGAACGATGACGTATAGACATCAACCTTCCTGTGCTGGAAGGGTAATTTGTACTGATGGCTAACTATTTCCGGAACGGATATGTCTGATATGTATTCCACATTGCTGTTCTGTAGCCTCAGCTTCTCATAGGATTCTGAGGATACAACAATTTTTTTATCGTCAAATTTTAAAAGAACGTATCTTGAATCAGGAGAGATCCAAAGGTTCGTGATCCCGAATATGGTCTCCGGCCTTAAGCTGGCCGCGACGAGAGAAAATTTTTCTCCTGTGAAAAAAACACCTGTGAACTCTTCGATTGTTACCTTATTTATGTCCCCGTCTTGTATATCGTCTTCTCCAACTGCATTTTGGTCCTCCACGCTGTATAGTATAGGATAATCTCCCTGCTTTATAAGTCCGAGTTCCTTCAGTTTGAGAAATTGTCTCTTGACGAACTCCTGGTAGAAGAGGTCTGCAGAAGTGAATCTCCTTCTCCAGTCAATGGAGTACCCAAGTTCTGTAAAGTCCTTTACAATTCTCTCCGAGAAATATTCGGCAATCTTCCTTGGATCTTTGAACTCCTCTATCCTTTTATCGATTTCCGTCTCTTCCTCGTAACCTGAAAGATAGTCCCGGTACTGCTGCACGGTGTCATGGTCGTTGTTTCTCAAGCGCTCAGAAAATGCAAGGATCGGGGTTCCGCTCTGGTGAAACGCCATCGGAAACAAAACATTGTAGTTTCTGATCCTTTTGTATCTTGCGATTATGTCAGCAATTGTATACGTTCTTCCATGCCCTACATGCAGGGCTCCGTTAGTGTAAGGCCAAGGTACAGTTATGAAATATTTTTCTTTGGAATGATCTACATCAGGCTCAAAGATATGCGATTTCTGCCATCTTTGCTGCCATTTTTTTTCTGTCTCATGATCCATGTTAATCTCCCATAATCATTACCGCTGCAGCTATAACCGTTGTCCACTCTCCTGGATTGAGGACAACCGCAGTAGAGCAAATGTTTCTTGTTGTTAAAATTTTATCCTTCAGAACATATTCCTCCTTCTCCTGATTCCATTTCAGTTCAGAAGCCTGGCCCATGGTGCTTGCAAGCATTTCAGCTGCAAGTTTTTCAGCGAAGAAACCAGCCACTTTTTCTGTCTCTCCAAAGCTATGATGTTCACTCAGGTAGCCCCACTTGCTTCTATCTGTAGGAATGGCGTAACCAATGGCGGCTGATATCATCCTGTTAAGTTCATTTGAGGAATTTCGAGCAAGAACTGTAAATAATATCTGACCGGGCGAAAGCAGTTTAATACCCTCATCCCTTGTAACAGTTTCAGCAAAGGGAGGAAAAATCGAACTGATCCCCACTATATTATACGGTGCAATCCCGCCATCTCTCAAGGCCTCCTCAAAAGATCTGAGTTCGCTTTGGCCCCTTCCAGTACCTCTGGTAAAAAATACCTTCTTTGCAACAAGTGAAGACATACCCAGCGAAATGCTTTCGCGTTAAATAAATTCACGTTATGATATCGTAGAAAATAAAATTTCAAGGAACGAAACCATGGAAGACATGAATTGATCGAAGGGAGTGAATCAGGAATCACAATCGTGGGCAAGGAACAACGCAGACAAAAGTGTATTCACGTGGAAGTTTCAGTTTTGGCAGGAAAAATAATCTTCTCTAAATGTCGTAAATAATTTCTCCATAACCCCTCTCCGGAAAAAGGACAAAATCATAATATGTTGGAGATTTGAGCAGGTAGCGATAATTAAATTCCGGTCCCACCCTGTATCCGGTAAGGTTTATCCGCGCTTTGCCTGGGAATATTTCCGGAATATTTTCAGCATGATTGAATATTATCCGTTCAGTATCAAAAAAATATACTGCTTTTGCAAGAATCTGGATCATAAGATCTTCCGGGGTTTTGAACTGGAATAAAATGGTCTTCTCGATTGGTACCGATTCCGCATCAGGATCGCCTATCAGGTAAGCTGTACCTTCCATTGCACTATTCAAAAGGGTCTTAAAACTATGTCCAAAGAAACGTAAACCAACATCCGAAATATGATCTAAAACTTCAAATCTCAATAAAAGGAAATTAGATTGTAATAAATAAAAAGTTAGGTTTAATTATCAGGTTTCTGGGATGATATGACCGGGATTGGTTCATCCAGGTTAAGGCCTATTTCATCCTCTGATAATTTCCTTCCTATGCTGTTTTCGTAGAAGGCAAGGATCTTTCTCTTGTCTTCCTTCGAGTATTCCCTGAAGTATTTTTCTTTCTTAAGGATCTTTCCTGTTCTTTCTTCATACATCTTTGCAGGAATAGAATATTTCCTCTGGGTGGCATCCCTGTAAAGCTCAGGAATTACGTTGAATGCACAGAACGGAACGACCCTGCCATCTGGCATTGCATAGTGTATGTCGCATCTTTCCACTCTGTCAACATCGTATGTGTATGGGTCCATGAAGTGCATGAAGCCAATAAACATAGACTTGTAGTGGAAGGCTTTCAGTCCGTGGTAATCACCCTCAGTGAAAGCGTTGTATATCATATCCTTCAATTTGAAATCTTTTGGTGCCTTTTCCTTATCCACGAATTTTCCAATCTTCATGAGCAACTTTGGAACCGTCACCGCTTTTGTAAGGGACTTAAAGTTAGACACTTTAATTTCATCAGCCAGTTCACCTATGTATTCAAACATTCCTCTGACATCGATAAACCTTGTTATAGGTACGATCTTTTCATCGTCCTGGAACAGGTATGTTCCCATCCCGCACGCAAAGTGTATTGAGAGCTTGTAGGTTTCCTTGCCCTTCAGTTGCTCGACAAAATTCGAAACTTTCGCTGTAGAAGGAACGGTAAAGAAGTCTTCCCTGCCTATTAATCCGTCAGTTTGCTGTTCTATCTTCTTTATGCAGCCTGGAATCGTTACTCTCTGTTTTTCTCTCATTCTGTCCGGCATTCTTCCGACCAGACTGACTGGCTGGAAGTTAACGGCCCTGACAACATCGATATTCGATAGACCGAATCTTATGATGTCTCCCAGATACTGGTCGTTTATTCCACCGATTACTGTTGGAACGAGGACAACGCCCAATGGTGCTTTCTTGTAATTCTCAAGAGCTGCGGGTATTTCCCAGAAGTTCTTGGGGTTAGATCTCGGTGTAGGCCCATCGAAACTCGTATAAATAACATTTGAGCCAGCTTCTCTTACTTTTTTCGGGAAATCTGGATCAAAAGCCGCGCGTATACTGTTGGTATTGAGCTGAATATGTTCATATCCCTCTTCTCTTGCAATCTTGATAACATCTATAATGTCATCGCGAATTGTTGGCTCTCCACCAGTGATTTGAACTGCATTTGCCCCAACTGGTTTTTCGTTTCTCATTCTCCTAAGCATCATCCTTATTTGGTCTTGGCTTGGTTCATATATTGGTTCATTTTCCTTTGCGTAGAAGAAACAGTACCAACATGATAGATCACACCTGTTTGTTACAACAATATTCCCGAGACCAGTATGGGATTTATGCTTCACACAAAGGCCGCAGTGTGTTGGGCAAATTATTTTAGACTCGTAAAATGCAACATGCGGGTTAAGAATCTTTACTCCCGGGTCAAGCCACTTTTTTGCCTCTTCATACATTTCATAGTCTTCCCAGTACTTCTCTTTCGTAACTCCGTGTTCGGCACACTCTTTTATCAGTTTTACTTCCCCGCCATTCTCATACACGATAGCCGGGATTCTCATTTGATCGAATTTCTCGTCATCAACACAGATAGGGCAAAGACTTTCTGTGACTCTTATTATCATCATATCTGGGGTTATCAAATGCCCCATAGCACTCACAAATTCGTCTACTGTTTTAAAAGGAGCATTCTTACTGATCTCAAAATCACTTGCAAAGCGTATTTCAGCGTACTTGTTCCTTTCTTCTTCAAGTATCATCTAGTCTGGTCACCTTAACCCCTATAGAATCATAATTATTAAAAGAGTTTTGTAGTAATATGAGCTAATTGATTTTCATTCTAAATAGCGTCAACTACTACAAAGTATATTATTTTGTTAATGAATATTTGCGCAGAACTCTGTTTTCACTCATTTTCAGGAACATGGTTTTCATAAACTATCTAGAACTATGTTGAATTACGAGCTCCACGAAGTATATTGCTCGAAAAACTCCCAATATTACTGCATTCCACAAGCAGTCGACGATATGACGAACTAATTAGTTAATGCAGCTAATTTCACAAAGCAAACATTATTTGTGAATTATAGAGGTGAATCTGTGCAGACAACCCCGCATCACAGCGTTTCCATGAAGCTTCTCACTTCAAAAGTTGATGACGGAATCTTCAAAACCTTGAATTTTCTTGAGCCGGAAGATACTCTGTATCCCATGCTGGTCCATCTGACTTTGCGAATACAAGCATGCATGAAGCAATATGCCATCTGATCTCTTTCATTCTTGCTCTTGCTAAACGGAACTTCCAGCTCACATATGTAAAATAAGGCCAGAGTTATGGTCTAATGAAACACCTCCTAAGCAGTCTCTCAAAAATTAGTGAGAAAACTATCATTTGAATTAATTTTAGAAATTTCTTGATGGACGTATAAGGTGCATCACAGCCTTTTGGAATATTTTAATATTATACCACTAAAATATATTCCTTTTACCCACGGAATATGGTCATTTTCTCAAATGCACTTCTATGGCATGTAACATTGAAGACGCATGGAAAACTTAATAGTGATTTCTGAGTTTAACCCCCTGAGCGGGCGTGGTGTAGCCTGGTAACACGCGAGCTTGCCAAGCTCGTGCCTCGGGTCCAAATCCCGGCGCCCGCATATTAACCAGAAGAACCTATTCAATTTGGACTGCTGATCTGGTGGGATGTAAAATGTTTCCCGATAAAGTAATAAGATCCAACAGAAAAACGGTTTCCCTTCAGATTAATGAGAACGCGGAATTAGTCGTAAGGGTGCCAAATCAGATCAGCACGGAAAAAATTCTTCAGATAGTGGAGCAGAATAGCAATTGGATCGCCAGAAACAGGAGAGCGATGTTATTCAAAATTTCCGAGTCTCAGCCTAAAAAATTTATTGAAGGCGAAGAGTTCCTATATCTTGGAAAGAGTTTTAAGCTAAAAATCTCGAGAAAGTTGAATGATCAATTACACATAGAAGATGATCACTTTATCCTAGGCGCAAATGTCCTTGATCGGAGAAAGGCATTCCTTGAGTGGTATAAAAATGCCGCTTTTTTGAAACTCTCAGAGAGAACCGCAATTATTGCCAGAAACTCAGAATTAAAATATTCTGCAATAAAGATTACGTCCGCCCAAAAAAGATGGGGATCCTGTTCTAGAGATGGAGGCATTAATTATACATGGCGTTTAGTAATGGCTCCAATACCTATAATTGATTATGTCGTACTTCATGAACTGGCACACACTGTAGCAAGGAACCATTCAAGCAGGTTCTGGAATATTGTTAAGAAAAATATGCCGGATTATCCTATCAGGCAGAAATGGCTAAGAGACAACGTATTTAACTTAAGAATCTAGCTATTTCATAAGACTGACCGCAATCGCAAATCTGATATTTTTTTGCATCATAGTTTAGAGAAACACTTTTACATCATTAATATCAAAGAGAAAATGGCAGCCGACATTAATTTTACTAGTCCACGCCCCATTGTTTCATTAGGGTTGTTTCAATTCCAAGCATGTTCAGGACTCTTCCTACGGTAAGATCTACCATCTCATTTATATTCTTAATGTTAAAATAAAAAGGAGGCATTGGGGGCATAATGATCCCTCCAGCCTCTGCTACGCTGACCATATTTCTTAGGTGAATAATATTTAATGGTGTTTCTCTCACCATGACGATTAATGGTCTTTTCTCTTTCAAGCTTACCATGGCTGTTCTGGAAACGAGATTCTGTTCATATCCGTTGGCGATGGCAGAGAGCGTTTTCATCGAGCAAGGTGCAACTATAGTTCCATCAGTAATGAACGAACCGCTTGCTATTGGCGCTTGAAAATCATTCTCATCATAAACATGAGTTGCCAGAGCGGAGACATCGCTGTAATCAAGGTTCGTTTCCAGTTTCAGTGTTGTTTCTGCATCTTTCGTTATGACCAAATAACTTTCTATATTGCTCAAATCTTTAACAGCAAGCAGGAGTCTATAACCATAAATTGCGCCGGTTGCACCAGTTATGCACAATACTATTCTCATATAAGGGAGTAGTACAGTCATACGAATATTCTTTTTGCTTGGAGCGGTAAAATATTTCACGATATTTTACATTGAACTACATCTGATCTAAAATTAACCGAATATTCAGATTGTTATTGGAATGGCCACTGTGAGTATGATCGCCACCAGGAAAATGAAACCAATAAATGAGTTGGGTCTGAAAAATGAAGTTCGAACAGAGTTCAAATCAGATGGGTTTACGATAATATGCTGATATATCACAAGAAAAGTTATGATTACAAGTGCAACAAAGTACCAAACAGTATGGTAATAGAATATCAAAGCATAGAATGAGATCAAGGTAATCGCATGGAAAATCTCGGATATCTCCAACCCTCTGTGTACACCATACCTAGTCATCACAGTTTTCAATCCATTGGCCTTATCGTAATCAATATCCGGGAGAACGTAAATCATGTCAAATCCGGCAATCCAGAAAGATGTCGCTAAAAAGATAAGGTAAATTGGAGGATTCAATGGAAAGGACGGAATCACAGAAAGATAGCCTGCAAGTACGCCTATTCCAATTGCTGACCCCATGTATAAGTGCCTCCATACAGTGTATCGCTTGAGTATTGGATCAGAAAGGAAGAGAAAAATGACCACAGGTGAAAGCAGCAAAACGAAAGTATTCAGCAAATATGAGGAAATTTCAAATATAAAAATAAAAAAGACTGTTAAGTATATGGCGTTCCTTAGCTTAATTTTTCCAGATACAAGAGCCCAATCCTTTTTTCTTGGGTTTGTGCGATCGTACCTTAGGCCAAGTATCCTGTTAAGAGACATCGCCGCTGACCTGGCTGAGACAGCTGCGATCAATATAAGTAATATTTTCAATGCGTAGATATGAACCCCGGCCGCAATCACATAGCCAGTGAATATGAACGGAATGTCAAAAACGGTGTGTTCAAGTTTTATGTAATCAACGATGTCACTAAATTTCATTTCCTAATCTACTTATCCATCAATCTGTCTTTTAGCAATTTCTTCATCCTGTCCTCAAGATCTTTTGGCATTTCAAGAACGTCAGGCCATCTCCTTGTGTAGCCTTCTGATGCGTCTTTGCGTGTGGCATCGATTCCCAGCTTTGAACCATAATTGAATATTCTAGAAGCATGATCTAGGCTGTCAGTTACAGTACCGGGTATAATTGTTACATCCCTTTGTGGGTCAATACGCGTAGTCATGGCCCATATGACTTCTTTCCTGTCATGTATGTTTATATCGCTGTCAACAACAACAATGATCTTCGAGAACATTAGCTGTCCTAGGCTCCAAAGGCCAAACATGACCTTTTTGGCATGTCCTGGATACATCTTCCGTATAGAAACAATTACCATGTTGTGAAAAACAGCCTCCTCCATCGTGTTTATGTCAACGATCTCCGGCATTACCATCTGTATAAATGGAAGGAACATCCTCTCAACAGTTTTCCCTATTACTACATCTTCATGCCATAATTTTCCCACGATTGTTGTTGGATAGATTCTGTCCTTTTTCTCAATGATTTTCCGGACATGGAACACAGGGAACTCCTCTTCTAGCGAATAATATCCCGTATGATCCCCAAATGGCCCTTCCATCCTTGTCTCAGAGGGATCAACATACCCTTCAAGCACAATTTCAAAATTTCTAGGATATTCCAGATCGACCGTTTTCCCTCTGACTAACTCAGATCTCTTCTTCGAGATGAGTCCGCGAAACATGAACTCGTCTATTCCGCTTGGAAGGGGCGCGACTGCGGAAAATATCGTTAGGGGATCGCTGCCAATTACTACTGCCACATCCATGGTTTCGTTGCGCCATTTTTCCTTTATGTAATCTTCCGAACCACCCTTATGAATGTGCCAGTGCATCCCGGTTGTCTCAGAATCGTAGACCTGCATACGGTACATACCCATGTTTCGGTTTCCAGTCTCTGGGTCCTTTGTGATAACAAGCGGTAGAGTAATAAATTTACCTCCATCCTGAGGCCAGGTTTTACAAATAGGATACCGAAACAGATCGACTTTTTCCAGTTCGTTCCTATCGCTTGGAAGTGTGTTCGTTATCTTGGGCCGAAGACCCCCTAGCTCCTTCATCATTTCGAGTCCTTTTCCAATGAATGAACTTTTTTCCGGAGGGGGTTTGACAAGGTTTGTTATTCTTGAGCCAAGGGTATTCGGGTCTTCACCCAAGATATATCTCATTTTTTCGTGTGTTGAAAAAAGGTTGCCAACGGCACTAATGCTACTTTCCTTGACATTGCTAAACATTATAGCTCGTCCTTTTCCTACACGTTCCTCCTCGCTAAGAATATAGGTCAATTCAAGGTCTGGATCAACTGTGTCATCGATTTTAACCAGATCTTTCCTATTCAACAGGAATGATATATAGTCGTGCAAGTCTTCAAAAGACATGGATATGTATCGGGATTACCTTTTTGAACCTTCTTTATTTATTACTAATTCTCGAAGTAAAAATTTATGAGCAATAAGATCAAAAGTAAATCCTTAACCTCAAAATACGATATGTTGGTATCTGACCAAGCATCACATC
>JAKAYB010000008.1 GCA_021826925.1 Thermoplasmata archaeon | reverse complement strand
ATTTCTCATCTATTGGCTCTTCTCCTGTTTTCATGCTTAACAATGTACCGATGATGGATCTCGAACTGAAGGAGAACGATCTGATCAGCTTCATGAATCCCATGTGCCCTCACTGTGGTTCAAAGAATGTTGTGAAGAATGGCACATGTATAAGGAAACTTGATAACGGTACAGTGTTCAGGGTGCAGAGGTATATATGCAATGACTGCAGGTATTCTTTTGTTGCACGTCCGCCGAACTACGGTTACGGAAAGCATTTCCCAGATGACGTGAGGGAGAAGGGCATTCGATCAAGGATAGAGACATCGTTGAGGAATACGGCAAATATCTTACGATACAGTGAGGAGGCACATACTGCTTATTCAAATTAATCTATTTTTTTAATTTACGAGTGCTAAATAAAGTCCATCAAATATTTGAGATCATTTACATGTTAACACCGGAAAAAGGTATTGTGTTAGAACTAATCAAACTGGTTAAATTTTGCTGTAGGAGCCACTCTAAGAAAATAGAATATTATAAGGGAAGTTATTTCTTCTTTCTTATCATTATTGTTGCTACAGCGCCAACAACGGCAACCGCTGCAACTGCTCCTATGATTATGTAGAGATCGGTGTTCGATGAGGACGGAGTTGAAGGTTTCTTCGGTGGAGGAGTTGTAGAAGGTACTGAGGAGAATGTTATGGATTGTGTTATGTTCTTTCCGCTAATTGTCAAAGAACCTGAGGATGTTGATATGTTGTATCCGGAGATTTTACCGATCGTGTAGGAGTATGTTCCATTTGTCACGGAGAATGCTATTGTGTTCGTTGTGGAGGATAATGTTGTTCCGTTGAAGGTCACAGACCATGATGTTCCTGAAGAGAGACCGGATTCTGTGAATGTGGCCAAGTATGTTACTTCCTTGAATGCAACAGCCGTTGTTGCTGGTGAAGAACCGTTAACTTTGAACGATCCAGAAGACAGGGACGGCGTGTAAGTGTGATCTGATGTCGAGACTGAGTATGTATAAGATCCGTTCGTTAAAGAGAAAAAGTATGACGATCCTGAGATTGCTCCGGAATCGTAAACTGTACCGTTGCTTTCTGTTATATTCGCATACCAATCAGTTCCGGATGGTAGACCGGAATCAATAAATGTAACTGGGTACGTCATTTTAGAGAATTTTATAGTCATGGATTCGCCATGAGGGAAAGAGAATGAAAAGGATCCCGAAGACGGAGAGGGTTCATAAGTCTTATCCGAGGTTGCGATTGTGTATGTGTATGACTCAACTGACAACATAAACAAATATGTCGATCCTGTAATTGGACCAGAATCAATTGACCGAAAATCATCACAACAGTTATGACCAGTTATGTTGACGTACCATGTCGATCCTGATGGCAGACCTGATTCTGTGAATTTAACTGGATATTTCACATATGATAGGCCGGTAACTGATACGCTACCGAAACATGCATTGGCAACATACATATATCCGTTAAGGGGATCGAAGGCGACGGCATCCAGTGCAGAGCCTACTTGAATTGGACTTATAACGTTGTTCGATGCCATTGGCTTGACGATATTATCAACCCTTCTCCTCACATATGGGTTATGCACTCCGTAATTACTCATGACAGCGAAGGAGGTTGCTGCGAATCCAACTACAATGACGATCGCTATTATTTTTAAGGCGTAATTTTTCATTATTGTGTCATAATATATATTCCGATATTACATAAAAAATTTACGAATCGTGAAGCAAACGTTGAAATTTGGAACAGGATAGTAGAACCAGAGAAAATAAGTATTCTACGGTAATAGTTGACCCAAAGTTAGTTTGGATTATTTCCTCTCTTATTATTGTCGTAATAGTCCAACCTTCGGCGTCAACGTGAGAGCAACCGCAACAACAGAAATACGTGACATACCTGCTGTTGTGTTAAATGTTCTGGCAGTAATCGACAAATAAATCTTTTCGAAACGACATTTATTTTATCTGTGATATCTTTATTTTCACTTAACTTATTTACCGATATATCGCATCCACTGCGTTCTAGAGCCTTCTTTAAGCTGCTTCTAAGCCATATGGGTATTCTTCGGCGTTACAGAATATCAAAAAATAATATCCAAATTTTTAAGAGCAATCAGACAAAATAACGCATCAAAGAGGTGCTCTTAAACCGTTCTAAAACTGCTTAAAAACATAATCGTGTTACTTCAATATCGAATCGCAACTTTATAAAAATATCTTTATTTGATATGCAAAATGTTACGTACTTCAATTAATTTTATGCTATTACATACAAAACTACCATTCTATGGCCCCTTGGAGATGACGGTCACTTGGATAACGGCTTTTATAAAAGTGGATAAAGCGATTGATTTCTTTGGAAAACGCTATTTTCTAGACTGTTGAAGCGACTGGCAAAATATAAAGGACGAACTATACACACTGAATTTAAGCGCGGGGAGAGGGATTCGAACCCTCGCACTCATAGAGAAACAGCTTAGCAGGCTGCCGCCGTACCACTGGGCCATCCCCGCTTAAGTGCCAAATCGATCCTGTAGATCGTTAGCCACCTGTTCCAGGACTTCCTCGAAATCGTCGTTCTCAAGGGAGACAACCTCGCCGGAGGTCAGCGTTATTTTTGCGTAGTATGTCTCTCCATCTTTTGAAATCTCAACTTCCGCCAACTTATCGCTCATTGCAACCAATACCGGATTTACTTTCTAATAATATATGTTCCGATTCGAGAGGCGAAGAAGAGGCGATGAAGAATTAAATATGGATACTACAATATCCAATCGATTAAATATGTCAAAAGTTCTATTAGAGACTACATTGGGTAATATAAAACTAGACATTGATGAAGAAAACATGCCTATCACCGCAGGAAATTTTAGAAAGTTGGTTGATAAAGGGTTCTACAACGGGGTAATATTCCACAGGGTTATTCCTGGATTCATGATTCAGGGCGGGGATCCTACCGGAACGGGAATGGGTGGTCCAGGGTATTCAATCAAGGATGAATTCTCGAAAAATAATAGAAACAATAGAGGCACGATAGCAATGGCAAACGCTGGCCCTAATACAGGTGGAAGTCAATTTTTCATAAATGTAGTAAATAACAATTATCTTGATACAAAACACCCAGTGTTTGGGAAAGTTATTGAAGGGATGGATGTTGTGGATAGGATAAGCAAAGTTGAACGCGATCGTAACGACAAGCCAAAAACGGCAGTTGTCATAAAATCCGCAAAGGTCATCGGTTAGAAATAAGATTCAGGGTTTAAAAACCGTTAGGATTTAGAATATGCTGGAGAATATATTTATTTTCAATAAAGGAAAGTATTAATATTTGTATTTTCTGCACTCACAGGGGGTGTATCGTTGGTAGACTACGTATATGGAAAGGACTTCGATGATGACGACGATGATGATGACGACGATGATGACGACTAGAAACTTATTCCCTTTTTTTTTATTTTTAAAATTATTGTTGATGATATAAATGCACTCCGTTCCTGAAAACCTGCATCCAAGGATAAGAGAGATGCTAGCTTCTTTAGGTATTGATTCGTTGACCGATCCGCAGGAGAAGGGAATACCCATAATTCTTTCGGGGGTAAATTCGCTAATAATTGCTCCGACAGGAAGCGGTAAAACTGAAGCCGCGATTCTCCCCATATTCGATCGGATATTGAAAACAAGACCGGAAAAAATTTCAACACTTTTTATCACTCCGTTACGGGCTTTAAACCGTGACATGCTTGGTCGACTTGTGAAATATGGGAATTTTCTTGGGATACGTGTCCAGGTTAGGCATAGTGATACCACTACTGCAGCCAGGAAAGAGATCGTGGAGAACCCTGGAGACATACTTGTAACGACTCCTGAATCTTTGCAAATATTGCTTGTCGGTAAACGGTCCTCCGAGGTCTTGAAGCATGTAAAATATGTTATTGTCGATGAGCTTCATGAGAGCTGCCAAAACGAGAGAGGATCGCAATTTGCGGTGGCCTTAGAAAGATTGGAAGATCTTGCAGGAAAATTCCAAAGGATAGGCCTGTCAGCTACTATAGGCAACCCAGAAGAACTTTCTTTATATTTATCTCCCCGGGACCCTGTTGAAGTGGTAAAATCCGATTCATTGAAAAAGATGAGCATAAGAACTTTGATACCTGCTATATCCGCAAAAGAGGCGGCAGAAAAGATGGGGTGCGATGAGGATCATGCCAGTGCGATACTCGAGATCTGGCGGTTGATTGAATCGCATAAGGGAACGCTCGTGTTTGTAAACACTAGGAATGCTGCCGAGGATATAGCTTTCCGGTTGAGGATGCTGCTTAAAGATCCGCCAATACTCGTACATCATGGGTCTTTATCCAGGGAAGAAAGAGAGAACGCTGAACAGGAATTTAAAAATGGAAGGGTTAAAGCGTTGATATGTACATCTTCCCTTGAGCTTGGGATTGATATAGGCTCAGCAGATTTTGTTATACAGTTCAATTCGCCAAGGCAGATTAATAAACTAATACAGAGAGTAGGGCGTTCTGGTCATTCGATAGGAAAAACATCTGAAGGTCACATAGTATGCGGTGATATTATAGAACTGGAAGAATCAATTGCTCTAGTTTCACAGGCTAACGATAGGCATCTCGAACCAGTGCAGATTCAGAAAAAATCTCTTGCAACGGTTGCGAATCAGTTGCTAATGGAATTAAGGCTTTCAAAGGATGTAGACGTGCAGATGTTCTACTCAACTGTGAGAAGGGCATATCCATTTATGGATCTTCAAGAATCAGAATACAACGATGTTCTCTCATTTCTTGAACGAATCCACAGGATCTATTTGGAAGGGAATGTTATCACACGCAGGCGTGGTGCGATAGAATACTTTGTGCAGAACATATCTATGATACCTAGCCAGAAGACCTTCAAGGTAATCGACATCGTGAATAGGAAATTTATTGGCACTCTAGATGAGAAGTATGTGGTAAGTGAGATAGAACCAGGATCATACTTTGTGATTAAAGGCTCCACCTGGAGAGTAATAAAGATGGAGGGTGAAAGAATACTCGTCGAACCTTTTCAAACAGCTGCGATTGCCCCAAAATGGTCTGGAGACGATATTCCTGTTTTCACGGATGTCACAATGAGAGTTTCCGAAAACAGGAAGCTGCATTTTCTTCCGGAATTTCTTGACAGCAAGTCGAAGAACATCCTTCAGGGTTGGTACAAAAATAATCTCGCTACTTTTGACAACGTTGTCATTGAATGCAAATCAAACGAGATTGTCATTCAGATCCTGCTTGGCACGAAAGGGAACTTCGCTTTAGCGGAGATTCTCTCAAGCACTATAACAAGGATTACCGGAGAAAGCGTAGAAATGGACTATTCCCCATACCACATCTATCTCCGCAGTTCAAGGATGATCCGCGCCGAGGATGTCAGGAGAATAGTACTAAGCATAAATCCCGATTCCTTGTATGATTACATTACGGCAATTTCAAGGAGATCCCGGTTTTTTAATTCCGTATTTCTTTACGAAGCCAGAAAATTCGGCGTCATAAGCAATGATACTGATCTAAGCAGGATGCGTTTCGAGAAAATAGTTGACGCGTATTCGGATTCGCCGTTATTTAGCGATACTGTGCGAAAGTTCGTTTTTGACTATATGGATCTTGGAGTTCTTGAGGGATATCTTAGAAAACTCATATCTGGAGCGGTAAGGATTTCGCTTTCCGACACCTTTACAGAGTCAACGGAACAGTTCCTCACGCATTATTCTGAGAGAGTTGCTCCACTTAGGCCAACAAAGGTGATATTGGAAGCGATAAAGAACAGGCTCCTTAATGATGAGGTTGTCCTTCTGTGCACTTCATGCGGAAATGTGCGAACACAAAAGATAAAAGACATTGCCTCGATAAAGTGTCCGAATTGCGGGAGTTATCTGGTAGCTTCTCTCTCGTCATATGAAAAAAATATGATGGACAAGGAAAAGGATCCTGCTGAAAGAGAAAAATGGAGAAGAAGGATAGTAAAGAATGCTCATCTTGTTAAGGAGCGCGGTATATACGCGATCATGGTTCTTTCCGGCCGCGGAATAGGTCCGGAGACAGCTTCGAGATTGCTTGAAATTAGGCATCAGAACGAGGATGATCTAATCCGCGCTATATTGAACAGCGAGATGGAATACGCGAAGAATAGGCGGTTTTGGGATTAACATCTTTATAACATCACCTCTTAGAAGATCGGTATGGATCGATACGCAAGTGTTACTGCGACATAAACAAATCGATCTGAGCTGCAGACAGTAATTGCTTCCATTTGAAAAGAATGGCCATATATTTGGAAAGGCATACGAAAGGTTAAAATTGTAAGTTCAATTTACTTTATACGACAGACAATGTCTGAAAACAGGATTCTTAAAATTCTAGAAAAATATAAGATTAAAAATTTTAAAACTCCAATCATTGTGGAAGGTAAAAATGATGTGGCAAGCCTTCGCAAATTGTCGTTCGAAGGCGAGATAATTCAGGTAAACTCTGGAAATAGCCTGCTTGATTTTTCTGAGACCTTGGGGAAATCCTATAAGGAGGTTATTATATTAACAGATTTCGACAGAAAGGGCGTAGAACTTAAACACAGGATTGAAACATATCTTGTAGGCTCAGGTTGCAGCGTGGATTCTTTCCTGTGGAACTCTATCAGAAAATCTATGCCTGTCCGGACTATAGAGGAACTCCCGTTTGCCATGAAGAGAATTCAGGGTACTAGCATTAATTACTCATAATGCGTTTACGCCATATGGCGTCGAGCTTCAAGATAACTTTCATTGGCACCGGTGGATCGTGGCCTACACCAGGTAGGGGTCTCCCAGCCGTTGTGGTGCAGGTGGATGAAATAATAAATCTTTTCGACTGTGGTGAAGGAACACAGAAGCAGCTAATGAAGAGCCCAATCTCATTCATGGGAATAGACAACGTGTTCATAACGCATTTCCATGGAGATCATTTCCTTGGGATTTTGGGTATGATACAGAGCATGTCGTTTAATAATCGTCAAAAGCCATTGAATGTATTCGGTCCGAAAGGAGCGATAAAAGTACTCTCTAACGCATTTAATGTCGGTTACTTCAACCTTAAATTCGATCTAATTGTTAATGAACTTGATTATGATAAAAAATATGATTTTGAGAAGTTTTCTATCACTACATTCAAGAACGATCACACTGTGCCGGCAATGTCCTATAAGATAAGCGAGTACGATCTTGTGAAAATAGATCGTGACAAGGCTGACAGCCTCGGGGTACCTCCAAGAAAGCTGGAGGAACTTCGGGAAAAGGGCTCGATAGAAGTAGAAGGAAATATTTTTACGCTGGACCAGGTATCAGCCGGAATAAAGAAAGGCAGGTCGATCGTTTACACTGGCGATACAAGGCCAATGGAGGGAATGAAGCAATTCGTCAAAGGAGCAGATGTGCTTATACATGACACTACAACAGATTCATCTCTGGAGCCTGCAGTAAATGAGTTCGGTCATTCATCTTCAAGGCAGGCTGCTGAAATAGCCCGCGATGGGGGCGTTGGTAAGCTCTTTTTGTTCCATTACAGCCCCAGATATGCTTCTGTAGAAACGCTGTATAATGAAGCAAAGCGTATATTTCCCAATGTGGAATGCAGCAAGGAAATGCTTGAATATGAAGTGCCGGCTCATTCAGTGCTCCGTTGACTCCCAGGTGGAGACAATTTTTCCGTAGCCTCAATTATACGGTCTAAAGCGTATTCAGTGCCGAGAGTAAGATGCTGTACCATCCTGTCGCGCATTATTTTCAAAACAGCAGAAATTTCTATTTCCCAGACAACACTTATTCTTGTCTTGTTTGGCGGGGCCTTCTCTATTTTTACATCTTTGAATCCCCTGAAAGCTCCACTTGAGTAAATTTCCCTGCAAGATTTTTCTGCCTCATTCACGACATATCTCATCCTAGATTTTCCAGGGAAAGCGAACTTTACAAGAAATGTGTCATCGTCCTGTTTCGTTATGTTTCTCATGCCGTGCCAGTACAAAGGTAGATCTTCCCATTTAGAAATTATGCCAAAAATTGAATCAACTTCACTGTCGCACACTCTTGTTACACGGATTTTAACCGGTTTGTCCACGATTCATTTCACCTTTTCAGAATTCAGCGTTATCCCCTTTGAGAATTGGTAGTTTCCAGATCTCTGCTCATAGTTGGATTTTGCAGACTGCTCAAGCCTGTGGAATACTACCTGCGCTATTCTGTCACCTGAATGAAGCTCAATGGGCGAAGAACCGGCATTATAAAAATAGAGGGTCAGATTTCCGGAAAAACCGGCATCTATCGCCCCAAATGATCCAATAATTCCCTTTCTCGAGTAGCTGGAACGTATCCATATCTCTCCCATCACTGTATCGGGAAATGAGAAATATTCCATTGAGGAGACATAGAATCCGGATCCAGCAGGAACTTCGATGTGATCCTCTACCCTTTCCTGCAGCTTAATCGATCCAATTCTCACGTCATACCCATTTGGCGTCAGTGAGGACAAAGAAAAATCTTTGCTAATCAGATTACCCCCATTGATCATATCAAGGATTTCATTATCTGAAAGAACACTCATTAGAATCCCTCCGTTCGGTTTGGAACTGCATATGTTATCTTCCTTCTGTTCAGTGAGACGTAAAGAATTGCGGCAACGGCAAATGAAATATAATAACTTATGTCAACGCCTCCAAATATGTGCGCAATTGGGCCAACGAAGTAAGGTGCTTGACTCATGAACGGAATGGAAATTATTATGGCTATTGCGTATGAAAACATTCCAGTAAACCTCTTTCCATGAATGCTGTTCACGTCCCACTTCGCTACAACAAAGTAATGCATTATCAATATTGCAAGCCATGGTGTGATCCAGTAGTCCAGCATGTACAGGAACGTTTCATAAAAACTGTAGAATGAATAATATCCGACGATTCCCAGGGAAACAGAAGCAACGGAGCCAATGATCAATCCTATATTTCTCCTGACTTTTTTTGATATAACCATAATGGTCGATGAGTTGCTGTAAAGATTGATCGAATTTGCTGCAAGTCCACCTAGGAAGAGAGCAACCATCCCGAGGACAAAATATGGTCCAAGGAATCTGGCAAGTGCTGTCGCAGGATTAAAATCGGGTGAAGAGAGGTAGGCAAATGAGGCGATGCCGATCAACACACCGAGAATCTCTACCCAGAACGATGCAAGCACACTTCCAAGAAAGACAAAGGAGAATGTCGATTTTTGTCTTTTTCTGGTCACAAATCTAGAGTAATCAGAAGCATAGGGCCCCCATGACATAATGTATGAAAAGGAAGCCGCAACTGTTATACCGAAGCCTATGAATGTACTTGAGCTAATAGGTGGGTGATAGGAACCAATACCTGACGGGTGAATAATCCACTCAATAGTGATCGCGGCAAACATTATTCCAAGCACTGCTGCCATGACAGTTTCAAACGACTTTATTGCTTTGTGGCCAAAATAGGATAGGGCAAATACTATTGCTGCAATAAGCAGGATAGGCACCACAAAATAGAGATTCTTAAAGATCACAACGATAGCGAAAGATGCCAATACAAGATTTACCGTGAGCCATCCAAGCGTATTTCCCCACTGGAGAACTGCCATGATCTTGGATCCAATGGCGCCGAATGGTCCAAAACTCTGTGCCATCTGCATTTTTCTGGTTCTGACACCAACTATGCTCATGTAAGAGAGGAGAGCACCGCCTGTCACGTTACCTAAAACAAGGGCCAGTATCGACAGATTGAGAGGAGTTCCAAGAGATACTGGAATGAAACCAATAGCAAAATCCCCAATCGTGAGATTGGCAGCAAACCAGATGTAAAACATTGCAGACGGCTTCAAATCAGTATTGATCTGAGCTTTTCCAGTGCCCGAAACATTATCTTCAGAATCACCAACCTTTACATCAGTGGACATGAGGTCATATCAAAAACTCGTATTTTAATTTCATTTACTCTATTTGGAAACTAAGGATTAATAATATAGTGAACCTATTACGTAACATGGACCTGGGCGAAAAGATAGAAGCGGTATTATATGCTTCTGAAAATCCACTTTCTGCGGATGATATAGCCTTTGCCTTGAAGGAGGATCGGGCATCTGTTGCCAGTGCATTGAAAAAATTAATAAGGGAATATAATAACAGAAAAACCTCCCTGTGCATCGTCAGGACTGGGATACGTTATAAACTTCAACTTAAACCAGAATTCTCTGACTTAGTAATACCTGTTGCCAGGAGGGAGCTTGATAAGACTGAAATAAGCATACTAGGATTCATTGCCGCCAACGATAACTGTATAAGGGGGGACATTATCCAAAGGTTTGGCGAAAAATCACGCGAGACCCTGCAAAGATTAGAGTCAAGGAAACTCCTTTCCGCAAAGAAATACAGGAACACAGAATTATTTTCTGTCACGAAGGAATTTTTCCGCTACTTCAATATAGACAAAAAATCTCTTAAGAAGATGGCATCATCCGAGGATAAAATAACAGAAGGGGACGGAAATTCAATCCCGCCTGCATCGGGCACCGTTAGCTCTGTCGACCCTGGAAACCCGAATGAATCAGGAAATTGATTGTGTTAGTTTTTTGAAAGGCACTGTAAATATCTCTGCTATATCTTTAGCGTGCTTTACGCTACTCGATCTCTAGATCTCTAACAAAGCTGATAATTTTATACATATCTCTGTTATATTGGTACTTAGTTAGTCCAGATACCTTCAGGTGCATAAAATTGGAAAGGATAATGTTAATAGGTGGAGGTGGCAGAGAAGATGCAATTGCCAGGAAGATCGTCGAAGCAGGATCAACACTTATATCGGTTATGAAGCACAAAAACCCTTCAATTTATAGATTAAGTGCTGAGACTCATATTATGGACGAGTTGGATTATTCATCCATAGTGGCCCTGGCCAAGAAGTCGAATATCGACCTGGTCTTTGTTGGCCCAGATCCTGTTCTCAACACTCCACTCGTTAATTTCCTTGAAAACACGGGGATAAAGGTTGCGTCACCATCGCAAAGTGCGGCTCAGCTTGAAACATCAAAATATTTCATGAGGGAACTTCTGAAAAACAATAACATCCCAGGAAACCTGAATTATCAGCTTATAGACAGCGACGACGCACTGCTAAAATTCTTTGAAGATAACGATGGGGAGTTCGCTGTGAAACCTCTGGGTCTTACCGGAGGGAAAGGGGTCAAGGTAATGGGGGAGCATCTCTCGGGAAAGAACGAAGCTATAACCTATGCCCGTGAAATATTAAAGAGGGAGAGTTCCGTCCTCATAGAGGAAAAATTGTACGGAGAAGAATTCTCTCTCCAGGCATTCACTGATGGAAAGTACGTTTTGCCCATGCCATTAGCGCAGGACTACAAAAGGGCATTCGAAGGTGATGTCGGTCCAAATACAGGTGGCATGGGTTCGATCAGTGATTTCGATCACCTGCTGCCATTCATAAAAGGCAGTAGCAGGGATAGTGCACTGGAGATACTGAAGAGCATAATATCTGCTATGCGAAAATCAAACAATACGTTCAGGGGCGTTATATACGGGCAGTTCATGGAAACACCAGACGGACCCAGGGTTATAGAGATAAATGCGAGATTTGCCGATCCGGAATCCATGAATGTACTCACCATATTTGATGGCGACTTCACTGATGTCCTCTTTTCCATTGCGGATGGAAATCTCAGGAACCAGGCCAAATTCTTCAAGAAATCGACTGTAGTAAAATATATTGTTCCAAAGGGTTACGGTGTTTCCCCACAGCCGGGGAGTCTCGATATAGAATGGGATCCAAACCTTGAGAACCCACTGCTCTATTATTCATCTGTATCCGGGACAATGGATAAGGTTGAGATGACCTCCTCAAGGGCTCTTGCAATAACAGCCATAGGTGACAGCATACCAGAAGCTTCGGAAATCGTAGAAAAAAACCTTCATCGTATCCGTGGCGAATACTACGTGCGTCACGATATAGGCACGAAGGATCTGATACAGAGAAAGATTGAGAATATCAGGAAACTTTCATCCGCCCACAAATCCTAGGGGTTCTCTGAAGTATTGAAACGACAAAACTGTCATTCAGTTTAAGAAATTTCGTCTGGATCGAGGCCTTTCCCCTATCAAGCATTCCTCTCTGGTATCTCATCTCGTCGGAGACGAAGAATTCGAATTCGTCGTCTACAGGCTGCTTCAAGGAAGGGTGTGGCTCAAACTTGCCGTCAAATTCCTTCACGTAATTAAATTCATGATCCGAAAGTACCATGCCTCTTTCCAGTTCCTCAACTTCCAAACCCTTGAGTGCAAGGCCCACTCTCGAACCACTATCCGCCGAATCAACGTCCTCATCATGCATCTGTATCGATTTGATTTGAACTTTCTTGTCAATATATGATAAGTTCAATTCCTGGTGCTTTTCTACTTTCCCACCAAGCACAAAACCCAAAGCGACAACTCCAACGCTCTTTACCTTGAAGAAATGATCTATCATCACAGTGGTATTGCTGAACATTGGTTTATGCTCGACAGTGTTTAATTCTGATAGGAATTCCATCGGATTTCCTGAAAAAAACTTGTAGTTTGACAATGAAGTGTTCTTTGTTATACTCCTCAGTATGTCGATATTTTTGGAATCGCCAGTTATGAAATAGCCGCTCGTTTTTTTCATGAGATCGAGAGCCACGATGACCTCGCCAAGATCTTTTGAAATGTGGTCTCCGTTTAAAATTGCAATATCAGAAGGATATATCGAATCAGTGAGGGAAGAGACTTTTTCCGGAAATCTGGAAGGAGTAAGGAAAGTAAATATGCCGTTATCATCCTTCCTGTTGGATAGCGTTATGTCACTTTCCGTTCCTTTTTTAGAGAGCACGCGGGTAAATTCATCTAGTCCGTATGCAAATATGCTGAGATTCTTGATTTTATCACTTCCCTGATAACTGAAACCTAAACGCAAAATAAAGAATAATTGTTTGCATTGAACTGCAATCTATGGTTTTGTTCTCCTTATGGTCCTGGGGTACGGTATCGCTTCCTTTATGTCAGGAAGGTGTAATATCCACATAACTAACCTGTCGAGACCAAGGCCGAATCCGGAATGCGGAACACTTCCGTACTTCCTGAGATCAACATACCAATAGTAGTCGTCAGGATTCATTCCGCTTTCCTTTATTCTTCGGACAAGTTCGTCGTACTCCCATATTCTTTCTCCGCCGCCAATAATCTCGCCATAACCCTCTGGAGCTAGAAGATCGTGGCAAAGTATCTCAGAAGGATTTTCTGGATTTTGTCTGTGATAGAATGCTTTTAGTGAAGTTGGATAATCAGTTATAAATACTGGTTTTTGGAAGTGATTCATTATCCCACGTTCTTCATCAGCTCCAAGGTCATCCCCATACTTCAGGTTCATTCCGAAATCCTGGGCCTTCTTTATAAGTTCTGAATATTTGATCCGTTCAAATGGAACTTTGATGTTCTCGAGCACACCGATGTCGCGTTTCAACAGTTCGAGTTCTGGCCTATTGTTCCGAAGCACCTCCTCCACTATATACTCTATCATCCTCTCTTCTATCTTCATCATATCCTCGTTGTTGAGCCATGCTGCTTCCATCTCAGCATGCCAGTATTCGGTTAGGTGCCTCCAGGTCCTTGATTTTTCTGCGCGAAAACTAGGAGCTATCGTAAATACCCTTTCAAGGCTGAATATGAACGTTTCAAGATAGAACTGTGAGCTCTGCGTAAGGTTGACCTCTTCACCAAAAAAAGGGACCTTGAATAGTGTCGACCCACCTTCTGTGGCAGTTGCAACCATCATTGGTGCCTGGACCTGATAATAGTTCTCGTTGTAGTAAAAGTCAGCGAACGCCTTGAACACTGTAGATCTGACCTTCAGCATGGCCGTAAATTCCCTGCTTCTCAACCAAAGGTGGCGGTTGTCAAGTTTGAATTCTTCTCCGAGATCCTTAGATACTGGGAACATCTCGTTTTTCTGGTATATTCTGTACGTCTTGATCGCGACCTCATAACCAGTAACAGCACGTTTATCATCCCTGACAGTTCCCGTGACTTCAAGGCTGCTCTCAACAGTCAAAGATGATAGTTCTCTGTATGCGTCCGAACCCAATGAATCAGCACTTGCAAGTAACTGAATTATATTTGTCGAATCTCTAAGAATTATAAAGGATAATTTTCCGCTTGATCTTATTCTATATACCCATCCATGGAGTTGAACGGTCTTTCCGATCATTTCCGGTTTCATTGCCTCTGATATGCTCATCATAACATTTCGGCATTTTCACACGTTTAATTAATTTTCTTAGTCTTTAATTGTGTTACATTCAAGACTTAGATTATTTGTGAATTTGAAATCAGTCCATTCTGCTAAGCTTAACCCCACTATCATCGTAAAACCCAACAATATCCCCGTCTTTTAGATCTAATTTTTTAACGATCTTTTTTGGTAATGTAATTCTAAACGAGGATCCACGCGCAGAAACATGTGCCACGTCGATGAGCTTTTTCTTTTCCATTGCTAAGTATTATTATACTAAATATAATAATTTCACTTATTGCACTATTTACATGAAAATGGGCACTTCATTTAGATTGGTAATTTATATGAGTATCGTTCAAAGAGATCTTAGATTAGGTAGTGATCTTCACGTATGAAAATTTCTTCAAACTTGTAAACGATAAAGGACTCAAAAAATGTAATAAAATATCACACAATAAGCTAACCGTTGAACAACACCAATTACTATATATATTGAGAAAAGCTACACAGGAAGATAGAAATGGTCACAAAACCTGCTAGAATGTACACAAAGATTAGTGGTCCTGCCTACACGAGGCGTGAGTTCATGGGAGGAGTACCCTACTCCAAGATCACAAATTTCGTTCAGGGTAACCAGAAGAGGGATTTTGAGATTGAATTAAGGTTGATAGCTAAGGAATCCTGCCAGATTCGCCATACTGCACTTGAAGCTGCAAGAGTGTCTGTCAACAGAAAGATGATTGAGGCTACCGGGGAAGCCGGGTATTATCTCCAAATAAGGCCCTATCCTCATCAGGTCATTCGTGAACATAAAATGGCAACCGGGGCCGGAGCAGACAGAATTTCAAGTGGAATGAGGGCTGCATTTGGCAGGCCCGTTGGAACAGCAGCAAGAGTGAAATTTGGGGATATAATTATGGTGGCAAGGACGACGGCAGATAAGGCGAGTGTTTTGAGAGAAGCACTTCATAAGGCTGCCATAAAGTTGCCTACTCCGTGTAAAATAGAAGTTACTAAAGGCAAGGAAATTGCTGGTAAAATAGGTCTTTGATTTTTCCATTTTTGAAATCCCTGTAATATTTCCTTTGCATAAAAAAACAATTACGTTTTGCTTTTTTGTTCATTGCTTGCAATGAAATTCTGTATCAATTTAGCTGCAAGCATAGATGTATTCCCATTATCGTAAACTGGTGTAATTTCGACTATGTCAAATCCAATGATTCTCTCCGAGAAATGGTCAATTAGCGATCTTACGTCAGTGTCCATAAGTCCGTAAGGCTCTGGAGTTCCAGCCCCAGGTGCATAGGCTGGATCGATTCCATCTATGTCTATTGAAAAATATATCCTGTCCGCTGAAGTATCAATTTCCTTTATTATTCTATCAATTCCCTCTTTCTTGACTTTAGCAGCAGGTATGAATGTTACGTCATTCCATAATTTGCTTTCCCTTTCTTCTTTCGAGACAGATCTAGTTCCTATTGAACAGATCTTGTTCTTCCCTAGGATTTCGAGAGCCCTACGCGTGACACATGCATGGTTGAGCGGGTTGCCCATGTATTCGTCCCTGAAATCAGAATGCGCATCTATTATGATCATCGAGGCGTCTTTAAGATTTCTGACTGCACCCACTGTTACTGAATGTTCCCCACCAAGCATGATCGGTATCTTTCCGTCGGAAAATATCATCTGCGTTACGGTCTGTACCGAATCTACAACTTCTGATGCGCTTTCTGTGACAGAAATGTTTCCCAGATCACAAATTCTTGAAGAGGTTAAGTCTATCCCATAACTAAATTCATAAGATTCTAAATTGTCATACGCAAGTCGGATACTGTCAGGAGCAAGGCGCGAACCTCTCCGAAATGAAGAAGTTCCGTCGAATGGAACGCCAAATATCACATACTTCGCACTTTCATACCGGGAGGTCGCATCAGCAATTTTTCTAAAGGAGAAAAAATCACTCAATTCTGAAGCATGATCTTTCGTTTTCCCATCGCTTCCCAATAAGATATCTCCGTACCTGGGGTAACTTTCCCAAGTTCCTCATCGGAAAGTGGAACCAAGAACGTTTCAAAGGTTTCGGAATCCATTAGCTGTGCTTCCTTGTTAGTCACAGAGAGAACCTGTGCATTCTTTTTCTCTATTATCGGAACTTTGACTTTATGCTTAACGGGGTAGACAACGCTCCGCTTTTGGTT
Source organism: Thermoplasmata archaeon (assembly GCA_021826925.1). Classification (GTDB taxonomy): domain Archaea; phylum Thermoplasmatota; class Thermoplasmata; order Thermoplasmatales; family Thermoplasmataceae; genus JAKAYB01. The sequence continues at coordinate 9,346 of JAKAYB010000008.1, read as the reverse complement.
ATCGAAAATCCCGATAGCCACTATCCTTCCTTTAGCTTCACCGTGCTTTCCCGGTTTGGACATCGTAATCTCAACTATCTTGCAAGGAGCATCATCAATCAGCATGTATCTGCCAACTTTTAACTCCCTTACTTCAGCTTCTTGCCAACTCATACTATCGAACAGGTATATATTCTATATTTAAATATTATCTGCAATTTCACAGGTTCCGTTACACGAATTCCTTTCCCATAAAATATTCAGGATCGAAATTGAGAAGTCTAAAATCATTCTTTATTATCTTCCCATCCACAATAACGTCGGATACACAGGAAGAGTCCGCTGAGTAAACAATTCCAGATATGATCTCACTATCGGACAGCCCGAAAATCTTTGGATTATGTCTATCTAGGAGAACAAGATCTGCTAGTTTTCCAACCTCTATGGACCCAAGATCAGGCATTCTAAGGCTCTTCGCTGCATTAATGTTCACCATATCCAATACGTCTTGGGCCTTTACTACAGATGGATCCCATCTGTCATTTTTGAGCGAGAGTGCCGAAAACTTCATCGCTTGGAACGGGTCCAGCGCGTTGTTGCTGGCACTGCTGTCTGTTCCAAGTGAGATTATCGCGCCGTTATCTCTTAATTCAGGTATTGGTGGTATACCTCCTGTTCCAAGAAATTCATTGCTAATCGAATTCCATGACACACCAACTTTATTTTTGCCCAGTTCCTTCGCTTCTCTCAGTGTAAGCCAGACACAGTGTGCCGCTATGAAACGATCATTGAGAAATCCTATCTTATCAAGGTGTTCTGCTGGTCGTTCCCCGTTGTGGGTTTTAGTGAAATTATACACCTCCTCCCTCGTTTCTGAGAGATGTCCGTGTATAATTGTATTGTATCTTTCAGAAATATCCTTGGCTTTCAAATAAACTTCATCTGAAGCAACATACACGCCCTGAACTCCTATTGATGGGTGTACACGATCCATGTCCTTCATGGACTTTATAAAGTGCTCTGCATTTGACAGAGGATCGCCTTTCTGCGTTGTCTTATCGCTATCTAGCGTGTTCCAGGCCAAAAAACCTCTAATTCCGGATTCTTGCACCGCTTTCGCAATCACATCTTCAGAGTAATAAAGGTCAAGGAAAGATGTGATCCCAGAATTTATCATTTCGAAAGCGCCTAGCAAAGATGAGTTATATAATCCTTCCTTGCTCCTCTCCGCATCCATTTTGAATGTTCTTTCCAGAAATTCAGAAAGCTTAATGTCATCGAGTTTCCCGCGCATATGAGTCATCGCAACATGACAGTGCGTATTTATAAAGCCAGGTATAACGATCTTGTTCGTCGCATCAATTGTTGCTTCTGTATCTGGTTCCTCATTCCCGATATAATCTATTCTGCCTTTTTTGATCGCAATGTTGCCTTTTATGATCTCTCTTCTCTCATTTTGTGTTACTATCGTAGCATTTTTTATCAGAATTTGTTGATCTTTCAATCGTTCTATAATGCTTAGTTACTATAAAATTTCTTGATCAATCAGAGGGATTATCTTAATTTTTAATTTCTTACTTTTACAGCCGTACCCTTCTTTAACTGTTTCATTGCATTTATCGGCATCTTTGCAATACCGACTCCTCTTATTTCATCCTTGTAATGCAGAACCACTTCATCTTCCTGTCTTATATCTTCTGTCGCGTTAAGGATTCCAACGGGGTAAACATTAGCAGTTGGTTTGAAATCATCTATTTCAACGCAGAATTTCTTATTTTCCAAAAACCATTGTGCAGAACGTTTGTTGATGGTAAATTTTCCGAGTTTTTCATTGTATACTAAGACAGGATCACCATCAAGAATCAACATATCGCTGTTATAGATCCTTTTTATCTTTGCATCTTTTAAGTAGGGTTCAATCCATTCGCCGAATTGATAGGTTGCTATCTGAATGTACTTTTCCATTGCAAAATTATATCGTATTAGTTGAAGATTTTCTGTATTTATTATCTCCTTTATGGAGTTCACCAGTTCAACTAGGGAGTCATTACTGGATTTATCCCACCTTATGAATACATTTCCAGCTGGAAGGAATTCCTTTATGAAGTCGAGATCCTCAGTAACAAATGATATTGTACGCGTATAGCTATTATTTTTAAAGAAAGAAATTAACATCGAACCTATCATCTCCTTTTCCTCTTCAAACCAATTCCCAGTGACTGGTATATCATAAAATCCAGGAGGATATGTAGCTTCCAACTCCCTTGGAACAAGTCCAACAGGGGATGTAACGATCACTTCATGTACGTATGGCCTTAACCTTCCAAGCGCATTGATGATCATTTTGTGGCTCTTGGAAGTGGAATATGGCTTTCTGGCAGAACAAGGAAGAAGCAAAGCTATCCTCTCGCCTCGAGGTCTCCGATAACTCCTGGATATATATTCTCTGTAGCGAACTAGGTCTGGTCTGTTCAAGGAATCTAGAGATGATGCAGAGATCCTTGGAGTTCTTCTTGGGAAATAAGTTTCAGATAAGCTGTAAAATCTAGAATCTAGGATTCTAAGTATCTCGCTTGCTTTGTTTGAGAACTGGAATCTTTCAACAACGTCTCTCAAAATACCATTTTCTATGGAAATGGAAATAGATTTGAGTAGGTCATTGCAGAAATTAAGATTTTCCTTGCTTGCGTCTGCGTTTGTTTTCACTATACCTATGGGTGTGAACTTCTCACCTTTCAGTCCGCGTAATTCAAACAAACTGCTATCAAAAAGAGATACCCCCATGTAGACAAGTATGGGGAGCAAGTAAGGATCGGAAACCCCTTGAAGATATATTAATTTAGAATATCCGTACTTGTCTCTCACGGCGTTTATCGTATTTATAATATCTTTGGCTCGAAGCAGCAACTGTGCTCCGTTCGGTATTATTATATAATCTCCCAATGGAATCAGCGCATTAGATGGATTCCCTCTGAGTAGCATGTCAAACTGCAGAGTAAGAGTATGTTTTTCTCCAAGAATATTTAGTACTGAATCGTTGTATGAAATATGCTTGTTGCGAATGAGTAGCGCAGGGTACTCTACCTTATCATCGATGGTACCAAATCTAGCAAATCCAAAGAAACTATGATCTACAAACACACTCCATTATACATAATTCCCTAATCATATTTTGTTTTATGGAAAAAATTTTGGTAGTCAAAAAAAGTAAAAATTATTTTGTAATTAATCCCTGGACCTGGCAAGGAGAAACGAGGCCACTGCTGGAATTATTGCCCATACTAAGCCGACGAACAAGAGTGATCCTAATGAAACACCGTCGCCGGTATATAAGCCATTCATGAGGTAAGTATTCATGGTCGGAATGAACGAAGGCGAAATAGAGGAAAGGGCAATAACTATACTATAAGCACCTGGAACCGCTAAGTTTACACGCAGCACAAAAGGCAATAAGAAGGCTATATCCCCCCAGAAAATTGCAAGCAGAAAGAACAGGCCTATTCCTATACCTATTATTGCCCCTTGCGATTTTACGAATTGCGATATAAGGTATATAATGCCAGAGTAAGCTATAGCAGTAGCAAAATAACTTAGGAGTATACTAAAGAAACTTCCAGATGAGAGTGCAGATCCGGTGTAGTGTAAGACAACGAGGTCGACAAATCCAAGCGAGATTATGAGCGCTACAAAGAAAGATATTACTCCCGCTGTGAATCTGGATGCAAATAGTCGTCCCTTAGTAACAGGTCGAACAATTATAGACTCCAACACTCCGGAAGCTTTGTCTTTGCTGTAATAGAAATAGGCAGAAAAGATTCCCAATATGGGAATTAAGAATTCGTAAGGGAGCTGAAGCAGTTCTGTTATAACTAAGGCTGAGTTAATCACTGAATATGGAATAAAGCCCATGCCCATAGCAGAATCATTCGATGCAAATACTCCAACATTGATATCCTTGTTATTTGCACTACTGTTTAATGGGACTGTTACGATAGTGGCGTTTCTTCCAGTAATCGTCTTAAGATAAGTCATGTTTGAATTGGTTTCTGCAGAAATGGAGATGTAGTTAGTATAATTGAAGTAAACTTTCATAGTTGGCACTGCCGTTGAGTTTGGTCCAGCGTAATATATAAGAAAGTTCGTGGGTTCCTTTGATGTGGTACTAGAAACAGGTATCACGTACAAATAATCGGGTAAGAGGCTAATATTACTGATGGGTCCGCCACCATTAGAATGATAAAAACCAGATGAAAAAAACGTGGCATTTTTTCCATTTGAATGATAGGTGTCAAAAAATGCAGTACTGTTTACGGTAACAGACCCATATTGATAATATGCACTGTAAGAGTAGTTTACTTCACGCATATCAGTATTATATGAGAAAGAGACAAATCCCGAGCTATCTGTAGTGCCATTTAAGCGCGCTAGTACCGTTTTGGAAGAGGAACTCCCATTAAAACTAAAGACGTAAGAACTCACCGCAAGGTGAGGTACTGGTTGACCGTACCCATTCACTGCATAGTCTACGATTTTATACCCTCCCTTAACTGGATATATATCAGGAAGAACATGAGACACGGCCGAAGGTGGAGCGGAAGATGGACTTTGGGATACTGTAACAGTAACGTATGCCATACCTATGCTCAGCAGTATGACCAAAACGATCATGATTATGGTGAATTTTCCTGTAAGCGTTCTCTTCAAGTCGTATAGGAAATCTCTCATTTACCGGCACCCACCAAATTAAGGAAGTAATCTTCAAGACCTTCATATTTAACAGACATAGATATAACATTATACTTGCTGGAAACGAGTGTTTGATTTATCTTATATCCCTCGTTCGCGTTGATCTTGAGATTTCTTATATAATAGATATTGCCACTCCTCTCCACCTTTCCGTATGGTTCCAACATTGATTCTACCTTATCGTCTGGATTCTGGACATTTATCTCTATAAACGAGCTTCCCAGGTTTGAGAGTTCCGATCTCTCTATAACCTTTATCAATTCGCCCCTACTTATTATGGCGATCCTATCGGCTACATTTTCGAGCTCGCTGAGAATGTGCGAGGAGAGGAATACCGCCTTACCATCATTCCTGAGGTTGACCATGAGGTTCCTCATGTCCCTCACCCCTTCTGGATCAAGACCGTTAAGGGTTTCATCGAAAAGAAAGTTCTTAGGATCACCCATCATTGCTGCGGCTATGGCAAATCGTTTCTTCATGCCTTGTGAATAATCTTTAAGCTTCTTTTTTCTGCTGTCCCAGATAGAGAATTTCTTGAGCAGTTCTTCTGCCCTCGATTCCGCATCAGATGAGGAAATACCATAGAACCCGGCATAATATTTCAGGAGCGGCACTGCTCTACCGTTCGGCTCAAAGTTTGGAAGTTCAGGTACCCATCCTATATTCTTTGATGCCTGTACTTTTTCCTTAACTATGTCCTTACCGTCAATGCTCACTCTTCCGGAAGAAGGAAATATGATACCGCAGGCAACTCTGATTGTTGTGGTTTTGCCTGCACCGTTTAGGCCAGCAAATCCAACTATTTCTGAATCATCAATATCTAAACTGAGGTTTTTAACAGCAGAAGGCTGGTTCTTTTTATAGGATTTTGTTAGTGAAGAGATCTGGATCATTCTTCTTTGTGATGATATGATGATATATAAACGTTACTTTACATCTATTATACATTTTATCTTTCTAAAACCCAATGGTTAAGCCATTTTCCTGATAATAAACATGAGGTGCTATATTTTTTTGAAACTTGTGTTAATGCCAGTATATCTGCTATTTAACTATTTAATATGTCGGTCGTCCAATGGGATTATTCATAAGTGAGATGAATACATGTTTAATATGCCCGGACTGGTCTGGAAAAGTGTCAACGGTGAAAGAAGGCGAAGAAGTTTGAATACTATCAACAAATATCACACCAATGCCAAGTACTTCCATTAAGTCTCACAACAACTATATCCTGTTTGATAATCACATGCACCTACGACAAAATGGGCGGTTCATGGAAGCCGTAAATATGTTCATCAAGGCCGGAGGAAATTCATTTAATCTCGTTAACTTGCCTGAAGATTTTGGTCCTTTATCCAATAGATATGAGGCTATATATGAACAAACTTTGAAAATGGCAGGAATCATAAGATCAGAAACCTCGCTAGATGTCGTAGTTACACTTGGTCCATATCCTATGGATTATTTTCTTTTTACAGATCATGGAATGAATCCTTTGGAATATATGAAGGCTGGAATCGATCTTGCAGCAAAATATATTCTAGATGGAAAAGCCAATGCCATCGGTGAGATTGGTAGGCCTCATTTTCCTGTTGCAGATAGTATCATAGAAGCTTCTGATGAAATCATAAGCTATGCAATGTTAACGTGCAAGGATCTTAACTGTCCACTAATTCTTCATACAGAAGATTTAGATTCTCAGGGCTACAAGCGACTTGAGAAAATGACTCTAGATACAGGTATCGGACTAGATAGGATTGTAAAACACCACGCAAGTCCTCTTGATCTATGCCTTGACACCAAAATACAAAAATCTATACTTGCCTCTAGGTCTAATGTAAGGGAAATCAGCAAATGTAAAGGCAAATTTTTACTGGAAACTGATTATGTGGATGATCCGGCCTCTGGGTGGAAAGTTATTCCTCCAGATTCAGTTCCTAAGAGAGCAGTAATGATGCGAGAAGAACTCGATGATTGGGAGTCGCTGTTTGACGAGTGTTTCTTAAAAGAACCAATTGCTTTGTATGGAGAAGATTCATTTGCTGAAAATCTTCACCTGTAATTTCACACTCTATAAATTCTTCTGTTCGGACTTAAATTCAGCTTTGAATACAAAACCTATCAATTGCTATTTAGCCTGAAAAAGTAAATTATTTTAGATATCAATGAAATCCAGCGTCCTCGTCTTACAGCTCTTCTATAGAGATTTCCATTCCAAGAGGTTCCGGTGGAATCTCCATGGGCTTGAATTTTCTTCCCCGCCCGAAGGAACTGTACACCACGCTAAGCTATCCTACTTTACGGGTGTATGTTTGCATGAAACAATACACGATATGATATCTCTCACCCCTCTCTACTGGTGGAGAATGCAATATGTTTACGGAAATAATGCATTCTCTCCTTCTCTTGCGAAGCGAAGTTTCTCTCTCGCGTATGTTAAAAAAAACACACGCACATCCAAAGATTATATCTGGTGGCGCATCCTAATCTTTTTTGTTTCCAGGTAGAATTTATCATACGGAGTAGGTTTTGTTAAAATTGGAATCCTCTCAGAGACGGTAATATTGTTTTTCTCAAGAAATTCTATTTTGTCTGGATTATTTGTAAGAAGCTTGATGGAATGCAGGTTGAAATACTTCAGGACTTCAACGGCAAAGGAATAATCTCTCGTGTCAGCTGGAAAACCAAGCATCAAATTGGCTTCAACGGTATCATAACCCATCTCTTGCAAACTATATGCTTTTATTTTGTTGAGAAGTCCTATACCGCGTCCTTCCTGCCTTAAATATATTAGCAAACCTTTTGGTTGAGATCCAAGGTAAGAAAGTGAATGAACCAGTTGGTCATGGCAATCACATCTTTGAGAACTAAATACATCTCCCGTGAGGCATTCGCTGTGTATTCTAACTGGTATGTCCTGTTGACCCATTATGTCCCCTTTTACAAGGACGGCATTTTCCTTGTCATCACCGTCCCATTTGAAAGCATAAATTTCAAACAAACCATAAACAGTAGGTAACTTTGCTTTTGAATACAGTTCTAACATTTTCCCATAGTAATTCTTGCAGCTATAAAAAGATAAATGTCTTGAAACAAGTTAAATTTTATTCCTTCAGTTAAGAGAATAAAATAATCCTTTCGTTATTATATTTTGTATTCTCAGATGAATTCCACAACTTGTTAGATTTTTAAGCAAAGGATATACCGGTCTCTTTGCCTAAAAACATACAGGTCCTTTGTTCCTTTAAGTTCTTTTTCAATCTTATTTTTAATCTCGTAATACTCTTTGTCGTTTAGTCCGAATCTGGGATAGATCTTTCCAACATCATTTTCCTTATATATTTTAAGATCAAGCAAATCGAATGTGGTTCCAAGTACAAAGTACTGTTCTCCAAAGAAGTCATGTACCTTTTCCTTCGATGTGAACAACACCCTCCTTTTATCAGAGGTCAAAAATGTAACAGGATAAAGTTCCGAAATTTTATAGGTCAAGCCCGCATAAGAAGAAGAGATATCCGGTAACAGAACATAATCTTCTAACTCACCTTCAACTTCATTGAAGTTTGCGGGTTCACCACTGATAGTTTTCCCTGATGGAAGCATTACAGCTGAACTTTTGCTCTTTGAGAGTTTCCCTGTGTATAATGAGAGGCGATTAAGATTGCCGTCTATTGAAATATACTCCGTCTCCCCATCAATGGTAATTTTGTCTCTGTGTATTTGAGGAGGAAGGTCAAAGACAAAATTTGGACAATAGTCTTTAAAAATTTTATAAACAACTGTAGGAGACGGAATTAAAGTTTGAAGAGAGCGCTCAGTTTCATTTACTGGTCGTACAGGATCCGAAAAAACTACAGTGTTTTCATTCACAATTTTTTCAGGATTTAATTCTAAAGCGTCCCCATGAATAAATTTTGTCTCATTTTCTCTAAACTCCTGCTTATTGAGTAGGCAATAACGGTACCTTACGGGATCTTTTTCCACTCCTACTGTTTTGATTCCGTGTTCTGAGAAGATTAAGTCCTGGATACCGGATCCAGAACCTATATCAAGGACCTCATGTCCGTCAAGTCTCTTTGTTCTATATTCAGCAATGGATTCTGGAGTCGAGTAACTTGCCAGGTACTTATCGACCCAAAATCTGTTCCAGTTGCGAAATTTCTTTGAAATTGCTATCCTTGCAGTTGCTATCTCAAATAATAGATCAAATACATGGGACTGGACTTTTTCGATTTGCTTCAGATAACCATAATTATGTCCGTCTCTTATAGCGTTTATGTACTTATTAATGATATCATTAGCTTTTTCTTTCTTTGCTTGATCTTTTAATAATGTATCAAGGTAAGCAGATAGTTTGGATTTTCTTACTTGCATATTGCTTTGACTTCCTTAAGCTTGTGATGTGTTCCATATTCTTATGGGTTTAATATTCGTTTACTGAATTTACCTTATTAATAACAGATATACCCAATAAAGCTAAGTTAATGTCATATATCTCTTGTTTTTAATCCAAAAGTATTGAATCCAAGAATGTAAAAACAAAGGCTTGATAGTTTCTTTGATAAATATTTATTAAATTTACTACAGCTTCAACATGAAGTAATCGTAGGAGTGCTTTTTC
>JAKAYB010000085.1 GCA_021826925.1 Thermoplasmata archaeon | reverse complement strand
ATTGTTTACGGTCAACGGTACTTCATTGGCAGTGCTCGTAAACTTCACTGAAGTGACATACAAGGTAACCTTCACAGAATCGGGTCTCCCATCTAGATCGACATGGTATCTGAATCTCAGCAATGGCCAAACGTTCTCATCCACAACAAGAAATATATCCATCTCTGAACCAAATGAAACATACATATACACAATAGCGACATCAAATCATGTATTCACACCATCTACAAGTTTAGGATTCCTTACAGTAAATGGTAAACCAGTCTCTGATTCCATAAGATTCTCTAAAGTGACACGCCCAATTACTTTCATAGAATCAGGTCTTCCCTCTGGATCTACATGGTACGTGAACATAACAGAAAGCAACGGTACAGTTCACGATTCTGGAGCAATCTCAGGATCATCATACTCCTTCTCACTCTCTAACGGAACATACTCTTACACAATAGCGACATCCAACAAGATCTATGAACCATCTCAGCCTTCAGGATCGTTAACAGTGAACGGAACATCAACTATTGTATCTGTAACGTTCTCCTCAGTATCTTCTACGACTCCACCACCGAAGAAACCTTCACCTTCATCGAACACAGATCTCTACATTGTCATTGGTGCAGTTGCAGCGGTTGCTGTCGTAGGCGCGGTTGTTGCGATAATTATGATTAAGAGAAAATAATATCTTTTATAATCTTCTTGTTTTCTGGGGTCAATTGTCGCTATATCTGAAATGCGTTCTTTAAGTTCCATATCATATTGTGGCTTCCTCTGCAGTTTACATGTCGAATTGAATTCCTTTCTGCTGGACGGCAGCGATGGAGCAGAGCAAGTACACGGTAGAACAGTCATTGATTAAAAAATAGAGGAATTGAAGTCTATAATAGGTGAATTGACAATAGCAAATAAGACTTTAAAAATTCAACACCTATGTTAAGGGGGCTACCGTTTTATGGGCATCCTTGAATTGATACCTCTTTAACATTTTCTTAATAACCTCCTCTGCTCCCCAGATCGTGACATGGAAATGTAATCGGTCATCCACCTATCTGATGCTTTCCCTCACTATGGATAGTCCAGCCATTTCCCAACAGATTTCCTAAATCACACTTTGTTCTTTGACAAACTAGTAATATTCAGCCGGTATCATCTGCCAGAATGCAAAGAAAGCTTTTTTTCATAGTTATGCTACTAATCGTGACATTTTTCTGGGGTGTCACGTTTCCAATTATAAAGCTGGCACTGGACTACATCAGTCCAGCACCTTTTCTTGCAATACGGTTTGCTTTGGCGTCTGCTATGATGCTAATATTTGTGAAGAAGAGCCACAATTTACTCAAACCTGACAACATCAAATACGGTTTAATAGCAGGATTTTTGCTGTTTCTTGGGTATTTTTTTCAAACCGTTGGTCTAGATTACACCACTGCAGCTGCCTCAGGCGTTATAACTGGTCTTTATGTTATTCTGCTCCCGATCATTTCTTTCCTATATCTTAAAAACAAGATAACGCGTGTTGATGTTCTCGCCTCAGGGACTGCCTTTTTTGGTTTAATCCTTCTTTCCTACAGCCCATCAGGAGGTTTTGGCAATAAGATCGGAGACTTACTTACGCTATTGTGTGCTGTTGTTTACGCCATACAGATTGTTTATGTGTCCAAGTACTCAAAATCTCTTGATTCTTATTCTTTTACATTCTACCAGCTGTTTGCTGTTTCAATCTTCTCTGGCCTAATGATACCATTCATGCCTGGAAATCTGTTTACCTTGAATGACTATGTGGTTTTTGCGATAGTTTTTACAGCAATATTCGGAAGCGTTTTTGCATACTACGTGTCCACGATAGCGCTGAAATTTGTAGACCCAACTACAGCTGGAGTTATTTTTGTTGGTGAACCAGTTTTTGCTGCCCTCACTTCAGTACTTTTCCTTCATGAGATTCTCGGTAAGTTTGTCATAATAGGTAGCGTAATCATGGTAGGGTCTATCCTCGGTATTACAGTCGAAAGGTACGTCAGGGAAAGAAAATCAGAACATCTACCTCAGGAACTGCCTTAATTTTCCATGTCGTTGACACATGGGTGCCTTTCAACGTGCGTACAGATCAGATCAAGAGGGTAAATGACGCAACGAGAATCGCAGTAACTATAGTGAGTGGCAGGTTTCTCGTCTTAAGTGCCACAACAAAAGCAGCCACCAGTGCAATTATTGTTAAGGGCGTAATAATGAGAACATTATAGACGAAGAGTGATGTGAAGGCAGAAATCGCAAATAAATCAAATAGGTTCTCGATCGTTTTATTCTCCTTGAATCTTGAGTAGAAAATCCATGGCAACACACGTTGAGAAATGCTCAGAAGAGCGAGAATTATCACAACTATAACGAGGATTGTATTCATAGCTTGTTGGCCTCCTCATATCTCTTCCAAGCGTAACCTATGATAACTCCGCCCAGTATTGGTATTATAATGAAAAATGCAGGAAGGTGCAGCAGCCTACCAGACACTGCAATAATGCCTGCGGAGATGGCGGTTACCACAGCATAATTAGACTTAACTCTGGGTACAAGGAGACCAAGGAATAAAGTGGGAAGTGCGATCAGCAGTATGTCAAGGACTCTGGTCGGAGCTATTCCAGCAACAAAAGCTCCTGTGGTCGTAGCGGCAGCCCAATTCGCATACGCGAATATTGCAAGAGATAAGACATTCTTCTTGTCAGGGGAAAGGGGTGACACAGACAGGGCGTAAACCTCGTCAGTAAGAAGAGGACCTATGGTTAGGACATTGCTAGGCTTGATGTCGTTTCTTTCGGATTCAATGTGTGGGCCATAGAAGGTATGCCTCAGGTTCAGGAGAAATGCCGTTAGGATCATCGAGAAAGGTTCAAATCCAGTCACCCAAAAACCCAGAAATGCTGATTGTACTGCCCCTGAATAAACGAACAGAGAGAGGACGATAGTAATAACGACAGGTATCTTCAAAGCAGTTGCAAACGCCCCAAAGGCTATGCCTGAAGGCAGATAACTCATGGATATACTGAAATAAGGGTCAAATTTGCTTCTCAAGGTGTTCTGGTCATACGGACTATCTAAATATTATTTGTACATAATTTCTTTATCTCCTAGATTTTTATTATGGCTTGAATGTCCTTGTCTCAAGAGCAGGTTTCAAAAATTAGACAGGAAAAAATTGTTCAGTAAATCCGAAAGAAACGCGTCCTTGTGTACATAAATTCTTGAAGATATGCCTAGTTGAATTTCTTTTCATCGAACATGTACGCGTCAAGATTATTTTCAACATCTTCTCGTCTGGATCTTAGAATATCCAGGAATTCGCTGATCTTTTCTGCAGCTATTGATTTCATCTCGCCGCTTAGCATTTCTCCGGACTTGTAACTCTCATATATAGACGATACCTTTGACTGGTTGTCTTCCATTATTCTGAAAATGTTAAACGAGAAGTCTATATCTGGATTAGCACCGTATTTCCTCTGTTCCTCTGCGGTATCTCTCCCACCGGAGAATGCATATTTCATCAACTTCTTCCTAACAGTGTTTCTACTGTCGTTCAGCGATATCACAGAATTTGGATCCGAAGAAGACATCTTTCCGCTACCCTGAAGTGAAGGAATGAATTTTGATATTATTGCTGACGGCTTGTAATAACCGAGTTTCGGAAGGACATCCCTGGCAAGCTTAAAGTGTGGATCCTGGTCTATTCCGTAAGGTATGAGGCACCTAATGTTCTCGTTCTTGAGATAGGAAAGAATGAACGCAGGAACGGCCTGAATGCTCGTGAAGAAAAATTTGCCAATGTTATCGCTGTCTTTCAGTCCAAAGACAGCTTTAACAGAGGAAGCAGTTATGTTCCTTGCCACCTTGATCGCGTTATTGTACAGAATTCCTGAATGCTCAGAATCTATCAGGATATGGGTTTTGTCAGGATTGAATCCCAAACTGAGGATATCTATTATGTTATTGTGCGTGAATTCTTTCAGGTCTCGATCCTCTATCTCCCTGAAAAGGTATTTTTCGTCGTCTGTGATTTGGATAATGAGCTCAGCGTTGAATTTGTCCTGTAACCATTTTGTGAACATGAAAGGCAATATGTGACCCAGATGCATCTCACCGGATGGGCCCCTTCCGGTATAAAGGTAGAACGGCTTTCCTTTGCCATAATCGTCAAGAACAAGGTCAAGATCCCTGTGAGCATAAAATATTCCATTCAGGAGAAAAGGATGAAGATCGCCCGTTACGTCCTTTATTCTCTTAAGAAGGCGCTCATCGATTATCTTTGCGCCGAATTCGTTCGCTATTTTGTCGTAATCTTTATCCTGAACATTTCCTGAAACGCCCCATGGGGTTATCTTGAGATCCTCAGCCACTATTTTTCACCGTTTTTCTCTATGCACTCCGCATAAAGAGATCCTTTTCAATAAGGTTTTGCATCCTATGCAGTTCTTCTGGCCTGAAAATACCATATTCAGTTATGAATGCTGTTACGTACTCATGGGGAGTCACGTCAAATGCGGGATTCTTAGCAGGGCTTCCTTTCGGACCGAGATTTTTACCGTTGATAATCAGAACCTCTTCCTCTGATCTCTCCTCTATCGGGATTTCATCGCCTGTTTTTATCGAGAAATCAAATGTGCTTCCTGGTGCTGCAACATAAAATGGTATGTTGTTGGTCTTTGCGACTACCGCTTTTTCGTAGGTCCCTATCTTGTTCGCAAAATCTCCGTTTGAAGCGATTCTGTCAGCACCAACTATAGCGAGATCAATTTCTCCCCTCTTCATGTAAAAACCAGCTGCATTATCGGAGATTATGGCATGATCGATGCCCTCCTGAAGGAGTTCCCATGCTGTCAACTTCGCCCCCTGAAGCCTTGGCCTCGTCTCGTCCACAAAAACAAAGATATTTTTCCCTTCGTCATGCGCCACTCTCATCGGCGCAAGTGCCGTTCCCCAGTCCACGACGGCAAGCGCACCGGCATTACAGTGCGTGAGTATCTTGGAGCCGTCAGAAATCAACTGGTTTCCATATTCACCTATCTTCTTGCATCTTCCGCTGATCTCGTTGGAATAACGTGTTGCAGCGCTCAGTTCAAAATTATTAGACTTCATATATTCAATGGCCTTGAAAAGATCATAAGCTGTTGGCCTGGTCCCGCCAATTTTCTTAACAGCCTTGTCCATGTCTTCCCCCTTGATCTTAGCCATGGCCAGGCCATAGGCTGCAATAATCCCTATTGCCGGAGCTCCCCTTATTGCCATATCCCTGATCATCGCTGCAACCTCGTCGCTGTCCTTGGCATTAATAATCTCAAGTTCCTCAGGAAGTTTTCTCTGGTCGATCAGCCGTACATCATTATTCTCAAACCATACAGCCTTGAATCTTCTGTCATTTCCGTCGACGTTTATTTTCATAGAACACCCATCCGTGAAGGCAATAAATTTATTCCGTTTTTTTAGTGATATATATTAATGGTTAAATTTTTTACTCGTTTTCTTTACACCTTTCATTTTTATGGCAGGTTTTGCACTCATTTTCTTCTTGAAGGTATAATACTGCAAGGGATGTTTTAGCCATTCCTTATTGCATATAGGGTCATCGCCCTTGTAACACAGGTGATTGGATAGAAGAACAGAGCACTTTGGCGGTGAATACTCTGTACTTGATATCTGGCCAGTTATATGGTTGATTTGATATGTTGTCAGCCTTTCGTTAAAGTCTGGGGCAGTTTTGAACAGTTCAACCATAGAAGGATTGTCCATCCCTATCTTGTGCAAAAAGCTGACGAGAGTGAAACGTGCAAGATGAGGCAGATTTATTCCCTCACGCATCTCGCTTATGTATTCTTTTATGCACGGGGGGAACATAGAAAAATCGACAGACCCGAGATCAACGTTGACCTTTATGCCCGAAGATTTCAGCTTGTTTATTATTTCATCTACTTCCTCATATATTGGGGCAAGAATTTCTGCTGTAGCATCAGGATCTATGGAATCATACGCAGCGAATGCCTGTTTGACAAAAGTCTCCCTGATTACCTTCGCAACAAGGGGTCTGCGGCATCTAACAAGGCCGTGATCAAGGTTCTGGTATATCAGCCTGTGGTTGTAGCCGCTGAGCCTTGCGACGTTGGAAATGAACTGCCCCACAGGTATCAGGAAATGCTCGTCTTCCAGGTCATAATCAATAGTCAGGGAAAAGACTCTTGAAATGAACTCGAGGTCCTCATCAGAAACCTTTCCTGAATTCAGGTATCGTTCAATGAAATCCCTAACGAAATTTATTGTTCTAGATGTCAGTATGCTTTCATTTATGTATCTCAAAATCCACAAAGCAAGGGGCAGGCATGAGAGATCCTCCGGATCTCTTATTCCATGGTCTTCGTCGTCCGTCAGTGACCCTATTATAAGCCTGTACGCATTTTTACGTACTTTATACATCTGCTCATCATTCGATCCAAGCAGAAGCGTTATACTTTCTTTGTTTGTGTCAAATACTGACTGATCGATCATTAGGCCTCTTCAGAGTTCAATAAGATCTCTTGGAGCTGTGCTTATTATTTCGCAACCATCTTTCTTGACAATAACGTCGTCCTCAATTCTCACACCGCCAAAGTCTGGTATATATATCCCAGGTTCCACGGTAACAACCATGTTCTCCTTAATTGGAATATCGAAATTTGGTGAGAAAGCCGGATGATCATGGACATCCATGCCAACACCATGCCCAAGGGAATGAATGAATCTACCCTTGTAA
>JAKAYB010000084.1 GCA_021826925.1 Thermoplasmata archaeon | reverse complement strand
TTACAGGATTTACCACGATGAAAAGGGTAATGTGTCTGGTGCGGCAGTTGTAGCACCGCATTCCTCTGAACTAATGGGTGAATTATCCCTTGCCGTTGAATCGGGTCTGAACGCAATGGATATTGGACTTACCATTCATCCGCACCCAACGATATCCGAGGGCGTAAAGGAATCCGCAGAGGGAGTTTATGGAAAGCCCCTACACTTCAAACCTCGCAGTTGATCTTAATAGGATCAGTTACGAGGACGCATTAACTCTGCAGAAGGAGTGCGTTGCAAAGATACGAAGCAACGGCTATAGCAGGATACTGCTTTTTCTGACGCATGATCCTGTTTATACGGTTGGAAGAAAATTTGACGTGGATAATTTTGAAGGGGTCGAAGTTGTCAAGACTGATCGAGGTGGGGATGTGACGTACCATGGGCCAGGACAACTTGTTATATACCCGATCTTTCGCATAGGTGATCCTGCCGGGATTGACGTGCGCAAATTTGTGAATTCAATAGAACATACCGTTATGAACGCATTATCTTATATTGGCGTGAATTCATTTGTGGGTGATGAACCTGGGATATGGATCGATGCTGGTGGTAGCAAAAAGAAAGTGGCATCAATCGGAATGGCAATAGACAAGGGCATATCTTACCACGGCATATCGATAAATATCTCCCATGAGGTTCTTGAAGGGTTTAACAGGATAAGGCCATGTGGTCTGAGTCCAGGAGTCATGGGCTATATTGATGTTAGTAGAGAAGAGATGATATCGGCCCTCTTAAAAAGTTTCAATGAAACGTTTGGAGAATTCCAGTTTATGGAAGTTGAGAAGTTTAAAGCCATGATCCAGCAGAATATAGCACCGAAATAATTTGTTTCCAGAGAACTCCAAAAAATTCAACTATTTGGCTAGATCGTCCGTCTTATGTCCCAGATCTCTTCACTTATTCCGAGGCGCTTGTTCGATACTATAGCAATCTGGAAAAGAAGTGATGAAATTCGATTTAGATAAGAGAGAATGACCTTATCCACATCTATGTCGGATGAAGCTTCTACCACTGCTCTTTCAAGGCGCCTCGCAACGGTTCTTGCCATATGGGCACTTGTAGACTCTTTTGATCCTCCAGGGATAACGAAAAGACGAAGCGGTCCAATTTCCCTCTTGTACACCATCGTTCGCTCCTCGAGCCAAGTAACGCGATCCTCCGTTATTGTTCTTCTCTGAGCGTGGGCTGTAAGATGCTCACCAAGCAGGAAGAGGTCACGCTGGCAAGCTTCAAGATCATTTCTTATGTCGTCCCACTGGGTATTAGATTTAGCGAAACCTATGAATGAATTGAGTTCATCAATAGTACCTTCAACGTCTATAAGGGGGGATGATTTGCTAACGCGTTCTCTCAAACCAGTATCTGTTGCTCCGAGATCGCCTTTTCGGGTAAACATAAGTTCAATACACATTCTAAGGATATATTTCTTTTGCTGTCCATTCCAACGATCGGAAAAAATGTCACCCAATTTAAAGAATCCATGAATTGCTCCTGGGCGGCAATGTTTATTAACAAAGAGAAAATTGTAAATTAATGCTTAATCGCGAAGACTATATGCTGGTCATATGGGAATATCTTGAAGCCTTTGATAAGGTTCAGGAGAAAGATATATCGAATAGACTTCATATCAGCCCTCCCACTGTTTACGAATATCTCCTAAAATTGCAAGAGGAGGGAATAATAAGCAGAAACGGAAGAAATATAGAATTCACCCCAAGTGGAAGAAATTTTGCATTAAAGCTGATTCGAATGCATCGAATCTCTGAGGTATTTGCCTACAAATTCCTTGAAATCCCATGGGAAGACGTACACGTCTCAGTTATGGAACTTGAACATCTGTTTTCCGGTAGCAAGGGGGAAGCACTGTACAAAAATCTTGGAAGACCGGAAACTTGCCCGCATGGAAACCCTATAGATCCAGAATACAGGATTAAAGAGATACCACTTCCTTTTGCGGACGACGGACATTACCATGTGAGAAGAGTTTCATTCGAAGAAATAGGCCTTTTGAAAAAACTAGCCTCCATAGGCGCGATTCCTGATCAGGAGGTCTACGTTATAAAAGATGCTGACGATATTGAGTTGACTGGCCCAAACGGTACGATGAAGATCGAGTTTCCAGTTGCCATGTCTCTTCGTCTTTACCTGTAGTTGTTATTCTAAATGGAAATTGATTCTCTTATTCCTTTTTCCCTTGTTCTCTATCTTGTCCACGACAATTTTCCCAATTTCCTTCGTATCCTTTACGTGAGTTCCGCCATCTGATTGTTCATCCAGGTCGTCTATAACTATTGTCCTTACTACATTAAGCGAATTGATCAACTCGCGTCCGGGTTCAGTTCTTGCGAGTTCTGGAAGTTTGAGAGCTTCCTCTCTGCTAATCTCCCTCTGGTATATCCTGTGCCCTTCAGAATTAAAACTATTGCACTCTTCTATTATTTGATCTATAAATTCTCTCGTAAAGTTGTCCATATTTATGTCCACCCTGGCTCTGTCTTCGTATATCTGGCTTCCCGTAAGCAACCCAGAGTACCCATGCCTCACTGATACGACCCCATCTATAACATGGATTGCTGAATGATATCTCATGTGGGCGTATCTTCTAGCCCAGTCAATGACACCGTGGACGCTATCATCTTCCTTAAAAGGTATATTTTGTTCCGAAATGTGGATCACGTCCTTTCCATCTTTCTGCACATCTGTTATCTTTATAGAAATATCACCGGATACTATCAGCCCGGTGTCGTTCGGCTGCCCACCTCCGGTAGGATAAAAGGCAGTCTTATCAAGAATGAGCTTATTCTCATCAACCTTCAGGACTTTGGCGTTGAACTCTTTAAGGTACATATCAGTCCAAAACAGTTTCTCTGTCATCAATACTACATTTAACTAACGTTAAAAAAAGTTGCATCTTTAAGATCTCTTTTGACAGTGATTTCCTCTAGACTGATTACAAGTCTTTTGGATCCTAACAAGTTTCAAACTCAGGCTCGAATTTTTTTTGAAAGCAGATTTTCACGCAATAAATGTTAGAAAATTGTTTTGTTCACTTTGGTGAGGTTATGTCGGTGAATAGTACATCATGTTATAGATGTAACCTGTAAATGAGTTATACTGAACACCATGGACATAGGGCTGGAAGAAATAGTACTGTTCAGGATACGGTAACCAGGCATAAGGTGCCAGATTGTATATGATTTGATATGCACTCTTAACCAGTTCAAGCTGCTTAGTTTTGTCATTAATGAATGGGAGACTATCATTAACATAATATTTCTGAAGTGTGGTATTGTTAACATAGGCCATATCGCCACCGTAACCCCCGCCAACAATGTTTGTTAACGGCATAAGCTCCTGGTAAACTGGATCAGGGAAATCCGGAACCCAGTTCCAGAAAAGCAAGCGTGGCGTATTGCTTGAGTTTGTCCATGTGTCAGTGACAGCCGCAGACACCTCCTTTATAGAGGTCTTGAGTCCTATGTTGTTCAGATAACCAACAATCATAGTAAGTTCAGCCTCATTAAGTGTTGTAACGGGAGATTCGGTATATAGTGGTATCGATGACAATTGTTTCCCGACACCGATCTTTGTACCGTTAGGAAGGGTTACAGAGAAATCACCCTCCTTAGCAGCAACCTTCATGAACTTAAGAGAGAGAGTCATGTTGTAGGAATAATTTGATACTCCAATAGGATCCGAATAGTTCCCGAAGCCAGGGGAGATCGGGCCGAGGAATTCACTCGCCAAAGTCTTTCCATTGACGTCGTACAACTGGAGCAACTGGGAATAGTTAATTGCATGAACTATGCTCTCTCTGAGTGCCGTTATGTTCAACGGATAACGGCCGTTGTTCATTGATAGATAATTCATGCCAGGTTGGTTAGCAAAAGACCTGAAATATGAGGAATAAGGAACACTTTTAGCAAATGCAGAAGATATCGATGTTATACTACCTGGACTCACGTAGCTGATCTGGGCATCGTTTCCAACAAATTCCGATACCCTGCCAGTATGGTCCATTGAATAGTCTATAACTATGGTTTTTATGTGCGCAGGTTGTGCTACATCAGGTATGCCATCATGCCCTGCTGTGTTCCATTCAGTATCCGCCCAGTAATTGGGATTCCTGACCAGAACGATTGTTGAAAAAGTTGCGCCAATGTGCTCAATCATGTACGGTCCAGTACCGATAGTTGAATTAGAGTTTATCTGGCTATTTTGGGAGTTGACCTGAACGCCTCCCTCCTTGTCGATTGCGGAGGGATCTACGACTGCTCCCCAGCTTTCGCCCGCTATGCTGTCCAAAAGGTACATGTAAGGCTGAATAGAGTTTATTTCAACCATCGTACTGTTGATTACTACGACCGCTTGATCAGGATATGCCATAATCTTTTTTTCCGTTGCATTAAAATTAAAATCAGATAACATCTTGGCCAGGTACGTTGCAGTCTCATTGATCTGCTGAGTATAGTTTCCAGTGATGTCAACGCCGGCCGATATCATAGCATGCCTCAAACCAAACGGAACCGGTATACACGTATTCGAGTATTCCGTTGTGTTAAAAAGTATGCCTTCGTAGTTTGTCACTCCAGGACCCTGTCCCATAACTATTGTCCTGTAAAATGAAAACCACACATCAGAGGCGTTAACTTGTTGGCCGTTGCTGAATTCGAGATATGGCCTCAGGTAGAAAGTGTAGTTCTGATCGTTCTTTTCGGTCCAGTGAGATGCAAGCACTGGAACGATCTGTGTATAGTTCGTTCCATTAAAATCAACGAGTTCCTGGAATACAGATGTGAAAACCGGCTCATCCTGATCTTCAAATCCGGTAGCAGGATCGAGCGCATCCGGCAAATTTACCTGCGCTACATCTATCAATTCACTGGAATTCTTCGGGGAAGAATTGTAGACGGAAGTATTATTGCTGTTTACAAATCGGTATATGCCGTACCCAGCAACTGCAATCACAGCAACGACTATCACTACAGAAACGATCTTTTTAACTGAACCCATCAACGAATAATCGGAGGGACTGTATAAATTAGTTTTGTAATCAAATGAAAGAATATTCCAGGAGTAATATTATCTGCGATTCAGTAATTTTTTTACTACTAGAAATTCTATTAGATCGAACCAATTGATGAGTTATTAACCCACCATGACCATCATGATGTATAAACGAAACCTTTAGCGGCCAATTTTTTTCCAAGTGTTGTGATAATCTCTACATCCTGCCTTCCCTTGTCAATAGAATCATAAACCTCCGGGCTTAGATACAGCGATACTGCACCATTCATCATATGTATAAAGCTGGGATCTGTTTCTCCGTCTGACTTATGGACTAAAAGCTTGGCAATTATCTGACAAGATACATCAGTGCACGGGCCCCGTTCTTTCTCAAGCTCAAGAATTAAACTGGAATTATTAGCTATGTTTGTTACGGGATTATCGACATAAACATTACCTTTCCCGACAGATATTTTAATTTTCTTTCCACACATATACTGTCATTCCAGTTGCTTATTTAACAATCTCACTTCTTGACCTAACATTACTCTAGTGAAAATATGCTTATGCCTGCTTCACGACGGAGATTTCCCCAAACATTCCCTTCTGTGCATGCCCTGGATAAGTGCAAACGTACCAAAATGTCCCAGGCGAACTGAAATTGTAACTGACATTTTCGAAAGCATATCTATTAGAATGAACTGGTGGGAGAAAATCCATCGTTGTCATAAAACCTCCCCTGCTGCTACCCATCATACCTTCACCAATCATATAGCTATATGGTGGAGAAATCGTCGTTAGTACAAAGTTATGCTCAGAATCCGTGTCTACATTTACAATGACAAAATGTATAGTTGCTCCTTCTGAGACAATAATCTTTGGATTGATTATACCTAATATCTCAAAACTATACATGCTTCCTGAATTCATCGGTCCCATGAAAACGGGCAGATTCGCTGATGTGTTAACAAATATCGTTGAGGTTGATTTGGAAATATTGACGCCTGGTGAAGTTATATTTATCTTATCTAACTGCGATTCCGAAAGATAGCCGCCAACATAATTGCTGCGGTTTCTTTCAGATGAAAGAAAATAAAAAGAGGAAGAGATAAGAACTACAACCACAACAACGGCAATTACCGTCAAGACTCTAAATTCCTTCATGTGATCGCCTTATTTCCTGAGAGTTTCAATTATTTTTTTGTATTCCTCTTCTGTTATTTCTCCACGTGCAAATCTCTGTTTTGCGATCAATTCTGCATCCCCTACCTGCGAAGGATTCGTAACCTGTCCACCATTTTCATGATCATGAAATGCCCCAATTATGAAATATACAAACAGTACAATAAATATGAGCGTTATTGCTGCAATTACAGGCATCAGGATACCCATCCCAAAGAATCCATAACCGCCCATCATACCGTAAGGCCCATAATATCCATTATAATAGCGCCCACCAAATAACACGAACGCTATTACAGAAACAACTGCAACAACAACCACGAGTCCAACCAATACAAAGATTAAATCCCTTATTTTGTTTTCCATAAAATTACAAATGCTGAAAAGGTTCTTAATCTATTCTTGAAACATGTTTCATGAAACTATTTGAAATAGGTTTCAGGCAGTATGATTTCGTTTGTTACTCCTTTTCTAGTTTTGATTATTATTCCCTTGTTCTCTAGGGATGTTATGGCCCTTGAAGTGGAAGCTTTTGAGACTCCCATGTTCCGTACTATTGTACTTTGAAGCATTCGGTTGTTGTTTTTCATAAGAATATCGATTATTTCCAGTTCCGT
>JAKAYB010000083.1 GCA_021826925.1 Thermoplasmata archaeon | reverse complement strand
CAATAATAAAAGATGTCACTCCTTTGGATCAGGGGATAAAGAAAGTAGAGGAATACGTTAGAAGTTTGGACCATTAACCGTTCTTCCTTCAACTTTGTATACAAGGCCATTTACACGACATATATCTCCCGGATAAAGACTTTTTAGCATATATGCGTAGTTCACATTTGTTCGCCATTAACTATGCATCTTTACTCCACCATGGTAGGCAAACCAATTTATGTCTATAAATATAAAAATAGCACATACAATTATAAAATGCAAACCTTTTAAGCCTTGTTAGCGATCTCTTATATTAATGAGTAAAAGTGTATTTATATATCTAGTATTAATAGCATTACTTGCTATTTTTATTAGGTTGATCCCAACTTTCGGGAATTATGGTTGGGGTAACGATTTTGGTATATATTATACAATTTTACAGGACTACGTAAGAAAAGGTTCCGTAATGACGACCTATCCTTCCCCATGGGGCGGTGCAGGTTATGGGGATTTTCCCGTAATGTACATTACAATTTTCTCTTTAAGTTCAATGACAGGAATAGGTGTTCGCGAACTGTTGATGACAGTACCGCAAATTTTAGGGGGACTTACCGTTGTTTTAATATTTTATATTGCCGAATATTTGACCAAGGACCTGAGAATTGCTTTGCTAAGCGCCTTCCTACTCGCAGTAGATCCTATTCAAGCATTTCAGACCTCCATGTCGTCCATATTGGTTTTCGGCCATTTCTTTGGCCTTTTGACCGTATTGTTTGCAATTAAATACATCGATAGAAATATTTACATTTTCCCATTTTTTGTTTCAGCTTCCTTGCTGATTATGTCCCATGAGCTTTCTACTTTTATGTATCTTATTGGTACAGTGGGTATATTTTTGTTTTACAAGATCAAGTATGATGACAACAAACCCCTGAAGTTCCTTTTGCCGCTATATATCTTTTCAATTGCTATGTTTTCGTACTGGTACCTTGTGGCATCTAAGACCATACTCTTTATCTCGAATGGATTCCTGGGGATACCGGCTTGGTTTATCATTCCTGCTTATTTCGCCCTTTTAACATTGCTATTTACTGTCCCGTCAATGAATATTAAAAATATACTGAATTATATTTTAGATCGTACAATCTATCTACACGAAAGAAAACCAATTAATGTTAAGACTGCCGTAATAGTGACATCAATAATAGCAGGAACTGCGTTGGCGATAACACCGTTTTATTCCAGATTCATGTCATATGCCAGTATTTTAGTGTTCCTGCCGCTTGTAGGAATAGCGGAATTAATTGGGATCGGATTTGTTTTTTTATCGCGCAAAAAGTATTCTACTTTCCTACTGGGTTGGATCATTTCACTATCCATATTTCTTTTCTACTCAATCATAACAAGGAATTCAGCCTTACTACCGGGAAGGTTCTTCGAGTATCTTGTGGAACCCATGTCCATAGTAGAGGCAATTGGCGTTCTTGGACTATTGGAATCCTATAATATTATTGACACATCATGGGATTCAGCCAGTAAAAAATCTAAAGATAAGAAATGGTGGAAAGGTGGGATACATTACTGGAAAAGTACCAACCACTCTTTCAGAGAAGAGAGGAGGAGATTTGTTGTTTATTTACGCTCACACTCATCAAGCAGATACAAACTAAACATTGTACTGCCAGCAATTCTGATCCTCGTGATTTTGTCCTCAGCATCAACTGTTTACACCGTAGGAAACACTGTGACGCCTTCACACAATCAGAGTATTAGCATGAATGATTATGCTGCAGCAAATTGGACTGTTCTACATGTTAACAAGAATTTTAGTGTTGCAACGGATCACACGATTGGAATTTTGGTTGAAGGCATGAATGAGAGCAGTTCATTTGAGTATACAAGGTATTTATGGAATTCAACAAATTACTCACTAATAGTGCCTGAACTTCTCGGAAAGTATTACAACACGTCGTTAAATTACACGCCCAACATGTTCGTATTGATTGATTCGTCTATGCTTAGCGGTGGTGTCTGGGGATACAACGGACTCAACGATCCATCTGAACCACCAATTTATATCAACAATGCAAGTTTCACAAAATTTTTCTCTTCCTACTTCAACCCGGTATACCTTAATTTCACATCAAGAACCAAATGGTCAATAGTTTTTGAAGTGAATTGGACAGCTATAGACATTCACTTCTTGGAGCCAAAGTATTATGTGCATATGCCAAGAAGCTATCCAAGAATAATACTTAGCAGTTATATTCTGAACGCCATGTATTCAAACATTCCTCTCAAATATCAGAAAATTACCGCCTGAGTGTTTTTTAGTTTTTAGTCAAGAGTTGTCTGCCAAATTGAAAAGGAATTGACTGTTCGTGACATTCTCCAACCTATGAAGGAGTGTGGGATTTCTCCATCACAACTGTTTAAAATAATATCGACTTGGATCCTTAACGGCAAACTCTTTAATAGGAGTTTTAGGATATTTGCTCATGAGTAAAAGGAAAGTATGCGCCATTTGTGGAGCAGAATTTACTTGTGGTGGAATAACTGGATGTTGGTGCAGCTCAGTTTTCTTGTCGAAGGAGAGAAGAGATTTTTTGTCAAGCGTATCTGACGATTGCGTTTGCCCAAACTGCCTAGAAGGAAAGTAATTTATGTTTACTTTATTTTAGACCGCGAAATTAGAATGCCGATTTATTCCGAGTCATACAGCAGAGTTTTAAGAAAAAGCCTGTCGATCAGTCATCTAATATTATTCTGGAGTAAATGCATGAAACCTTATCTAGCTTTTAACACAGTTCTTCGTCGTTTATATGGGTTCATAGGCAACAGACCAAAGAGATTTCATCTTTGTTTGAGCCTTCATGCTTGCAATATACAATATATATTTTCATTGCGCATAGATTAAAAAGAACAATTATGTTTACCTTGTGATGATTGGAGCTATTTTAGCAGGTGGATTTGGAAAGAGACTCAGACCTGTTGCAAACAACATTCCCAAGGCACTTATAACCATAAAAGACGAATATACAATTATGGACAGACAACTTCTTGATTTCCTGGGCGCTGGAATTAAGGACGTTTATGTGCTTTCAGGCCACCTCGGCGAAATGATTGAAGAGAGGTACGGAAAGGAAAATATGGGCATCCGAATGCATTATCTTAGGGAAGAAAAGCCGATGGGAACATTGTATTCTCTTCGGAACCTTATCTCGACGTTCGGAGGAGAGGATATTGTATTGAGAAATGGTGACACAGTCACGGACGTTAATCTGAAAAAATTCATAGAGTTCTCCAAGACTTCGTCTTATGGACTAGTGATGTTTGTGATAAAGATGAGAAGCCCGTTTGGAATCGTCGACCTCCTGGGAGATCAAGTAGGAAGTTTTAAAGAAAAACCATTACTGAAGTACTACATGAACGCGGGCCTTTATTATATAAAGAAAAGCACATTCGACATGTTCTCACGAGAATATCTTGAAAAAGATATAGAAAGGACCGTGTTCCCTGAGCTGGCGGCAGCTAAGTTGATTGGTGCCTACAAGGAGGATACTTTTTGGATAGGAGTCGATAGCGAAAAGGAACTGGAGCAGGTGAGAGAAGAATATCGAAACAGGACAGACTATACATGGGGGTATAAGAAAACAGTAATTGATGACAAAAATTTTGAGATTTCTGATTACTTTATAAAGTCAGATGAGACTGTAGAATTCAACTTGAGTCAGAGTGATATTTTTAAGATTGTTTCAGGCAGTGGCGTATCGATTGATCAGAACCAAAGAGTGATGAGAGAAAACGAAATCGCGTATGCAAAAGGAAAATTGAAGTTCAAAGCCTTATCCAATTCTGTTATAGAAACGATAATATCACGCAAATTATAAGCTACCGTGTTCTTACTAGTTTACCAATTCGAATATCGTAAGACGAAAGATTAATTACCTGGAAGGAATGAAGAAAAGATTTCATGTCCGTTTTGACCAGGGATGTTTTGATAAAGGCACTTGAAAATACTTACGGGCAGAGGGGGATGGTTCCTGGAGATATTGAGGAACTCTGCGACTTTATCTTATCATTTTTTGGCTATGAAGATTATGTTCTGGACAATGTTCTATCTGCGCCCGAGCGTGATGTTTTTTACAATTTAGAGGAATATGGTTTTCTTGAAACTCACAGAGAAGAAGTTAATATTGTCAAGGGACGATCCTGGCGTATTAATCAATGGGTCTATAATAAGGAGAACATTTACAACGCCTCGAAACCTAAGAATGTCCCAGAAGCTCAGGGCGACATATACGAACAAATCTTCAAAGAAATTGAGAATAACGGAGCTTAGTTTTATTAGAATAGTGGTGGCATGCGTCGTTTCCTAAGAAGAGGCACAAGGAACAGAATAGATAAAAACATAAGGATAAGGGTTCCTGGACTATCATGGAGCAGGTGGCCAGTAGGATTCTTCTTAGGGTCATATTTATCTATATGCAACTTGTAAAAATCTTTGTATTCTAGTGCATGGATGCCTCTTTGGCCATTTGGTATGCTTGCTCTCCAGTCCCCAATTTGACCATGATATTCTCCAATGGACCTGTAGAATACTCCACTTTCGCCAATGCCTGGAATGGGGTTTCCTTCTTGATCGAATTTGTTTATTGTTAAAGGTTGTTCTAACGTTAACAATTCGTCTATAATACCATTCCAAAATTCTTTAGCAGAATTCATTTGAATTTACAATTCGTCAATAGTCATATAATATATCATTTTTTCCTACATTACCGTGTAGGATATCTCTCCTTAAAAAAGATCAATGACCCATACAGCCGCCACAAAGAAACGAACATTCTTATTTTAATACGTAGATAATCTTTATAACATAATGAATCAATATCCTTAGGATGTCCAATGCCACTTTCAACAACTGAAAAAGGAATAATAGATCTGTTTGCGAGACTGCATGGGATGGAGATAGATGGTACAGATGTGAACAATGCTGATCTCATGGGAATATTCAACAGATTCAAAAATGGCCTTCTTGACCTTCACGATGAATACAAATCAACCGGGAACAGAGGACTCGATATCGTGGACGATTGCGTAGGCTCATTCAACAAATTCTACGATTCCGTGCTTCCTCTTTACATAAAAAAAGATTCAGATACATCCAGTCTTATGGTAATTACGCTCTTTTTTTATCAAAAGGAAATACTAGAACTCGAAAGGCTTTTGGCCATGAAAAAATCAAGAGAACCCAGCAGAAGCTAAAGCGCGGGACCAAAAAACGTTAATACAATCCAAAGGATTTAGCTATTCTGGATCATGAATCAGGAGTCAGGAGTGGATAAAGACGATAATTCTTCGAATATAAATCACAGTTTCAGGTTTCTCTTGATTTCCAGGGCATCAAGAAGTATAGGACTAATTTTCATAACATTGTCCTCTCCATTGTACTTGCTTTATCTCCATTACTCGATACTCATTATTGGCGTAATCTACGTTTTTGTTATAATCTCTTCTATCATTCTTTCTGTCGGCATAGGAATGCTGGGAGATCGCGTTGGATTTAAAACTTCTCTCCTGGTTGGAGAAATACCTGCTTTGTTTATATCAGTCGTACTGACATTTACTATCAACAGAGATTTGATCCTCATCGGAATAATACTTTCCGGAACTGCAGGGACTCCCGGTGGAATGCGTGGGGCTTTCTCCCCGGGAATGACCGCTTACGTTGCAAAAAACTGGCCTCAAAATATTGATAGAGTGAAGAAAATAGGAATGATCACGGCCATTTCTTCTGTTGGATCAATTATTGGAGCAATAATGCTGTATATTCACGCGTACGTCTCCATCTTATTCGGATTTGTTGGAGCATTCAGATTCCTGTTTGGCATAGCTTTTGCACTTATTGCTACTTCATTCCTTAGCCTGATGTTCTTGAAAGAGAAACCTGTGATCAAAAAGAAAGAAAAGATCATGAAGAAGAGTAGCGGTAAATACACAGCGAGGGTTGTGCTTACTAACGTAGTAAACGGATCTGGGCTTGGATTGGCCATGGTACTAATTGCACCATGGTTTGAGCTAAGGTATCAAATAACGCCCTCACAAGTCGGATTCATATTCATATGGGCTTATCTAGCCACGGCAATAGGATCTTATACAGCAGGCCGTTTTTATAGTGGAAATAGAGCATCATCATTAAAGTACGCTTCTGGTACCAGGATTCTACAAGGAATTCTAATACTGGCTGTTGCATTATCACCTTTCCTAATCGCATCAGAAGTGATATATGCATTTAGATCGGCGGTAGCTGGATTCGGTTCTCCAAACAGGACAGCCGTCAATGTAAGCGGAATAGAGGCCTCTGACTACGGTGCATCCACAAGCATTCAGGGTGTTGCCAGCAGACTTCCTCAAGCACTTTCCGGAGTCTCCGGCTATTTGATGGATATATACATACCAATGCCTTTGATTCTTGGTGGAGCTATTCAAACAATTGGGGGATGGGTATACTATAAAGTACTCCATAAACTGTAATCGAGTCTGTGTCTCAGAAATGCCAGTGGGCGCATAATTGCATAAATCGTTAAATGAAAATATTGGGACGTAATAGCCGATCACATGTTTTTAGAGGTTTTTAGAGGTGCTCCAAAAAAATAATGCTTATTCGATAAGGAGACTCTTTGGCGTTCTTGGACCACTCAAATTCTCCTTAAAATTTTTACGCGATAAAAAAATCATCGTAGGTTTAGTAATAGGATTTGCGCTTGCAACAAGTGCCCTGAGATTGTATATTCCCATATTCATTGGAGAGTCAGTTTCAGACCTACAGAAAGGAAGTTATGTGACCATCGAACATATAGTTCTGCTAATAATT
>JAKAYB010000082.1 GCA_021826925.1 Thermoplasmata archaeon | reverse complement strand
GAGAGAATGCACGGTTCTCCCATATTTTAGGTCTCCAACAATTGTTATCTCTTTCCCATTCAGATCCCCTATTTCTTTTCTTATCGTGTAGAGATCAAGTATTGTCTGCGTTGGATGCTGCCCGGACCCGTCTCCAGCATTTATCACCGGTTTGCTCGAAAAGCGTGAAGCAAGCCTCGCGGCCCCCTCCATCGGGTGACGAACTACAATCACGTCTGCATAACCTTCGGCCATCCTGACAGTATCCGCGAGTGTCTCTCCTTTTGCAACGGAAGAGGATTTAATTTCAGAAATGGAGAGGACGCTCCCACCAAGTCTATGCATAGCGCTTTCAAATGAAAGTCTGGTTCGTGTGCTGGGTTCGTAAAAAATTGTAACCATAATCTTTCCATCCATGGTTTTAAGCGGCTTGCCTGAAGCCAGAAAGGTTTCCATCTCGCCAGCAATTTTGAATATTTCTTCAAGTTCCGTGGTTGTCACGTCTTCAATTGAAACAAGGCTCTTGTTCTTTAACATTAACGAGTTAACTCAAGGAGAGATAAAAATTTGCTGAAATCAAAGACTACATCAAATTAGTGATCGCTCATCTCCTGTTCCGATTGTTTTACCTTTAACCTACTACCTGAATAGTATTTTAAACCTTACAGAATCACATGGTATGCCAAACCGATTCTCGGGATTTTATAAACTCACTCCAAAAGAGAGGCTTTTAATAGTCGCAAAAGAAGCAAATCTCAGCAGTGAAGAGGTAGATGAACTTTACAAGACCGGAAGCCTCGATACCGACCTGGCTGGAAAACTTGTAGAGAACGTTATTTCCACATTGGAAATACCCGTAGGAATCGTTCCAAATTTTATCGTTAACGGGAAATCATACTTTGTTCCCATGGCCATAGAAGAGGCCTCTGTTGTTGCAGCGTGTTCAAATTCTTCCAGAATAGCGAATGAATCCGGGGGCTTTATTGCCGAATCATCCGATCCGGTCATGATCGGCCAGATACAGCTCATCAATGTAAACGATCCTGAAAGAACAATAGATGATATACAGAAGGTACGGGAAGAGATATTGAATGTCGCAAATTCACGAAGCAGGACTCTAAAAAAGCTTAATGCCGGTGCAAAGGACATTCGTACGCGTGTTCTTAACGATCCTGGAAGGAGTGTTCTGCTCGAGATCTACGTTGATGTCAGAGACGCAATGGGAGCAAACATCATCAACAGCATGTGCGAATCTGTGGCATCCTTTTTAATGGGTCAGTTCAACATCGAGACGAACCTTCGCATTCTTAGCAACCTCACGCCAAACAGGGTTACAAAAAGCAGGGCAGTCTTTAAAAGTGATATGATTGGGGGGAGCGAAGTTTCCAAACGGATTGTAAAGGCATTTGAGATGGCCAATGTCGATCCGTTCCGGGCAGCCACTCATAACAAAGGCATAATGAACGGTATCGACGCAGTCCTTCTTGCCACACTAAATGACTGGAGGGCAGCAGAAGCTAACGCCCACACATATTACCATGTCAGTGGTAATCTGTCGTTATCCAAGTATTACCTGGATGACTCGGAAAATCTTGTGGGAGAGATAGAGATACCACTTGCTGTCGGTACCGTCGGAGGTTCCACGAATTCCGTCAGGAAAGCAGCGATCTTTCGAAAAATATTGAACATCGGTGATTCAAGGGAATTTTCTAACGTTTTGGCTTCCATTGGTTTGGCACAGAATTTTGCTGCACTTCGGGCCCTGTGTTCTGAAGGAATTCAGGAGGGGCACATGAGGCTTCATGCCAGATCAATAGCAGCTTCGGTCGGCGCGACTGGCGAAATGATCGAAGCGATTTCGAAAATAATGATAGAGGAAAAGGACATCAGTATGTCAAGAGCAGCATCGCTTTACGATGAGATGAGAAAGAAGAATTAATAATAGCCCCCAAATTATTACAGATGAGCGAATATAGATGGATCCAGAACTTGAGAATTATATGAAAACTGGCGATCAGCTGCTAGGTAAAGGAAAGAACATCGACAGTATAAGGGAATACCTGAAAGGATATGAAGCGCTTAAGGACAAGGAGAATGAAGATACTGCGGATTTCTGCCAACGCCTCTCAACGGTATATTCTCTACTCGGAAAGGAAGGGTATGATGAGGCTAAGAAATTCGGTGAGATTTCTCTTCGTATTCACGAAAAACTAGGCGATCAAGATCTCGTAGTTATGGACTTACTCAGCCTCGCCTCAGCTGTTTTGAGTTCCGGGAAGAATCAGGAAGCCGAAGACTTTGCTAATAGGGCACTTGATTTATCGAGAAAAATGAATGAGCCTATTTTCATAGCAATGAGCCTTAATTCGCTGGGTAGCATGAAAATGGATTCAAAGAAGGCCAGAAATGAGGCTCTAAAGATATTTGATGAGGTCCTTTCACTCTCAATGGAGAATGAGGATTGGGAAGATTATTTCGAGGCACTTACCAATAAGATAAGCATTATCAGCGAGGACAAAGATCCGGACGAGGCGCTGGAACTCGGAAACAAGGCTATGGATCAGGCGGATGAGATCGCCAAAAAGATCAAGAACAAGAAGGAACGAAAGGATTTCAAGGAATCCATAACCTTTCTTTATGATGTTCTTGCAGATATTGCAATGTCCAAGGAAAATGTCGATCTCGCGATAAAAATAGCGCAAAGATCGAAGTCAGACTGAACGCTGAGAGCTGAGACCTGCAAGGAGTTCATCGCAGAATTGCTTGGTATCATATCCCAGATCAGACATCAATGCAAGGAGGGCTATCTCAAAGGTCATGAACTGAGATCCAGACATAATTTCTCTTGCCTTTTCTATGATCTCTTTCTTGCTGAATTTTCCACTAACTACCATGGAATCAAGGATCCTGTCGACGACGGGACGTTCCACAGATGAAGAAAAAAGCTCTTCTCTGGTCACAGAGAAATCCAGCGGGACGATTATGCCCGATACGCTGAAGTTCGGGATGTAAAGATCTTCACGTTCAACCAGAATATTGGCGTTGCTGGCAGCTTTCACAAATTCCGTAACAGTCTCCGGGTCAAGGAGATTTTTCTTAAAAGAGAGCGTACTAATAAAATCCTGAAGGGTTAGCCCTTTCGCACCCTTCTTCATGGAAAACGCCGCTGTAATCAATTTCTTTGAAAGGTCAATATTCATTGTAATCCCATTACTGGGGAATATAAAGAAATATGCTTCAATTAAGATATATCTATGCTAGTTTTGACACTTCTTCTTTTACCTTTTCATAGTCCGGTTCGACGCCGGGATCCTCGGAAACCCACTTGTATCTGACATTGCCTTCCTTGTCTAGTACAAAAACGGATCTCTTGGAAGCTCTGAGACCGGGTATATTCACAAAGTTCTCATAGAGAACACCGTATTTTTTTGAGACGTTCTTTTCTGCATCACTGAGTAGATCGAAATTTAGTTTGTTAGCCTTTGCAAATTCAGCAAGGGAGAATGGTGTATCAACGCTTATACCAACAACTTTTGCTCCAAGATTATTGAATCCTGCCATAGAATCCCTGAATCTGCACATCTCCTTGGTACATACGCCCGTAAAGGCTCCAGGGAAGAATGCAAGAACCAATTTCTGACCTTTAAACTCTGATAGCTTTCTCTGCTTCAAATTTTGATCCAACGCTTCAAATTCTGGTGCGCGTTCTCCAACTTCAACTGTCATATTAAACCAACAAGCGATATATCCACGTTATTTAATGTAAATGTCGCTCTTTGAGCAAATCAAGCTCGATGCGTACATTTTGGACGGATGAAATGTTTTTAATCTGCTCGATGTTATGGAATAGGAATTTCTTGAAAGCTGTCGCGTTAATGTCAGGAGGAAAAGATTCGTTTCTTTCAACTGTGATAGCGCTTGAACAGGGGATGGATATTGTTGAGGCTATCACCGTAATACCGGAGGAATTTTCTTACATGTATCATTTCCCGAACGCAGATAAGGCGTCATTCGTTTCTGGTTTGCTCAACCTGCGATCAGAGTATGTTAACGAGAACAACCTTGCCTCAAAGCTTAAAAATTTTGCTGAATCAGGCGTCGGAACCCTGATCTCTGGAGCAATAGCATCAGATTATCAGAAGACAAGGATAGAGAATTTATGTACAAACCTAAATATGCGTTCCTTCACACCACTTTGGCGAAAGGATCAGGAGGATGTTTTGATGGAAATTATCAGACGAGGCATCTCACCGATCATTGTATCTGTTTCGGCAGACGGTTTTACGAAAGAGGATCTTGGGCGTGTGATCGATGAAAATTATCTCGTAGAATTAAAGAAAAAAGAAGAAAAATTTGGCATAAATATAAGCGGTGAAGGGGGGGAATACGAGACATTCGTGACCTATTCAGGCTACGGAATGCATCTAAATCTTACTAAATCACACATTCTGTGGGAAGGTTCTCACGGTTATCTTTTGATCGACGAGGTCAGTTAAGAGTCCTCTGATCCGAGCGTTTTTTGATTAACTTCATTATCCATAGCAGTATATTTCCTGGCCTCTAGAGTTATGTTTGTGAGTTCCCTTAGCAGTCTTAAAAGTCTTTCCTGATCAACTTTGATTGGTTCCATTAACATATTTGAAGGGGCAATTTTTATACCCTGTCTTTCAAGAATGCTCAAATATTCTGCCCTATTTGGGGAATTAACTTTCTTGTAAGAAACTGGAAGATCGACGTTGCATCTTTCGAGTTCCCTAGAGAATATAGGTCTGTTAAAAATGTAACATAGAAGCAATAAAGCATCATCCCCGCTATTATCCGAAGATAATTTTCTTGCTATGGTTCCGACAATATCATACACATCCCTCCCTGACTGGGTGTTTAGGGAGTAAATCCTGGAGGGCTTTACTTCTCTTCTTTTAAGGATGCCCTGATCGACAAGCGCATCAAGATATCCTGTCAAGATGAGCCTGTGTACCGCGTTACCGTGTTCTGCAAGTTTTTTGTGCAAACCAGAGATACTGTTCTCCTCCTTCGAAAGTATTGATAGTATGTCATTTAGTAGATGTTTCTCATCTTTGAATCTTTCCACCTTTTTTTCCCTCCGTTAGAGCTGATTTAGTCCTTATCCAATCTTTGAGCGCAAGATCACACAATTCCCGCGAGTGTCCAACGAACTTTGTCGGATCATCAATTTTTGGCAATCTCGCAATAACATCCCTGGGTACGTCTCTATTCTTTAAAATAGCTTGTGTTAGAGAAATTCGACGGGCGTTCGCATACATTGCACTTGATCTTACAAGCTCGTGGGCGGTCTGCCTGGGAATACCCAGAGAGGTGAGCACTGTGACATACTCTTCTGAAAGGGTAAAGTCATCAGAAAGAAGGTTATCAAGCATTCTCTTATCGTCGACTTTCAGGGTTTCAAGAACAGATGTCATCTTTGTCAAGATATGATCTGTGAGTATACAGGCATACGGAATAACAAAGCGCTCCGATGCGCTGTTAGTAAGATCTCTTTCATGCCAGGTGACTGCAGCTTCGTACTCGGAGATTATAAGGCTTCTGATGAATCGTGCAAGGCTCACAACATTCTCTGAATTTATTGGGTTTACCTTGCTGGGCATGGAGCTCGATCCGATCTGTCTGGACGTATCAAAGTATTCTGAAATCTCACCAATTTCAGGTCGCTGCAGATTCCTTATTTCTGTTCCAATTTTTTCCAAGAGCGTAGCAATGAGGTTGATCAGCGAAAGGAATTCTATGTATCTATCACGATCAACAACCTGATTCGCAGGCACGTCTGCGGAAATTCCTAGAATCTCCATGGCCCTTTCCTGGATCTTTAAAAAATCAGGCCCTAAGGAAGCTCCGGTTCCAACAGGGCCGGATAATTTTCCAGCAATGATCCTCTTGCGGGACTGCAAAAGTCTTTCTATATTACGATTCATTTCCGTCAAATAAACCGATAATTTTAGTCCAAATGTTATCGGACTCGCATGCTGACCATGCGTTCTTCCCAGCATGGGTGTATTTTTATATCTTAAAACAAGAGAAGCAAGGGTCTCCTGAAATCCCAGAAGATCATCTTCGAGATAAGAAAGGAAGTCCTTTATCTGCAATGCCGTTGCACTATCGTCAACATCATTTGACGTAGCTCCAAAGTGAACATAGTCCCCATTTTCAGGGCATTGCTCGGAAATTGCCTTTACTAGAGCGGCAATGTCATGTCTAGTCTCGTTTTCAATTTCCTTCATTCTGTTCAGCGAAACGTTTCCTGAGTCAATAGCTGTCGCAATAGATTCATAAGCGTCCCTTGGTATAACTTTGAATTCAGATTCAGCCTGAGCAATGGCTCTCTCGACCATAAGAAGATATCTAAATCTGGATTCCTCAGCAAAGATATTCTTGACTTCTCCTCGACCATAACGGAATTCGATAGGTGATACTGGCATGAAAGCATATCCGATATCTTTTGAAAAATCTTTTCCCTCACATTTTGTTGACCAAAAATAAAAGTACTAAACAGCGTTAAGTGCCACAAATATCGGCAAAAACGCTCTATTATTGAACATTTACTCATCTCGTTTTCGGGCAATATCGTAATTTGCTGGGCAATAAATTGAATCATGGATATCGCCGCAAATAGAAAAATCGCTAAAATACGGTTTCAAATAAATAGTGAGTCATACCGTGAGCAGTAAGAATTTAACGAATTCTCCACAAAATTGTACCAATAGGCATATATATTTCTATATAATTCATCGTCACGAATTTTAGTGCTTTAATATTATTGATTGGAATTTCGGCAATCCTGATCGCAGTTTTTACAGGAGTATCTTTGCTTTATTACTTCATGAACACATTCGATTCCGCGAAATATAAGGCTAAATATACTTCAACGGATGTTGATTTAAG
>JAKAYB010000081.1 GCA_021826925.1 Thermoplasmata archaeon | reverse complement strand
TCTGGTGAGCCTTTTCCCGACACTCCGGACAGTGGCGTCTTGACTACAAATGTAGAGTTGCTTCCTATGGCTTTCCCAACATTCGAATCTGGGCCTCCAGGTGAAGGAACAATTGAACTCGCCCGTGTCGTAGACCGTGGAATCAGGGAAAGCAAAATGATAGACATGGATAGCCTTGTCATAACCCCTGGGGAGAAGGTATGGATTGTATTTGTTGATATTGATGTGCTAGACTTTGACGGGAACTTGATCGATGCGTGCACACTTGCAGCTGTATCCGCTCTTAGGAATGCTGTTATTCCTGGTTCAAAGGAAGGGGGAAAAGATACCAAGCTTGTTCTGAAGCATATTCCGATCTCGGTTACCATGTCAAAAATAGGCGACGTTCTGGTATGCGATCCTGATACAGAAGAAGAACAGATGGGTTCGACAAGAATTACTGTGACGACAACAGAAGACGGACACATCAGGGCCATGCAGAAAGGTGAAGTTGGATATCTCACGATGGATGAGGTAAAAACAGCCATAAACAATTCTCTTCAGGTTGGCAAGACACTGAGAGAGAAATTTTTCTCCGACGAACCCGCTTAAGACACCGGCTGAAGAAAATTTTAACAACAACTTTTTTTATTATCTATTTCTAAGTTGCGGACACTACACAATTTCAATTCTGGTTTAAGAAATATCTCAAATTATCCATTGCGACCATTACCTCCTGATCCGTCACCTGGGAAAAATTACGGTAGAATTCACCAACCGAGTACATTTCATTGGGCAGTTCCACAGAGATTATGTTATCAACCATTGATTTCAAACTTCTTGCAGTCTCCGCCTCAACTACAGGTGTCGCTATTATGATCCTCTTTTGTCCTCGGCTCTTCAGGAAGTTGACAGCAGATATGACAGTAGCACCTGTTGCGATGCCATCATCGACCACGATTGCAACGGTATCTGGGTTTAGAATCATTTCCCGTCCATGGCGGTACAAGTTTCCCAGTTCGCTGGCCTCATGAGATTTCCTGCTGATGATCTTGTCAAGTCTCGTTTTATCAATGTGGATCTGGGTTATGAGATATTCATTTAGGAACAGTTCCTTCGGATCGCCCTCAGTTACCGCCCCAAGGGCCAATTCTTCATCGTCAGGTGCTCCAATCTTCTTTACGGAAATGATTTCGAGCGGACATTTCATTTTCATTGCTATTTCGTAACCAACTGGTACACCTCCTCTTGGAAGTGCGTAAATGATACATGGTGCATGAACAGTTTTTGATAGAATACCAGCAAGTTTAATCCCAGCTTCCTTTCTGTCTTTGAACATATCCTGTTACCATAGTCACAATTGCTTAGCACACTATAGACTTATTTTGCCTCAGAAAAATCAAGCGCACATTTCATTATCGATTCCAGGAGCTCCTTTCCCTTCGCGATTCACAGGCACGATATCGCAATTTTGTTATTCTGGCTTTTGTGAACGTTCAGAATCCGTCCATAGTCATTAATCCTTCTTGCCTTCATATTTAGGCATGGTCCTGAAGATACCACTTACACGACCAAGTACGTGCCATCGTAAATGGCCTGCATCTGAATCATCTGGGACGATGAATCAATTCTGCCTTACATTCCGTTTGAAAATATATTAATAAAGTATTGGAACTAGATTAAAATGAACAGCCATCGTCCATAGGCATGTTTAAATCTTTGTAACAATTTCAGTATTTCCTGAATCTGAGCGTAATCGTTCAGATCGATGGTGGCTTACATGTCTAAAAGAACTATTAAGGTAGGGGCTTCTGGCCGTTTTGGTCCTCGCTACGGGGTAACGATAAGAAAAGCGTGGAATGAGATCGAAAAGCAGAAAATCGCTGCTTATACGTGTCCATCGTGTAAGCAGAAAAAGATAAAGAGATTGTCTTCTGGTATTTGGGAATGCAGACATTGTGGATATAAATTCGCCGGTGGATCTTATACACCTGAATTTATCCAGGCACCAAAGAAACAAGAGGTGACTGAGAGTGTATAAGTGTATCAGGTGCGGCCGCCCACTCGAAAAGTCCTACGGGACATCCGATATAGAATGCGAATGCGGGTCCAGGGTCTTTGTTAAGGAAAGGCCCAGCATAGAGAAAGTAGTATACACAAAATAACCAGTATAGCTCTTGATATCGAATTACCGTAAAATCTGCAAAAGATGCTTTGGACGTTGTTTTGCCCTTGATGGGCATGGAGAATCTAATTTAGAGCGCGGGGATAGATTCATAGATTATTTCAAAACCCTATCATCAAAGGGATATGAGATGGTTGGCGAAGATGAATGCCAGTTCTGCAATGGGATATTCCTTAAATTTCAACAGTATTTTGATATGATACAGAGGGAACTGTCCGAATACGAATTTGATGATTTTCTTGTTGGATCAACCTTTGACGATTCTGTAATTTCACAGGAAAAGGAGATCCAGGAAATTTTCCAAAACAAAGGTGAGAGCATAAAAAAGGAATTTAACCGCGAATTTGGAAAATTCATTTCCGAAAAAACAGGAAAAAAAGTCAACTTCAAGGAACCGGAAATTATGATACGAATGGACATGAGGTACGATTCCTTTTCTCTCCAGGTAAAGAGCCTGTTCGTCTCTGGGTTTTACAGAAAACTTGTAAGAGGGATTCCACAAACCAGATGGATTCATAGAGATCCCTCGTCACCATCCGTTGAGACCATCATTGGCAATAGAATCAATCTTCTGACCAAAGGAACAAATTTTTTCCTGCATGGAGCCGGAAGAGAGGACGTCGACGTGCTTATGCTCGGTAACGGCCGCGAATTCGCAATCGAGGTCGAGAATCCTAAGAGGAGAAAGCTGAATCTATATGATCTTGAATCGCTGATAAACGGTTCTGGAGATGGCGTTGAAGTTTTTGGTCTCAAGCCTTCCTCGAAAGAAAGCGTAGTTATGATAAAAGCAGAAAAAAACGACAAGACATACCGCCTCGGGTTGAAATTCCCCACAAGGGTCGACAAAACAAAGCTGAAAATTCTTGAAGAAAAATTTTCTGGAAAAGATATTTATCAAAGGACACCATTAAGGGTTTCCAGTAGAAGATCCGATCTGGTCAGGAAAAGGACCATCAGGAAGCTTGAAATCGAAGACTCCACAGGAAATGAGGTTACTCTGCTGATCACGGCAGAGAGCGGAACATACATTAAGGAGTTAGTCCATGGGGATGATGGACGAACTGAACCAAGTATTTCTGGGGAATGCGAAGAAATGCCTGAGATACTTTATCTTGACGTAGTTGAGATACACCGGGAGAATGAATAAATGGTAAAAATGTCACACGGCCCTAGAGCCGGATCAAGAAAAACTATGACGAAAAGGAAGAGCGAGAGAGGTTTCCCTCCAGTTTCAAGATTCATGAAATCATTCAATATTGGAGACCTTGCAGCAATAGACATAGAACCGTCTATACACGCTGGTCTGCCGTATCATGGTTTCCAGGGACTCACCGGGAGAATCACAGATAAACAGGGTGAGTGCTACATCCTTTCAGTAAGAGTGGGAGGAGTTGAAAAAAAGTTGCTTGCAGGGCCTGTCCACCTTAAGAAGATTGAGGGATGAGCATGAAGGCAAAATACACAACCATCTCGGAGGCTTTCGATATACTTTCAAAGGAGAAGGAACATAACGATTTTGAAAAGGAGAATCTCTCCTATACAGAGGCTTTTTTGAAGTACAAAGGAAAGGACGCCAGGAAGGCTGTGGATTACCTTATGAGCGAATTCAAACTCCAGGAAAAGGTTGCAGTTAAGCTTGTGGATCTAAAACCTGGGACAAAGGAAGAACTTACGGTCATATTATCCACCTACGGCGTTATGCTATCAGAGGAAGATTTAAATAAGGTTGAGGACTATTTTAATGACTAACCGGCCGGAGGTGCCTGCTATTGGAATCGTATGCTTACATTTTAGATTATTTGCCACAGGGAAGAGCGGAAGAAAAGGGATATCATAAGACACCAATAGCCCTGGCCATAGGGGAAACCGAATTCAAGCTTCTTGAACTTATTCCAAAGAACGATACTGTTATTGCAATAGGCGAACGTGTTTACATTGGCAAGGAACCTGAAAAGAGGGCCAAAATACTGTCTGTTAGAAGAAGGATTTCGTATTCAGAACTGACTGCAGGCGCGACAAATGAACTCCCGTATATCCTGGAGGCAATAATTCAGTCCAGAGAACAAGATTTTGTTAAATTTTTCAATACTGCCGATTCGATCAATTCAAGGCTTCATTCCATGGAGCTGCTTCCTGGACTCGGAAACAAGATAATGTGGGGAATACTCGATGAGAGAAAGAAGGAGCCATTCAAGTCTTTCAATGACCTCACGGAGAGGGTGAAAACTCTGCACAACCCCCAGAAGATGCTTGCGAACAGGATTATAGAGGAACTCAAAGAACGCCATGAGAAGTACAAGCTCTTTGTCGCAAAATGAACCCTACTCTTTTTACAAGAAGATATGGCCAGGTATTCCTGAAAGACAGGAATGTGGCAAAATTTGAGATTTCGCTGCTTGAGCTTCCATCCGAATCAAGGATCCTTGAAATAGGGCCCGGCGAAGGAATTCTTACGAAGATATTGCTGGATAATGGTTATACGGTAACGTGCGTAGAAAGCGATCATAGATTTGTGGATATCCTGCAGGAAAAATTCTCCAACGAGATAGATGATGGGAGATTGAACATAGAAAAGATGGATTTTCTTGGCCATGAAAGAGCCACCTTTGACGGGATTATTGGAAACATCCCGTACCACATTTCTTCGGGCATAATTTTCAAACTGAATGATTTCGAGTTCAAGAAGGCAGTTTTGATGGTTCAGGAGGAATTCTGCAATCGCCTAATCGCAAGGCCAAATAGCAAGGATTATGCAAGGATATCCATAAATGCCCAGTTGAGATACGAAATCAAAGCCGTGAGAAAAGTTTCAAGGGAAAAGTTTTATCCGAAGCCAAAGGTGAATTCAGAGATATTGACGCTGAAGTCCAGAAAGATATATGGCGAAAATTTGCTCTCAAGGGTCGACGATATACTCAGGGTTGTTTTTTCAAACAGAAGGAAAAAATTGGGAAGTGTCCTTGAAAATATCCCAGAGAAATTTCATGATATGAGGCCAGGGGAATTGACCCCTGAAGACTATGTGGAACTCACTTCTTGTCTGGAGAATTCTTTCCAGGCGTAACGAGGTTTTTACCAGATGCATCCATCATGCCCATAGCAGTGAACGGATTTCCCGCTATTCCAGCTGTTGGAACGAACGTAGGCACCATCATAAGCGTTCCCTTGCCCTCCAGACCTATTTCGTAAAGTATATTCAACCATCTAAGCTGGAAGGCTGTTGGATCATCCTTGTATTGATTCGCGGCTTCAACCATTTTCTGTGCCGCTTCAACCTCAGCCAGGGCAAGCGTTACTCTGGATCTTCTTTCCCTTTCAGCAGAAGCCTGTCTTGACATTGCTTCCTGCAGATTCTGTGGGACTATTACATCTCTTATCTCAACTGCAGATACCTTTATTCCCCAGTTCTCGGTTTTCTCGTCAATGATTTCCCTGGCTTCCTCTCCAAGCTTCTCTCTTTCGGAGAGCACTTCGTCGAATGAACTCTTACCCAGGACTTCCCTTAGAGTTGTCTGCGCGGAGTAATTTGTTGCAGAAGCAAAATTTTCAACATTCAATACCGCTTTTTGGGGGTCTATAATCTGGAAATACATTACTGCATCCACATTTATCGGAACGTTATCTTTTGTGAAAGTACTCTCCGTCTTGAAGGAGACGACCTGTACCCTGGTAGAAAGTATTGGACTTACCTTGCTAATTATGGGCCACACGTATATAATTCCCGGGCCCTTCATCATTGAGAATCTGCCAAGCGTGAATACTGCCCCTCTCTCCCATTCCTTCAAAATGTGCAAACCACTCAGGAATATTATCAATATGATAATAACCACAATAATGAGAGCTATGTCTCCACCAGTTATTACTGCCATAAAGAGGCATGGTTAATTTTATATATATAGATTCCTAAGAAATCTAAGCACTGCTTCTTCCAAAGGAGAAATTATGAGGAGATACGGTAATGGGAGAGCACGTAGCTTCATTCAGTTATAAAAAAGTATCATAGAAATTGTTGAAAAGAAATTAAGTAAACCTAGGCATATTGGTCTGATTAATAATGGAGTTTAAGGCAAACCTTGTTTCATGGAATGATATAGAAGAATGGTGCAAGAAACTGAGGGATAAGATTATAGATTCCTATAAACCGGACATCATAGTGGCGCTTTCACGTGGCGGTCTCGTACCCGGGAGGATTCTATCAGACATGCTGTGGATCAAAGATATCGTTGCATTGAAAACTGAACACTGGGGAGTTACCGCGACAAGAGATGGAAAAGCGACTTTGAAAGACCCTGGAAGCCTGAATCTCTCCGGCAAGAATGTTCTCATAGTTGACGATATAACAGATACGGGGCAGAGCATGAAACTTGCATACGATTTCGTTTCAAAACAGAAACCCGAGTCGCTTAAAACAGCTGTGATGCTGCACATAAATAGATCTTCTTTTAAACCTGATTACTACGCCTCGGAGATCGATCAGAAGGACTGGACCTGGTTTATATTTCCATGGAATGTGTACGAAGATATGGGTAATCTTGTTTTGAAGGTGCTCACCCAGGAAATGGAGACTGCGCTCATAGAAAAAAAGCTTGAAGACAATTTTGGCCTTGTGCTGGAATCTGGTTACCTTGACAATATACTCAATGATCTTGTGACGGCAAAGAAGATAGAGAAACCATCAAGTGGCCTTTTCGGGCCTCCACATTGAACCTATCATCTTTCTACAACTGTGCCGGAATAGCCGGATAT
>JAKAYB010000080.1 GCA_021826925.1 Thermoplasmata archaeon | reverse complement strand
AAGAATTTTGATTACAAGTGTGATACCTCGCTAACTGGAATGTTGAGATCATGATTTTCAAAAATGAAGAAACAGACGGGATCTTCGATGCTATTCAGGATAGTTCGTCATTGTTGGTTTCCGGTTTTAATTTGGCAAATACCCCGGAATTTCTGATACTTGGTCTTTATGATCATTTTAAGAAAACCGGACATCCAAAAGATCTATTTTTAATGTCTGATGCATTACCGGCTACGCCCGGACGTGCACTGGACAAGGTGCTAAAAGACGTATACGAAAATAATGAGAAAGACTTTCTCAAAGGCGTGCTCATACCCTTTCTCGGGTTCTCTCCCTGGTTACAGAGGATTACTCTTGAAAACTTCACACGGGTGTACAGCTGGCCGATTGGAACAATGGCATACTGGATACGCGAAACCGCATCCGGACGACCTGGCCTGTTAACTAAGATAGGAATAGATACATTCCTCGACCCAAGACGTGAGCAGGGTTGTCTTAACGACTTTGCTTCAGATGAGCAGATATGCACCGTCTCACTGATGAGGATAAACGATGAAGAATATTTATTTTATCAGGCACCCAAACCGGACTGGAGCTTTATCAGGGGAACTGTGGCAGATCGATATGGAAATATTTCGCTAAGCAAGGAGCCAATAAAGGGCACTGTTATGGAAATTGCGCAGTGCACAAAAGCCTCGGGAAGAAATGGGAAGGTTGTTGCACAGGTTCTTGAATTCATGGAAGAGGGTCGTCTACCTCCAAAGGATGTCGATGTTCCGTGGCCCTTTGTGGATTTCGTAGTTAAATCTCCCTCAAAGTTCCATTGGCAGACGAGCTCCTTTGAATTCGATGAGAGCACATGCCCTGGATTTGTGCCGGTCGATGAAAAAAACAATCAAATGAGGCTTGGATCTTCCGATATAGCTACAAGAATAATTGTGGGAAGGGCTCAGGAAGAAATAGAGAATATGCTCAAGGCTAAAAAGGATCACATATTGATTAACATCGGTGTGGGAATTCCAACGGGCCTTTCGGAGAAGATAAGGGAAAAAAACCTAGGGAATAAGATAGTTACGATGCTCGAGTCTGGGCCCTGGGGTGGAGAAGCTCTGGCAGGTTCTGATT
The DNA here is from genome assembly GCA_021826925.1 of Thermoplasmata archaeon. Classification (GTDB taxonomy): domain Archaea; phylum Thermoplasmatota; class Thermoplasmata; order Thermoplasmatales; family Thermoplasmataceae; genus JAKAYB01. The sequence continues at coordinate 5,994 of JAKAYB010000080.1, read as the reverse complement.
TTGGAGTCGCAAGAAACTATTTCGCCCTTTCAAGCATACCAGACATGTTCTCCAACTATGAAAGCGGGATTGTTGATGTAGCAGCACTCGGATTTCTTCAAGTTGACAGATCAGGGAATGTGAACTCGTCCATACTCCCAGACCGAATAACAGGTCCCGGTGGATTTCCAGTTATATCCGGCGGCTCTCCCACAACAATGTTTATGGGGAAGTTTATGGCGGGCAAATCCGATTTCTCCGTACAGAATGGTAATCTAAAGATCAATCTAGAAGGCAAAACGATAAAATTTGTGTACAAAGCGTATCGCGTTCTTTTTAGTGGAAAACAGGGATATCAGGAACGGAAAAGAATTCTATACATAACAGAAAGGGCAGTATTCAGACTATCCGAAAACGGAATAGAGCTGATTGAAGTCGCCCCTGGCATCGACCTGAAGAAAGACATACTTCAGCGTATGGAATTTACTCCGGCGATTTCACAGGACCTGAAAGAGATGGACTTAAACAAGTACATTGGCCCTGAATAACTGCAAAAATACTTTTTATAATGAGTTAACATCGACGTTTGTGAGTAAGTACGTCGATGCCGGATTATTTGTCCTTATGGCATTCTTTTGGGGACTTAATTATCCACTTGTAAAAATTGCATTGCAGTATCAGTCCTTTGCTACCCTTACTCTGTTTCGAGTTCTTTTCGCAATAGTCTTTTCTTTTGCTATTTTTTGGAAGAAAATACGCTTTCCAAAAGACAAGACTGATAATTTCAACATTTTCGTCTTCGCAATTCTTAACATCGTAATATTTTTCACACTCTGGTTCATGGGAGAGAGTACGGTGAGTTCTGGGCTTTCATCGATCATAATATACACTTATCCGATACTTTCGATCTTATTCTCATTCTTATTCCTCAAGGAGGGTCTGAACAATTACAAGATCGCCGGTTTGATTTTTGGTTTCATTGGATTGGTCCTGATATTTGCAAATCAAATAATAACAAGACCCAACATTGGCCTAGTTTTCTTGATCATAGCGGCCATTTCCTGGTCATTTGGAATTGTCTTTCTTAGAAAGTATCTGACACTTGTTGGCAGCTATACGGTTAACTCATTGCAATTCCTCTATGCTCTTCCGTTAGTATTCATTATTTCCATTCCATATCACGTTGTTAACGTTTCAAAGTTTAATATTGAATTTTTGCTGATTACCTTGTATATGGGATCATTGGGAACAGCCGTCGCATACTTTATTTTCGTTCATCTTTACTCAAAATACAAGGCATCGGAGATTTCCGGATTTTTCTTTCTTGTTCCAGCAATATCACTGATATTAGGTTATTTCATTCTTGGAGAAACTATGTCTCTTATTACCTATATTGGCTTTGCAGTCATTGGAATTGGTATATACCTTACATCCGTGAATTCGACCAAGAAGGAAATTGGACATAAAATTACATAACGATTATTTTGAAACGAAAACAACATGACAGTTTTCGATGGTTGTTTTTTTACAGTGAAGCAGTGAGGCTAATTAACATCCTTGCGACCAGATCTCCTCAATATGGGTCCGTACGAATAAACGATGGCAGAAACCGAGGTACCAATGGCAAAAATGATACCCCACAAAATAAGCGGAGAATGAATGTAGTACGTCAATAAGACCGAGCCCAGAACAGGTGCAAGAGGCATTATCATTCCGGAGATCAACTGAAATGTTCCAAAGTACTGCCCTCTCCTTTCTGATGGGGCCATCTTGCTTACAATCGTGTAGAATGCAGGTGTGAGTACATTCTCCCCGACTGTAAGTATTACAACGTCAACAACCAGAAATGCAAAATTCGAACTGAAAGCAAGGATCAGGAAACCAAATGCATAGAATAGCCCACCGATGGACAAACGCGTAGTCGACCGCACCTTGTCGAGTGCCCTATTGACGGGAAGTTGGAGAAGAACGACACCTATGCCGTTAACGGAGTATAAAATACCAATTAAAGGGTTAGATACGAGATCAAAGCGACTCCAGAATAGAGTAAGAGTGGTACCCCATTGACCGCTTGCAAAAAAGATGGAGCCCATGAGAATTGCCATAATTAAGAATGCCTTGTCAGATTTTGGAATTTCCATCTTTGCTCTATGAACTTCCTTTGACTTTCCGGTTTCCTTGATGTATTTTAGGTAAATTCCCCATTCAACGAAGGTTAGAAGTGCAGGAAACAGGAATACCCATGTATATCCTGCGCTAGAAAGAAAACCTCCGACTGCAGGGCCAACAGCAAATCCGAGATTTGCTGCAATCCTGATAAAGCTGAAAGCGTCGAGCCTCTCTGTTTCTGTAGTTGAATCAGTTGTTACAACGTTATCCAGTATGCCTTCCATACTTGAGACTGGCCCTTCAAAGACAAACGCAAGATACACCACGAATATGCTTAAGTCAAGGCCAACTCCAAGCAGCATTACGATTAAGAGAAAGGCTCCAAAGAGTGGCAGCCAAACAGCGAGTGGCCTTCTTCCTATACTATCAATTAAATTACCTCCGTAAAGAGAAAATGGGACCGATAAAATTGCGGTGGCGAAGAATAGTATTCCTATGTATTCATAAGGAACATGACGTATGAGTAATAGATAAAGTGGAGTAAATACCCAAACCTGTGATCTCCCCAGCGTTCGTATCATCTGCACCATGCTTATTGGGAACACGAACTTGTTTGAGAAGAGCTTTGAGTATCTTTGTAAAAACGGCATAAATAGGTTCCAATTCTCAGCGGTATTTGTATGAAGGATTTAGATTATTCCTTGGTCTTAATTGAAAGAGATAGCACTTTACTCGTATTTCGATAAGCTTTCAATCATTCAGTTTTTAAGGACATACGCTATAATCCCAATGATGTTCGTAGCTTTCGAAGGCATAGACGGCTCTGGAAAATCCACAATAACCAGATTAGTTGCGGAAATGTTGAGAAAAGACGGATACAAAGTTTTCACGACTCATGAGCCCACAAATGACAAAGTGGCCAGCGAAGATCTCGTTAAATACCGAAATGTTGAGTCTTACCTCAAACTATTCTTCTCTTTTACAGAGGATAGATTTTCTCACCAGCTAGAGATAAGGGAACATCTTGATAAGGGGGAAATAGTACTCTGTGATCGTTATCTTCTCTCATCATACGCATATCAAGGAGAAGTGATACAGAAGATATTTGAAAATAGGAATGAAGCCATTCAGTGGATGATTGACGTTTCTCGCATTATTACAGTTAAACCGGAATTGAATTTCCTTCTCGATATAGATCCTGTCATTGCTCTGGAGAGAATTTCAGAAAGAAAGCGGATTACATCTTTTGAAGACCTTGGTTACCTGAGATCAGTTAGAGATTTCTATACTTCGTTGTCCTCCAGGGAGACAATATTGATCGATGCATCCAGATCTACGAAGGAAGTAACGGAAGACGTTTATAAAATTCTACGCTCAAGAATTACGCAGTAGTTACGATGACCTCGTCTGGTAGTATAAGCAGAGTGTGCTCCGCCTGAGATATAAATACACCTTTATGTTCCCTGAGCACTGGGAACTCCGAAAGCTCACGATTTTTCTTCATTGCATCGATATATTTTTGGTAATCAGGGATGACCTTTGATACTGCACGCTGCGAAAAAGGAACCGTATTGAAATTCTTGTAAAGTATCTCGTCTTTCCTGATTTTCGTGCCGTCCAATATGTAAATGTTTCCTCCTGGCCCATTATGAATCATTCCGATCCCTGTACTTGCAAACGGTTCAATGGCAATTGCCATGTTGGTTCCAAGTAATTGACCGTTCCCATCGTCGTAGTTTGGTATGAATAACCTTGAATGAAGATCGAATCTGTCTATTCCGTGGCCGCCGAGGTTGCGCACAGGTCGAAAACCTCTTTCGGTGATTACTCTTCCAATTTCTGCGCCTATCTGGTTTATTGGTATCATTGGCCTTACTTTCTTTATGGCAGCATTCAGTGCTTCACGAGTTGCATCAATTAAATCAGAATGTTCTCCCGTTTCCCCAACTTCGACCGTCAAGGCATTATCGGAAAGGTAGCCATCGATCTCTGCACCAACGTCAATTTTCAATACGTCACCTCTCTGTAATTTTGTTCTGTCACCAACAGATGGTGAATAATGAGCTGCATTGTTGTTTATAGAAAGATTAACAGGAAAAGCTAACCGAGCACCTTCCCCCAAAATAAAACTCTCTATTCCTTCAGCGACATCAAGCATTAATGCACCCGGCTCAGCCAATGACTCGCCAACTTCGAGAGCCTTTTTTCCAATAACTCCAGCTTGTTTGTATTTCTCAACAATAGAGTGATCCAAGTTTAACACCAGTTTATGTTCTATATTCGTGCTACACTAATATTTATTACGTCACATCTGCGAGATGAATATTCAGCATTAATTTTGTTCTCTTCATAAAGACATTTGTTCGCGAATTCAAAAAAAACCGAATAGTAGCAATGAAAGTTGTAGCATTACATTATTTCCAGGTTTGACAAAAACCCACAATTGTGCTTTTCAAAACCAGTTTTGTACATTAAAGCAAGTAATGTCTTAAATAAAAACTCTACTGATGCTGTGCAACAATGGGAAATGAAACTAAAATCAAAAATGCAGAAGCGTTACATGAAGGGGAATAAAGCTTCATCCACTATTCATATTGATATCAGATTCCACCGATCCAAAATTCAGTGAACCTGGCGTGTCTTCCTCATTGCGTAGCGAACCTCGTGGCTTCTCGGAAACTCTCTCGCGAATGCCGTTTTCATGAGTCGATCTAAATCACCTTCTTCAATTTTAACATCAATCGTTGAAAAACCAAATTCTCGAAGTGTTATATCGCCATTTTCTTTTTTCATTACCAAGAATCCCCTGTCTTTTTTGAACGTTTTGAATTCAATTTCATAGCCCGGTTTCATTTTCCTTATCATACCAATCGCAACTTTTAATGAGCCATCAGAAGAAATCATGGGCATACGTCTTGGATTCCAAGAATGTAATTAAATCTTATTTGAGCACATAAGGTGAAACGCTGCTTTTTGAGCGCTAAACGACATTCATTTATCAGCAGAAAAATAGTAACATATTTCCTATCTAGCTTATGTACGCAATGGAAATAGCAAAGAATGAAAGTCACCAAGATCATTGACAGTATTGTAAGAGGTGCCCCCGGTATAGGGATTATGATTACATATTCGCTTCTTGCAATATTTGGCTACACTTTCGGATACAGGAATGGAGGCCATTTCCAAATAGTCATAATTGCGATACTGGCTGTTTCTTCAATTTTCGCACTTGGCGCAACAAATATACTAGACGATTATTTCGATTATTCAAATGGGATAGACGCAGTAGGAGATGCGAACAGCGAAACCAGGACACACTTGATCATTCATGGATATCTGAGTCCAAAAGAAACTCTAATCCTGGGTTTATCTCTCATTTGTGTTCCGACTGCTTTTATGATTTATCTCATGGTCTTCGAAAGTAGGTTCTTAGTTCTTTTATACGCTGCTGTTTCTGTTTTTATACTGTTAGAATACGCAGGTCCGCCCCTAAAATACAGGTATCATAATTTTGGTGAGATTGGCGTATTCGCTTCAAATGTGATAACAATCTCCGGATCATTTTATGTATCAACTGGACACTTGAACATAATTCCTGTGATAATTTCTCTACCACCTGCACTTATTATCTCTCTACTCGCGTTTTTAGGTAATACCAGAGACATAAACACAGACACCAGGAAAGGTATACATACAATATCAATGAAACTGGGGGGAAAATGGAGCGGCATTGTTTATGGCACTCTTTTCTTAATCAGTTATGTTCTTGTTGTTTTAGATGTCCTAGAGAAAATATTTCCTTTCATCTCTCTCGTCGTGCTATCTACTTTCCCATTTGCTTTGTGGCACATTTATAAGATCATAACAAACGGTGCTCCGCCAAATGCAGAAAAGGTAGGGGGTCTG
>JAKAYB010000079.1 GCA_021826925.1 Thermoplasmata archaeon | reverse complement strand
CTCAATCAACGAGTTGGAGTTGGGGGAAAAGGAAGGAAAGAACTCGACATTTTCTACTGACATAATCCCTCAAAAATAATGAAAGGGAAACGAAAACCTGTTAAAAAGATAGGATTGTTTCAGAAAACTTGAATCTACCTTGTCATATGGCTCCATGTTTTGACATTTTTTGTTTATGAATGATCTTTACAGATTGAAAGGAATTGCGTAAACGGCTACACCAATTCGAGATGGTAAAAAACAAGATCTCTAAGAAATGAACTTCTTGTTTAACATAGCTGTCTAACAATTTTAGAAATTATATTCAGAAATATTGGAAATATTTAATAGATTAAGGATATTACGAACCTCTGAGAGTGGCTAGAATTGGATGAATTGTTAACTGGTAGTTGTATAGAATTTGACCATGTAGTAAAGAACTTCCCCACTGTCACGGCACTGGATGATGTTTCATTTAAGATTTCATGCGGAGACCGTTACGCTCTTCTGGGCCCGAATGGTGCCGGAAAATCGACCACTTTAAAAATTTTGGTTGGACTCTTGAAACCCACCTCTGGGGAAGCAAAAATAGGAGGTTTTGATCCAACAAGCACAGAGGCAAAGAGAATATTTGGCTACCTGCCAGAAGACGCTTATCCTTATCCAACGCTGACCGTGAGAGAGAACATAGAATATATTGCTGCTCTTCGTGGGATAAAAGACGCGTATCAGAGAGCCGGAGATTTAATGTCGCAACTTGATCTCTTCGAATATGAACATTCCAAGGTTGTAACTTTGAGCAGAGGGAATAGGCAGAAAGTATCAGTGGCCCTTGCTATCGTTCATAACCCAAAAATAATTTTGCTCGATGAGCCATTGAATTATCTTGACATCCCGACTCAGAGCGCGGTTATTAGACTGCTTGAAAAACTCAATGCCACTTATTTTGTTTCCACACACATTATGGAAATAGCAACAAGATTAACGAAAAACGTCATAATATTGAGCCATGGAAAAATCACCTGGCAGGGAAGCATTAAAGAACTTCAAGACCTGGCAACTGTGGATGAACGGATAGAGGACGTTGTCGAAAGGATAATGACAAGGGGCGTTTCATAGGGATACAGGGACGGCAGCAAAAATGTTGATGAATGGAATAAGCGACTTAGGCAATGTGGAGAGAGATAGATGTCTCGTTCGTTATTTTCTTTAATAATTAGGACCAGATTCACTACTGCCTATCTCGTTATTTTCGGATTGCTTTTAGTTTATGCTTTTGCAGAGGCTTCGTTTTTACCGCCTTCAGAACCTGCTCTGTTATTGCACTTATTCAGATATATAGTTTTAGGAGTATTAGTTTTATTCACAATAATTTATGGCCTCAATAGTTCTTATCCAATAATTCGATCAGATACTGATTTCCTCTTCACTTCCCCAGTTTCAAAACGTGCCTTCGCTTTTGCACTCTATACGAGTAAGTACCTATTTGTAGGAATTATTTTCTTGATTTCGAATCTGTATATTGTTGGGCTAGTTGCACCGACTCCATTAGGTAGGGCCTTTGCTATAGTTGATACAATTGCAGCGTCTGTTCTGATCGCCTCGCTGAGTATATCTGTCTCTAGATACACGGTTCAGAGAAAAATGTTGGCCGTTATGGGCATTTCCGGCTGGGAGTTGTTTTCTTTGCTTGGATTCGGTTTTTCACCGGCTTCTTATATTTTTGGTAACATATACTCTGGGACCGCTATACTCATCGCTTTAACTTTTCTCCTGACTTTCTACGCCTATGTACAGTTGAAAAATGCAGACATTGATACCCTGAAACTAACTATCAGCGGTGTTCACAAGAATGAAAGAACCAAGAAGTCCCCAACTAAAGAGAAAAAAGTTTTTGATAATACGACTCCAAGAAGAGCCATGCTTATATTTAATCTCACAAAAACTTCGATTGTTTCGTCAAGAAGATCATTCAGTTCTGACAGAACTGTCGGAATCCACAAGGGCTTAGGGATTTTTTCACTCTTTGGTGTCGGGACCTTTGTCGCTATCGTTTTATTTATAATTTCGTACTATTTCCACGGAGCAGCAGGGATCAGGGAATTATACATTTTTGTAGGAATGTACTCCCTTATGTTTTTGTATACGTTTGCCTATAATGCGCTCTCTGCTGAAAGAGCATGGGTATCATTTACTTCCGTAAAACCGGCGGTGTACATAAGGTATGTCATATATGGCCGAATGATCAGGAGCCTTGCAATAACCTTTCCAATAGGGGTTTCAGTTTTTTTCATATACTTAATCTTCCATTTGAATATTCTGGGACTGGCGGTGGTCGAAATTATTGATGCACCACTGATGGTCGTATTGTTGATAATGACTACAATGCTTGTCGGTGTATTCCAGATTAAAGACCCTGAATTTATAACACCCCAAAGAAATGCCAAGCAGATTCTTTATGCACCAGTCAGTATTGGTGGAATGATCATAGGCAGTATCTCAACATTTTTCTTCATGCTATCTGTTTACATAGCTCTCGGAGTAGCTATATTATCTTTGATATTCTTGTTCTACTCAAAAATAATGAACTTTGCCGTTTTAAAGATGATTGAAAAGGGGTTTAGTTAACCTTACCAACTCAGTGGCCCGGTTCTGAAACATATAGCCTAAAAACTTAATAGCAATTCTTTGCTTTTTGTGCAATAGTTCTCTCTTGAAATCAACTTGTTCCACTGTTGTTTTTCGGATAAAGAGTTCGTCTTTGAACCCACATAGGTCAGGAATCATTTTGGAAATGTAAAAAACCAATCTCGCTTCTGAACGCAGTGATTTATTTTCTATGTAAAAAGTTTTATAATAGATAAAAATTGGGATTTCGGGGTAAACATAGTGTCATTAGCATTTGTCCTTATTAGCACTGTTCCAGGAAAGGAACAGGAGGTTTACAATAAAATTTCGAAACTTGATTACATAGCTGAGATTCATCCATTGTTCGGGGAGTATGATCTCATAGTCAAGATAGACGCAAAAGATTACAACGAGATAGGAAAAGTAATGATTGAAAGGATAAGAACGATAGACGGGGTAATCGATACAAAAACTTTAACCGTGATTACGCTCTGATGCTGACTTATCATTTTAATAACGAAGCCGGCTTGAATTATATTTTCATTCTCTTCTGTATGTTTTCCAACACTTCCGTGATTACGGAAAAATTTTCCCCGAAAACAACATAGTTCGCAGAATCAGTCACGTTTCTTGAGGAAGGGTTGAAGGCTATAGAAAACGCTGCGTGATCGAACATAAGAGCATCATGGTCAGAATCACCGACTGCAACGGTATTTTCATCTCTAATATCGTAAATACCCTGTATCTTTTCAAGGAGATCCCCCTTTTTCTTTGGATCTACTGGAGCAAAACCGTCCTTCTTCAAGAAACCATTGCTGTCAACAAGAATACAGTTTGCGTATATGTCGTCAAAAGATACTATAGTGTTTATCTTCTCAGCCAGCCAATATATCCCCCCTGAAATTATTATTATCTTAATACCGCTATTTCGGATCTTTGAAAGAGTATCCTTGAGATTTTGTTTAAGCTCTATTTTGTCAAGAATTCCACGCACAGTTCTTTCACTTACCTTTCCGAACTTGTCTAGCCATAACGAAACGTCGCTCTTTAGAAATTCTTCGTAGGAGATCCTATCTCTCTCATATAGGTCCCAATTGGACTTGTTACTAACACCAAATGCCCGATGCAAATACTCCCAACTGCTTACTTCGTTTGTAAGGACTCCATCCATATCAAAGGCGATAAGCTTAATTTTTTTCAATTATACTTTACCTTTTCTAGTAATGTAAATTTGTATCTTAATGTTTTACGCAAATTCTCACTTTCCAGTAAAGTTGATAGATCAATGACCCATTATTTTAGAGCTCGGTATGATCCGTAGAATCTCTGGATGGCGGTCACGTTTCCAGTTATAGCAAAAATAATCAAAAGCACATCTATAGGTGTTACCAAGATTCCTGCGAACATAACATTGAATCTCAAAAAATACTGAATCAGGATAAAGACGAGCATGAGAACAAGCCTGTCTGCCCTGCCCATGATCCCAGTATAATTCCTCTTTAATCCCAGGGCCTGCGACTGGACGCCCATATAACTTGTCAACATTATGCCTATTATTGCGAGCAGGCCGATCCAGAGCTGTGCGTAAACGCTAAGTGAGAAGCCCAGGATTATAAATATATCTGAGTATCTATCAAAGACATGGTCTATTAGATCACCTCTTTTGGAAGCTATACCTCTTATCCTTGCAACCTTACCATCCACTGCGTCAAACATTGCCGAGACTAATAAGGTGAAGAAGCTTATGAGAATGAAGACATTATTAAGGAAAAATAACAAGCCGGTAAGCGCAGCCAACACCAGCGATAAGGCGGAGATCAGATTGGGATTTGTTTTCATGAATGGGCGAGATATCTTTGTTAAAGCCCCGTCGACCTTTGACCGGTAGGCATCGAGAACCATAAGTCGGAATAACCCACGGATATACTTTTAGTTTCTCTTCTGAAAGATGTCTATTACCTCAATACATTTCAGAACTGCAGCATCTATGTCGTTCTCAATTACATTGACTTTTCTGATCAATGGTGCAGGGAGGAATTCAAGACTTTCATAATAGATCGTGTCGCTTACGAGCGCATCCATATTTTCCTCAATTTTCTCTCTGCTATACCCACGTTCACTCAGTGTCTTTCTCACCAGTTCCTGATCTCTTTGAAGTATTATGATCAGATCACAATCCAGTAGATGGGCGAAATGCCCTTCGATGATAGTATTGTTACTTTTTACTAAGCGCAACTTGCTCCTGAGACAATCTGTGTCCACCTCGTCACAGTCTAGGCATTCTTCATATCCCTTAATAAGGGACACATTCTTACAGTCGTACCCAAGCTCCTTCAATTTTTTGCAGACTGTGCTTTTTCCTGAACCCGGTATTCCAGTGATGCAGATCAAAACGCATCGCCCGTCCTAGGAGAACGATCCAAGAGACTGAAGGGTTTGCTAAGGTGTCTCCTTGCAGAAACAGGAACATCATAAAGCCCTGGGCTAATCTCCCTCTTTATTAATTCGTAGGAGGGTATATCTACTTTCTTTCCGCATATAGGACATCTGTAGTCGTTTAGGCCTTTATTAACCGTTCTTACGGAGCAAGACGAGCATACAGGAGCCTTTCTCTCGTATATTTTTGAGACCGTTTTAACCTGCATCTTCTCAACATTAAGAGTGCCATTTTTTATTGAACCATAAACGCTTACAATGTCCATAGGACGTAACTGTCTGAATACTTTCCTGAATTCCTTTGTAGGTTCAAAGGCCGCTATTTTGATTCTCTTTCCATCCGATACCATCTCCGAAAAATAATGAGAGCCATTTATTGAGTAAGGTGTAATGGAAATGATACCATCTATCCTGTAGGAATGAAAATCCTCGAAATGTGTTGAATTCTCTATAATATGATCATCGCTGGCCTGATTTGTTTCATATAACATGAATCTTGAATAGTGAATATCAGAGATTCCATCCAATTTAAGGACATTATCAAGAAATCCTTCAACGATCACCGATCTTATTCCCATTAATACTGGCGTGGACTGATCGGGAAATATTGCAGCATGCCTGTTCTCATGGTCGATGTTGTTGAAAGTTCCAGGGATAGTTTCAGCTTTTTGTGACAGACCAAATTTTAAGTCCCTGGGAATCTGATGGCCTTTATCATCCGAATAGAATAACAGTTCATAGGTGACTGTATTTCTAGGCCATGCAATAGCTGCAGCTGCGCCAATTATGCCTCTGCCATTCTTAATTTTTCGAAAACGGCCTCCGTTGCGCATCACAAAACTCTCTGCTTCGTCTATTTTGGACACTTCACGTACAGTCTTCCAGTAAAAAGCTGGATCAAATGCTTTCTTGCTTGCAACGATACCTGGATTCGTCCCCTCGTAATCGAGATCAGCGTAGCGATAAATCACTTTTTCTGCTATATCCATTAGATCTGATTCATCCATCGATTCTTGACCGGAGTCATATGAAAATATCTCTTTTCCAAGAATGCTGCCGATCTTTTTTTTCTCTCCAACACCCTTGCCTAGCTGTACGGCCAGAGATGCATTGCCTCTGGTCTTAAACGGTATTGTAGGGTTAAGGCGGACCAGTCTGGGCATCCCTATGATATCCAAACCCGCGTCGTGAATGATTTCGGTAAGGATGAAAGTTGTACACATTTTATTTGGAGAATCTGTATCATCAATGGCAAGGAACATTACTTTCCAAATCTCCTCTTCCGTTGCTGATATGATACAATAGCTTTAAGGAAGTCAATCTTTCTGAACTCAGGCCAATACACTTCAGAGAAGTACAGTTCGGAGTATGCTGATTGCCAAAGCAGAAAATTTGATATTCGTTCCTCACCACTTGTTCTCAGTATCAGATCTGGATCGGGGGATGTTTTATCATAGAGATACTTCCGGAAAATTTGTTCATTAATGTCATCCACTTGGATCTTTTTGTCCTCTACATCCTTTATTATAGATTTTATCGCGCTGATTATCTCTTCTCTCCCCCCATAACCAACTGCTATGTTGAGCCTGAACTTCTCAAAATCCTCTGTCGTCCGTTCGACCTCATTTATGGTCTTTCTAAGGTATTCCGGTAGTCGATTGGGATCACCAATTATCTTAACACGGATTCTATTCTTAAACACACGTTGATCCTTCATAAGGTCAAGAAGCGCTCCATTGATAAGTTTTAATAGAAAATCTACTTCATCAGGATTCCTGTTGAAATTTTCCGTTGAAAATCCATAGACTGTAACGGTATGTACACCAATTTCCATGCACCATTCCAGCACCTCTTCAAGTTTTTTCTTACCCTGTACGTGCCCTTCTTCGTCAGAAATGTTATTATTTTTAGCGTATCGTCTATTTCCATCCGTGATTATCCCGACGTGACGAGGTACTTGGTCAGATTTTATCTGCTCCATCAGGACGCGCTCATACATCTGAGCTGTGAGATCACCGATACCCTGGACTATTCCCATTTGAAAGTCCTAATACATTTGAAGTTGATTAATTTTCATAATTTTCTGTTGAGGAAAAAACAATCGTGGCGTCCATAATTTATAGAAAGCAGCGATGTAGTAATATGGAAAATACGAGAATGGGTGGAAAAATTGCTTTGATAACGGGTTCATCCAGGGGAATAGGACGAGCAATAGCAGAAAGACTTCACAAGGATGGAGCTAGAATAGCAATAAATTATTCAAGAAATGAAAAAGCGGCTTTGGAACTTAAAGAGAGATTATCAGGATCCGAGATCTTCAAGGCAGACATATCTAACAGAAATGAAGTCAGAGACATGATAAAG
>JAKAYB010000007.1 GCA_021826925.1 Thermoplasmata archaeon | reverse complement strand
ACTCTCAAAGATATATGTCATAGTGGATGGAGCAAGAAGATCGGTGGCAGAGATCCCCGAGAGATCACAGAAGATTGCAGATGCATTTGGATTGAAGTTATACCCTAAGATTGTACGGAGTTAGAATATCTAAGAATGAGCGTACTCCAGCGAATTTAAATGAACAGTTTTGAGAGAGAGGCTGAGAAGATAGTTTATATTTCCTAAGGACCATGTTATCCATTAATAGCTGCTACAAGTTTTGGTATTACCTGAAACAAATCTCCAACAATACCGTAATCACACTCTTCGAATATTGGTGCGGATTTATCTCTGTTAATAGCAACTACGATCTTCGAGCCACGCATTCCAGCAATGTGCTGAATCTGCCCAGATATTCCGACGGCAATGTAAACGTTAGGATTGACCTTCTTTCCGGATAGCCCTACCTGCCGGTCCTCCGATAACCATTGATAATCCAGGCAGACCGGTCTAGAGCCAGCAAGTTCGCCGTGAACTGCTTTTAATAGTGGATCGACAATAGATATAGATTCTTTCTTTCCGATTCCGCGTCCTATCGAGACTATGACCTTTGCGGATTCTATGTTCACTCCCGTGCCCTTTTTTTCTTCCTCAGATATGACAGATACAGAAGAATCAGGTAAAGTCATTACCGAAATCTTGGATTTTTCGGATACTTTAACTGGATCAGCAAAACCAGGGGCTACCGTCAGAACTTTAGCATCGGAAATAATATCAATTATTGATTTACCACCAAGGGAAAGACTGCTTGTTTTACATTTCGAGTCCACTATTTCAAATTTACTGATCTCTGGTACGGATATCTGGCCTAATGCGGCGGAAACATAACCTGCGACTTCTCTTCCTAATACAGTTGAAGGAACAAACAAGAAATCATAGCTGTTCATAAGCTCTGAAATCTTTTTTCCAAAAGCATCCATTTGCGGATTGCCGTCCAGTGAGATTACTTCCTTGGCTCCATACTCTGAAACGGAATCTGCTTGATCCTTCGGAACAGCTACTGAAAAATCAAGAACAGATTTCAAGCCGGAGATTACTTGCGCAGCCAGAGTCGAACTTTCGGAAAATACCAAAGCTTTCATCTTGTTGCCTCCTTTAGAATTTTACCTACTTCAGAAACACCCTTGTCGACATCCTCGAATATTATCTTCTTCCTGTCACTTTTAGGAGAAATCTCACTGACGATTTGCACTGATCCACTCGGCTGTATTTTAGGTACCTCGGTGTGTATGGGCTTTCTTCCTGCAGCCATGATCTGCATCACTGGTGGGAGTCTAGGTTCATTAATCTCTTGACTAACTGAAACTATTGCAGGCTTTTTTGCACTAATAACCAGGCTCTTATTTTCAAGGTTTCTCTTAACTTTTACTATATCACCTTCAATCTCTATTGAGACAGAATTTCCTAAGAGCGGTTCGCCCAATATTGCAGAGAGTTGCCCTGAGAGAAATCCGGAGAATGTATCAGCAGATTGATTGCCCAGAATAATGACATCGTGTGGTAATTCCTTTATTTTCTCGGCCAACACGCGTGCTGTGAAAAGATAATTGCTCTCCTTGTAGCCCGTGATAATATATCCATCATCCACTCCCATTGCGTATGCACGTTTCATCGACGCCGATGATTGCTCGTTGCCGAAGAGTATCGCAGTGACTTTACCCCCATATTTCTCTTTCAGTGTTACCGCTGCCTCTATAGAATTTTCGCTTAATGTTTCCAGTTTAGTTGGAACTCCATTCTTTATAGGTTTTCCTGTCCCTGGGTCCGATCTTATCTGCTCAAGATCAGGCATCTGTTTTATCAACACAATTACGTTAACCATTTTCATCATCCACAAGTCATTTTCCCAGTCACGATCAGGCAATATTAAGCTAATTCTCTCATACCAGGTACTGCTCGTTCTGGGACATATTCATAATCACGAATTTGTTATAAATATTTGTGGAAAGCACATCTAAGCAAAGTGGTCTAGAACGGGTGTTAAATTATAAAAAGTATTAAGGAACCTTGCGATTATTATATATGAAAAACCAATTTTCCGAGATATTCCTGAGCAAAGGCGTTAACTATTTACTTGATGACGCTCCACTTATAAACATCATCAAATTTCTTGACATTAAGTACGACTCAGACTTAGCTAACCTAGGCCTTTTTGTTTCCAACGAGGTAGTAGAATCGGCTGATTTCATAGATCATGAGGCAAAGCCAGTTCTTAGAACTTGGAGCGTTCTGGGAAAAAGGATAGACTACGTCAGAATATCTCCAGACCATAGAAATCTATTGAACAAACTCCTCGCTTTTGGAATCGTCAGAAAAAGTATAGAATCAGACTTTCCTTTAACCTACCATTTTCTATCCGGATACCTCATATCAGATTCCGGGTTGTTCTGTACGCTTACACTCACTGCACAAACAGCTTATGCCATTTCAAAATATGGAGATCAGAATCTGAAGGACATATACCTCAAGAATTATTTGTCCCTTGATGACCCATGGCTGGGTGCGACGTACTATAGCGAAACACAGGGAGGAAGCGATCTTGGTGCCAACAACACCACCGCTACAGAAAACGGTGATTTATGGACCATAAGTGGGATAGATAAATACTTTGCAAGCGATGCAGGACTTGCAGATGGAGCAATTGTCACAGCCAAGGTTGTCGAGGGATATGGTGCAAAAAATCTAGCCGTATTCTTTGTTCCGGCTTATAAGGATAACGGGGATCTCAACTATAAGATCAGAAGGTTAAAAGATAAACTTGGAACCATAGCAGTTCCAACGGGCGAGGTCGAGTTTGACAATTCTGAAGGTTTTTTGATTGGGGACAAGAAAAATGGCGTCTACTATGCAATGGAAATACTAACAATTTCAAGAATAGATGATGCGATAGCTGCAGTCGGGATTGCAAGAAAAGCCCTGTGGGAGGCTTACTTATTTGCGAATCGAAGAGAGGCCTTTGGAAAGAAGATAATAGATCATCCATTGCTTCTTAGAGATTTTCTTGAGAACGAAGCTGAGCTTGAAGCGGCGATATTTTTATCCGTTTTCGCGGCGGATAAATTCTCAAAATCTTCAAAATCTGAACCCCCCTATTCCAACGATTATAACTACGCCAGACTACTATCTCACATTGCAAAGAACATGGCATCCTGGACTTCCGGAGAAGTTACTCGCTATTCTATGGAAATTTTCGGCGGGATAGGATTCTTCGAGGAATTCCCCGTAGCAAAATTTCATAGAGATGCCATTGTAACATCAATCTGGGAAGGAACAAGCAACATCCAGGCCCTAGACATGCTTGAAGCGATTCAGAAAAAGAAGGCTCACATTTTATTCCTTGAGGAATTTGATAAGCTGACATCTGCTTTTCCAGACCAGAAAGTGAAAAGTATGCTGAATAAGGAAAGAGAAAAAATTGTTTTACTTCTGAATTCTATGCTGAACTTGGGAACAGGTGAGCTGTTTGCGAAGGATCTGTTATCTAAATTGGGTGAGTACGCATCAACCGTGCTCCTCTATTCTGTGGGATTTAACGCACAGAATCAAAAGGATAAGAATTCTATCCTTAATAGTGCAAACATATATTTCTGGAGACATTTCCGCAAAAACGACATTATGCCTGAAGAATTCATTTCAGGAGACAAATCAGAAAACCTGAAGTGGATGCTGAAGATACAGCAATGAAGAATATGCTCAGATACAGCTACCTGGATTAGAATTTTTCCCTAAAAAATGTATTGGTTTAACCCCCGTATCACTCATATTTATCTAAGGTGACATCATTAGCTTTCAATGAAGGTTTTAGTTTTCATCAAACAGATCCCAGATGTGAACATGATAAAATTTGACGAGAAGACGAAGAGAATTGTGAGAGAGGGTGTCCCTCTATCTATGAATTCTTTTGATAAAAAGGGTGTGGAGGAGGCTCTCAGATTAAAGGAGAAGTATGGTGTCGAAACCGTTGTGGCCTCAATGGGACCTCCACAAGCTTCTCAGATCTTAAATGAAGCACTTAGAATGGGAATCGATAGGGCAGCCTTGATATCGGACAGAAAGTTTGGAGGATCAGATACCCTTGCGACCTCCAAGATCCTTTCAGAATTTGCAAAAATAGAGAAGCCAGACCTAATATTGACTGGAAAGTATTCCCTCGATGGAGAAACTTCTCAGGTTCCTCCAGAGGTGGCAGTTTTCCTGGACTATCAATTTCTTTCATCTGTTTCAAAAATTGAGGCTATAGATGAACACGCCATCACTGTAGAAAGGGATCTTGAAAAGGGTAGTTCCAGAGCTAGGATTACTATTCCTGCGGTTTTGTCTGTAAGTGAGAAGATCAATAAAGCACGCGCAATTAAGCCTGGAACACCAGACATGTTTTCAAAAATAGAGATTTTTGATTCTGCTAGGATTGGTATAGATATATCCGGGCAAGAATTCAGCCCTACAGTCGTACAAGGCACTCAACTGATGGAAAACAGAAGAGAGGTTACTATGATGGATTATGGAACCAATCTTTTTGATGAGGTAACAAAAATCATTGAAAGCAACTCCAAATCTGATCGCGATTCAGAAGAAATAGAGATTAAAGATTATGAGGATGGGCGCGATTCAATACTCACTGTTGCAATTGATGATATTCAAATTTCTGAAGAGATATCTTCAAAATGTGCTGAGATTGCTGCAAAGAACTCGCTGAACGCAATCATATTTGGAAATATAGAACCTACAAAAGTTTCAACGATGATTGGTAATAAGTACTATTACGTTAAGGCTAAAAACGTTGATGAAGTAACTGCATCCCTTTATAATTTCATCAGCGAGACCAAGCCGAAATACATAATATTCCCATCAACAATTGATGGGCGCGATGCCGCGGCTTCTATCGCAGCCAAAATGTCCCTGGGCTTAACAGCCGACTGCGTTGATCTGGATATTGAAGATGGAAAGCTGATACAGTATAAACCGGCTTTTGGAGGAAACGTTGTTGCTTCTATTTATTCGAAAACAGATCCACAGATGGCAACTGTTCGCCCTGGAATGTTCAAAAAGAGGATATCGCATTCTAGTCCTGAGACCATTGAATGGCCTTCTAACTACAGATCACAGATAGAAGTAATCGAGGAAACACCGGTCCCAAGCGAATTTGCCCCATTGAATTCAAAGAAGGTAGTTGTAGGATTTGGGAAAGGGGTTAAAAACAAGAACTTTGTTCAGGAGATCGTGAAATTAGCTGAAAAACTAGAGGCCTCAGTTGGAGCCTCCAGGCCAGTGGTGGACATGAAGTTTGTCCCAAGGCAGCAACAGATAGGACTGACAGGCACATCAATATCCCCATCCGTTTATCTGAACTTGGGAATCTCGGGGCAGCCTAACCATGTTGTTGGAATCCGATACTCAAAGATCATAATATCAGTGAATAGCGACCCAAATGCAGAAATATTCAAGTACTCAGACTATGGGATTGTTGCAGATCTTACAGAGTTTGTCAACGGCTTCAATGCCTACCTTGACAGTAAAAAGAAATCACCATAATCTTACAAATCCTCTCACTATGCGATAACTAAACTAAAGTGGCTTAAATAGATAGAGTAACTATAAAAAGTAAATCGTAATGGTGATCAAAATGATAAAGAACATAGAATATCTATTTCATGGAACTTTTACACAGGACGGCGCCGGTGTAAAACTCAAAAGAATTTTTGGAGGGCACGAATCTGCAAAGTTGACTGATCCTTTTCTTCTGCTGGATCACTTTGGATCTAATAAGATCGAGGACTACATTTCAGGCTTCCCATGGCACCCTCATCGTGGAATAGAAACAGTAACATATTTGCTCGAGGGAAAAGTTGAACACGAGGACAGCGAAGGGCATAAAGGAACGATTTATCCCTCGGATATACAGTGGATGACTGCAGGGAGCGGGATATTTCATCAAGAAATGCCGAAACCCTTGGACGATAAGGACAAGAAAGAGTTACTTAGAACCACGGGGATGCCAAACAGTGTTGTAGGTATGCAATTGTGGCTGAATATGCCGACATCAAAAAAAATGTCTGCACCGACATACAGAGACTTCAAAGGAAATATGCTTCCTGTGATCGATAATGGAAATGGAGCAACCGTTAAGGTTGTGGCTGGAAACTATTTTGGGACCGAGGGCTTGCTCGAAGAGAACCCGTTAAAAACCTCATACTTCGATATATTGATGGAGGATGAATCTACTTTTGAACTCAGCATAGAGAACGGTTTGAACTCTATGGTATACGTTATCGCAGGAAATGTGACAAGTGAGTCGAGAACAAAGGAGACGCTTGTCGCAGGAGATCTTGGAGTGTTCTCAAGGAATGGCGATAGGTTTGTCCTTTCAACAAACGGTAGCAAGGCAAGGGTCATATTTTTAGCTGGAAAGCCATTAAATGAACCAATATATTGGTACGGACCAATAGTGATGAACTCTAAGGAACAGATAGATGAGGCACTCCTTGATCTTAGAAATAACACCTTCGTTAAGGTAAAGGAGCCTAATTTTCTTTAAGTTGTAACTTGGTTTACGGGAATGGAAACCACCCATTCCTGTCCCCATTCTTTCAAATCCATTAACGCTTTGTTTAGAGCCTTGCCCTTCGATGTGAGTTGGTATCTTACACGGAAGGGTCGCGTGCTCTGAACATGACGTTCTATAATGCCACTCTCCTCAAGACTCTTAAGAGTGGATGAAAGTGTCTTTGAATTTATTCCGTTTGCTGATCTCAAAAGATCGTTGAATCCACTTGGCCCATCGTCAAGATACCTTATGACGATCAATTTCCACTCGGAGCCGATTTCCTTTATTGCCTCGACTATTGGACAAATTGTTGTACTCTCTTTAATATTCTTATCCTTAGTATCAGATTTATAGCTTGCCATCTACTTTACTGTAAGTTACTTTAGGTATTTAACTGTAATTATTATACCTGAGTGGGAAAAACAATGGTACAAAATATTGTAGAAAAGGAATGGACAGTAGACACAGTGCACAGTAACATAGGATTTTCAATAAGACATATGATGATCAGCACGGTTCGAGGTAAGTTCAAAAGCTACACCGCGAAGATTATTGGCGACGCTACACATCCTGAAACGCTGAAAGCTGAAGTAAATGTCGACTGGAAAAGCATAGACACCGATAATGATATGAGAGATAATGACCTTAGAACAGATAAGACTCTTCTTGGGGATGATAAATTTCCTTTCATATCGTTCAAAACAGAGAAAGTGGAAGTCTCGGGGGAAAACTTGAAGGTTTCAGGAATGCTAGGAATACATGGGATTCAGAAACGCATAGAGTTAACTGGCGAATATGGAGGCAAAATTATTGATCCTTATGGTAATGAAAGATTCGGACTCTCAATGAAGGGACAAATTAACAGAAAGGAGTTTGGCCTTAAGTGGAACAAACTAATGGAAGGCGGAGGGGCTGTTCTATCTGATATTGTGAATCTAGATATTTCACTTGAAGCTTTCTCTAAACCATAAATTTTCTCTTATCGAGTTTGGCTTTGTGAACCCAAACTCCTGAATTTTTATCCGCGTAAAGGCATGATGTACTATTTGATCAATTATTTCATAATTTAGGTACGATCCATTTTGAGTTAATGAAACTGGGTTAGTAAACTAACGAAATCTAATAGCGAAAAAAGTATACAATCATCTTTAGATTCAAAGCGACGCACCGAATTACGTCGTACGGATTTAGTTTGAAAACTGTACGCTGATTATATAATCATAATGGATATAATGCTTATATATATTCATGCGCTTTATTCAACATGAATAGGAAGTGGAAAGTTTTGGGAGCAATAATAATAGCCACTGTTATGGTAGTGGTGGTGCTTTCCGGGACACTTTTTTCGATTATACGGCAAATTACGGTGAAAAAAAGAAATCATCAGTCCTGTTGCCGATTGATCAGATAAGTGAAATCGTCCATTCCAAATTTTCAAATATAGCTGTAAATGTTTTCAGCAACGAAAATTTTCTTGCTCAGTCTTATTTTCAGATTACAAGCAATCTGACTAAGGAAATAAATTCCACAATGCCCTCTGCTCTGGTTATGTATGAAGATTCAAGTACACGCGCTTCACTCTATAACGATCTATTGTGTTCGTACAAAGAAGATAACCAAGTTATGACCCTACAGTTATCGCACCCAGTAAACTCTGCCGAGAAAAGTAATACAGTTCCAGATTCCATAATTTATACTGTTAAAGACCTGGTCATCACGTTTCACCCTTTTGGTATATACCTCATAAATACAACTGGAAATGGCCTGTCTGGAATTAGCTGGGCGTTATCGGAGTTTGAAACAAAGTTGATTAACTTATCACGTACTCCTAGCAATTCAGATCAACAAATGACTCTTACAGAGAACGGATTTACTTTCATAGGTTCCGTCGGACTGTATACATCATGCGGTTACGGGAAAGACAATTACAACGGAGTTATATTCGGAGGAAGCGGAAAAGCCATAATGATGAAAGTAGATACGAATTTTTATGAGGCTAACCAAACAACTGGTCAAGGTAAGTATTATTTTTTCATGGCGATCAATAATGAATCTTTGTATGGATATTCATACAGCGGCTGGTCGTTTATACCGAGCTTTCCATATTATGCTCCTTGGTTTGTTCATTACGGACCGGGTAATTTTCAAATAAAAGACGATTGGCACACGTCTAAGTGGCCAGGACAGGAGCTGTTTAGTTGGGGTCCCATGAACTCAGGTTCGAATACCCATATTACTTTTGGACTATCTTCAGCTACTCCCATAACTTATTCTGCCCCAGGAGGATTGGCAATAAGTTGGGCTGATGAATCAGATCCAGCGAAAGGAATATTTGACAGTCTACAAGAAGTAAGTGGCATGGCTGGCACCGAATACAGTGTTGAGCCTTCATCTATAGGAATGTTGAATCCAACAAAATCAGGTGGAATTTTACCGATGTTTCTCACCGAATCTTTCTACGGGTCGGTTCGTGCAATGACGCTGCCATATAGTTGGTGGGTATCTTCGTCAGCCTCCGCATCTAATATCAGCATTGCCTTATATACAAATTTTCTTGATACTCCTAACACACCTTAAGGAGATTCTGCAAAAGGGGTTAAAAAATTGATTGGTGCGACCTCTACCGCGTTGATCGTAGTTTGAGTATCTCTTTTTGGTCAGTTATTATCACTTAGGTCTCAATTGGCCAAAGAAAATTCCATCAAATATAACAGCATTATAAGTGGCGCAACATGACTCACCAGGAGCTAACAAATGGTCTATTGGTACGGGCCTATCATATAGTAGTAATATTTCGGGAACCATCGTTGGTTCCTGGTATTCAACAAAACTATCTGATTTAATAAACATAGAACGGTCACAACAAGTCAGAATTTGCCACACCCGATAGGAAGGCAGATTATTCTTATGGCAAATCTTTGGGTTTTAATGCCCCCTGATAACTATACATTCTTCTTCATTACACAGTCCAGTGGTGGCACTGTTACTATAGTTCAAAACATAGCATTTTTACCAACGATCAAGATAGTTAATGTTAATACATCCAATTCCCGCTATTTGCATTGCGACTCTCTCATTCTAAATAGAGGTCAGTTATCCTACCGTACTCATCTATCTCCATCTTTTGGCTTCAATGAGTGATCTCGTAATTGCATATAACGATATTACAGTAAGATAAAAATAGCTGATTTTTAAGATGTTTTAGATCCTGTGGACCTAAGAAATGTTGCAAATTCGCCTATCTGCTATTTTTCGAATCCATCTGCCTCATAAAATGGAGTTCTTGCTTTATTAGTTCGACCAATAAAAGTTAGAGATTACTTCACGGTCAACTATTCCTCTTGAATCAGATGCTTGAAAGCGCTATTGCTGATTTATAAAGTATTTCTGTCCCTTTGGGAAGTGCATCTTCATCAACATTATACGTTGGACTATGCTGGGGGCTGTCGATGCCTTTCTTCTTGTTGCCCACTGCAAGAAAATAGAATGTTCCTGGTACTTTTTGAAGATAATATGCAAAATCCTCTCCACCCATATCAGGGTCCGGGTGCAATATATTTTCCGGACCGAGTATTTCCGAAGCTACCTGTTCTACGATGCGGGTAACTTTTTCGTTGTTTACCACGGCAGGATAGCCTTCCTGGTAATCAAATTCGTATGTTGCGCCATACGCATCGCAGAGATGAGAGAGTAATTTCTTGAGACTGACCTTGATTATATTTCTTGTTTCGTCATCAAACGTTCTGACTGTCCCTGTTAGTTCTGCGTGTGCTGCTATGATATTATACCTATAACCAGCTTGAAAAGTGCCGAAAGTTACAACGGCTGGTCTCTTTGGACTCACAAGGCGAGACACTATCGTCTGAGCCGTTGTGACATACTCTGATGCAACCATCAGTGCATCAATTGCTTCATCAGGAGCAGAACCGTGCCCGCCTTTGCCATGAATTCTTATCGTAAATTCATCTGCATTGGCCATAGCCTCCCTGTAGAAGAATGCAGCTTTTCCACTTTCGAACCTCGTGAAAACGTGCTGGCCAATGACGTAATCAACGCCTTTTAGTGCTCCTCCGTTGATGAGATATACCGCGCCTCCTGGAGGACGCTCTTCTGCCCTTTGGAACAAGAGTCTTATAGTTCCATGTTGCTCCGCTCGTCTAGTAACAGCAACTTTTGCAAGACCCAAAAGCATAGCCATGTGCGCATCATGACCACAAGCATGCATTACCCCTATATTCTTCGATTTGAAAGACACTTCAGTTTCTTCTGTGACAGGCAGCGCGTCAACATCTGCCCTGATAGCTACTGTTTTCCCAGGTTTCTCACCGACTATATCAGAATATAGTCCACCTTCCTTTATCTCATGAACTTGTAACCCAAGGGTTCTAAGTTCGCTCTTAATTCTTTCAAGTGTCTTATCTTCCTTGAAGCTCAGCTCTGGATTCTCGTGAAAAAATCTGCGCATTGATACTATATATCTTTGGATCCCTTCGTTGACGACTTCTTCTGCCATTAGGAGGTGTATATTTCGTAAGTAAAAGATTTTTCTCATTTATTTGCCTAACAAAACCCCAATAAACGCGAAAAATAGTAATTCAACATAGGCTGTTAAGAATCTAAATAACTCAAAGGTATGGTCTTCGCTTTTTCGTAGTCATATCGTGTGTCAATATCGAACAGATACGTTTCATCTCCCACCTCAACAAGCGAAACCTTCGTTGTATTGTCGTGAATAAGGCTTTTTGCACCGGTATCGCCTCTAAGGAGAAGTAATTCTCCATAAAATTCGTGAGGGAAGACAGCGGGATTTCTCGGAGATCCCATATATGAAGCAGATACAATATTTTCTGGATGACTATCCTGCGTCGAAATTAGAGCCTTAATAAGGGTCGCGTTAAAAAATGGTTGATCACCATTGATTATCAAGATTCTACTGAAATCATATCTTAATTTCTTTACAGCTGAAACTACAGAAGACGACATGCCGTAGTTGTAATTTTTGTTAATAATATAATTTTCATTCGGGAAATAAGCTTCAAGTTCACTGAGAATTTCTGGATTTGTAACAAGGTACACATCGTTAATTCCTGATTTTTGCACATGGCTAATCACATACCATAACACTGGTTTTCCATGAAGATCCGCGATTAATTTGTTGCTACCAAATCTCTTCGAGATTCCGGAGCATAAGATAATTGCGGATAAGTCTCCCAAAGAGCCTTTTTTGATGCTCATGGAAATACATGATGTCAACATTGCATATTAATCATTTAACTGTGAAATATAATTATATTAATTTATATAATGATCCATATGAATAGTTCTGTCGTAAATATATGTGTCAATCTGACGATCTCATTAAGATAATTATTATATAATAAATGTAAATACGCTTGATAATGTCTATCAGTGAGCTTAAAAGAAACGTGTTAAATAGAAAGGAGATTCTTTTCCAGGGGGTTGCAGGATCTGCGCCTGCTGGGGCTGCCGTTGCGACGATGACAGGTGCAGCACAATACTCACTGGGTGCATTACCTCTTGCAGCTTTAATTGCTTTTTTTGTTGTGCTGTTGAACGCGTATATAATCACAAGAGTTTCCAAGCGGGTTGCCGGATCTGGTGGATACTATGATTACAGCAAAAACGCCTTTGGTGCTGTGACTGGAGCCTTCACTGGGTGGATGTACATCTTATATCAAGTCTTTGCAATGGCATTTATCGCCATGAGCATATCAGTGTTTCTACCAGCATTGCTTTCGGAAATTTTCGGCATCAATCTTCCATCCTACGCATGGGTACCGCTGTTACTGGTTTCTCTGCTTTTTGGATACTTTGTTTCTGTAATTGGAATAAAGCAGTCTCTCAAATACGCAATGGTTATGGGCACACTTGAAATATTAATAGTTGTTTTTATAGGATTGTTCATAGTGCTATCAAAGCCGTCAGTCAACACTATTGAAGTGTTCACGCCAAAATTTGCCTCTGGCGGTCTAAGTGGTGTTATGCTCGGCGTACTCTTTATGTATACTGCATTTTCCGGGTTTGGAGCTATGACCCCTTTAGGAGAAGAGGCCAAGAATGCAAAGAAGATGGTTGGTGACATGATTCTTCTTTCCTCAGTTATTTTAGGTCTTTTCTTTATCTTTGCAGCTTACGCTTTTACAGTCGGTTGGGGACCATTGAACATGTCGACATATGCGTCTAATCTGGTTCCAGGTGTTATCCTCACAAAGAACGATCTGGGTATGATAGGAGCAATAATCCTCACGATTTTTTATGTGAATAGTATCTTAACGGACCTGGTTGTATTTTTCAACAGCTCGTCAAGAATTTTAATGACATTGAGCAGGGATAATGTACTTCCATCTTTTCTTTCGAAAATACATGATAAGCATAAAACCCCCCACATTTCGGCAGCAGCAATAGGAATAGCAGCTGCAGTAGTTTCAATTGTTGGAACCGTCACCATAACCGGTTTCAATGCTTGGTTGATGGCAGGTGTTGTTGCTACTCTTGCACCGCTTCTGGTTCATGCAATTGCTAATGCTTCCCTTCCAGTACTGAACAAAAGGGCCACAAAGAAGCTTGGATTCATTAACGTGTCCTACCTATAGTTGCAATAGCTATACTTGGTTTCATATTTTACGGAACGTTCATATCGATCGACGAGGCTGTTGTCATAGGTTCTGTAGTATTCGCTATATGGGCTGCCTTTGGAATTATTGTTTCCATTCTGAGACGAAAGAGCTACGCATTCAGTTTAGAGCAAAATTCTCTTGCCGTGGAAAGTGAATAAAATTCATGACATTAGATCAATACAAAAACAAAGAAATACAAAGATGCTTTCATTCTTTTAGCAATAGAAAAAAGATGACAGCGTGGCAGAGCATACCATTGAATAACAGAGGTGATTCATATAGGTAATAACTTTGATATTTCAGAGAGCTACATAAAAATATTAGGCATAAAGATATATTATAAATTCTTCAAGTCAAAAGAAGAAAAGGCAGTCCTTATGACCATGCACGGGGGGCCTGGCATGTCTCATGACTATATGCTTCCTGTTTCTGATCTTGCGAGCAATCAGATATCTGTGTTATTTTATGACCAGTTTGGTTGTGGAAGATCAGAAGAGCCCCAGGATTTATCAAAATTTTCAATTGACTATGGGGTTGATGAAGCAGAAGAAGTACGCCGAACGCTATTCTCTGATAGGAAAGTGTTTCTTCTAGGATCTTCATACGGAGGAGCTCTTGCTCTTGCATACTCGTTAAAACATCAGGACAAACTACACGGCCTTATTCTTTCTGGAGCTCTTTCTTCTGTTCCTTTCACAGTAATGGAGATGCATAGGTTAGTTAACGAACTTCCTGACTGGGCCAAAAACGCGATTAACTCGAGTCAAGCAGGCGATAATACCAGTCCTGAATACCAGAAAGCGATAGATCTCTTTTACCATAGACATTTCCTTAGACTCGAAAACTATCCAGAACCTGTTCTACAGTCATTAAAGTACGCAGAGGAGCGTAATGTATACCGAATAATGAATGGTCCAAACGAATTCACAATTACTGGAACGATTTCTGGATGGGATATAACAGAAAAAATTTCATCCATAAAAATACCAACATTGATCACGACTGGCGAATATGATGAAGTTACGCCAAAGATTGCAGAGATATTGAACAATAAAATAAATGGGTCTAAACTGATTGTGTTTAAAGGATGTTCTCATCTCACAATGTGGGAAAAGAGAAGTGAATATAATTCAACACTTGCAGAGTTTATTCTTTCAACTAAAAAATAAAAGAATCTACTGGTTGATTTCGCATACAATAATGATTAGGCGACCTTTGTCTTCAGGCAATCGAACATATTCTTGATAATCTTCTCAGCCTGGCCAGTTATCATACGCTGCCCCATCGAAGCTAATTTCCCACTTACGTTTGCTTCCGCTGCCCACTTCATGGTTGTCTGGCCATTTTCTTCGGCTAGATCTGCTGTGACTTCCATGTCGAGATTGCCACTTGAACTAACACCGTTGCCAACTAACTTAGCGTGTGAAGGTGACTGTGCCTCTTTTACAAGCATGTGCATCTTTACCTCGGTTTTTATGAAGGCAACCCCTACCTTCAGGACAATTGTATAATCTTCTGGTGATGTTATCTCGATTCCTTTAAATCCCGGCATACAGGAAGAGACTTGATTCGGGTCCATCAAAAGATTGTACAGCTTTTCTCTAGGCGCTTTTACCTCAAACGTTCCATCAAAGTGCATATTATTATCTCCTTTACTATATCGCAAATTTAATAATAAGGTTTCCTGAACCGATAAAAAGCGAAAAAAACATTATAATTTGATTGCGCTATTGGTATCGCGATAAGGAAATGCAATAATCCTTCCGGTATCTAAAAAAAAGAGAATATGGTAGAAATGTTAGATGATTTCGCTTTTCCAGCAAGAAGAAAATATTCAGATAATGCGTCAAAATACGAACTGTTTGAGTTTTTTTACACAAAAGAACTAAAAGCCAACAAAATTAAAAAATTAGACCCTGTGACAATCGATGGTGTTTTAATGAACCATTGCTTACTTAATTCTTCATATCTAACCGAGAAAACGACCACGGGAATAGTTGAGAATTTTCCTTTCCTGCAACGATCAATGAAGAAGGTTGGCCAATTTAAACAAACCTTGTTCAACAAGCCGAAGATTGTGGGTATTGTAAATGCCACCCCGGATTCATTTTTTCCAGACTCAAGAATTTCAGATACACGGGATCTTGACTTGTTGATAGATTTAAAACCAGATGTAATTGATATTGGAGGGGAAAGCACAAGGCCGGGAAGCAAAGAAATTTCTTCTGAAGATGAAATATCGCGCCTCCATCCCTACATTGAGTATCTTTCTACCACCTCCGAAATACCTCTATCACTAGATACACGGCATCCTGATACTGCAAGGAAATTCGCACAATATATCTCTTTTCTCAATGATATATCAGGATTTACAAAGGAAGAAATGGTTCATATAGCACTTGAGAACAGAATGAAATGCATAGTAATGCATATGAGAGGAACACCAGAAAACATGCAAGAACGAACGACCTATTTAGATATCGTTCCGGAGATAATTCATTTCCTTCATAAACAAGCAGTTCACCTGTTTGCGGCGGGTATTTCCGCCGATGACATAATAGTTGATCCGGGAATAGGTTTTGGAAAAGACCTAGACGGAAATTTAAATATTCTTCGGGATATAAAATCGTTTGAATTCGGGCCTGATCTATTGGTTGGAACCTCGAGAAAGGGATTCTTGGGTAAGATAACTGGCGAAGATGTGTCAGGAAGGCTTCCTGGAACTATAGCCACGTCAATTTACCTCGCCCAGAACCGTGTTGATTATCTGAGAGTTCATGACGTAAAGGAAAACAGAGATGCTATGGAGGTAATGGCAAGAATGTATACTTAGCGAAATGACTACGCCTCAGTTTACTTAGATTCTCAAAGGTTTTATTGAAAAGAGTGATCATAATGGTATAGTTGCAAAATAATGATGCGATATCCGTTCACATGAGGAAATGCAAGATAGAGAATCAATGTCTACAAAATATACGATTAAATGGGACCTTTTGATATCATCTTGCAGTGGCTACAAGTAAAGCATTGAGTTCCTATTGTTTACAGGTAGAGATTATTCCGCTTTAAAATTAAGGCAAACAGGTAAAAGAGGATTACGATCTTTTCTGCACAAGAGAGAATTGCTTTTCGTCTTCAATTGTATAAAATTAGACTGTAAATGAATCATGCTGTATTGCCTTTACTTTAGTTCCCAGTTTTAGACAATTCTTGCATGTACCACTGATAATTAGATCCATGTTTTCAATATCGAAGCCTTTCGAATTTATCAAACTCCTCAATTTTTTCTCATCTACATCGATATCGTAGATTTTCCCACATTCATTACATATGAAATTTGCGTGAAATTTAATTCTCGACTCAAACCAGGTAGTATTTTTTAATTCGAAGGACCTCAAAGCGCCGGCCTTCTCCAGGGCATAAAGGGCATTATACGTAGTGGCCAGAGTGATCGTGGGTTCATTCTCTTTTGCACTTTTAAAAACTTGTTCAGCTGTGAAATGGCCAAGAGTATTTTTGCTAACAAAGTCCACAACTGCAAGCCTCTGCGGTGTTATTTTAAATTTAGCATTCTTAAGTGCCGTCACGTAATAGTTCAATGACCCTCAATAGTATTATTTAGTAATTAAAATTTGTTGATAAAAGGGCATAAAGATTATGTGACGTTTAGATAACCTCCATCCTAGCTTTCTCATGGAGATTCCAACATCAAAAATTACTGAGAGGGTATCCGTTGGTTTGAATTCTCCTCGACCAGAGGGTACTCTGTACCTCATGGCTGATCCATTAGACTTTATCAATGAAGGTACGCATAAAGCAATATGCGATCGGATCACTTTTACTTCTGTCTAGTGAAAAATGTGATACGTTTGAAGAAATGATAAAGTTTTGCTCTATTCAGACCATTTCTTGCGAATGAGAATTTCTCTGACCATACGCTAAACCTACTTTGATTGTGGTGCCGCAATTTCATCCACAGAAATATAGGTGAGCTCTGCCGTATACGGAATTGCAAAGACATTAAGAACCGGAATAAGGCTAAACAGTGATCCGAGCAGGATTACGACAGCACTTGAGCCATCTTTATTGAATAATTCAATAAACCAGTTAATTGATTCAGACAATCCTTTAGATTTCCCCTGGATCATTGAGGCCGACATTATGTACACCGGAACGCTTAAGACACCGACAACCAAGATTGAGAGGAACTCGTCGATGTAGCCTAGTAACGCCCCGATAATTATGATCAAAATTACTGGTTTCAGAAGGTCGTGAAAAGTAGGAATGGCTCTCTTGAAAGTTGAATTCAAATCGACGTTCCTGTTGTGAATTACTTCCTTTGCTCCATACATGGTGGCGTGCATAGTCAAGAAGTACAACACAGCGATTATAGCTGATACAATCACACCCATTACATGAGCAAGAATTGATGCCACTGTAAGAGAGGTAAGGGAGTAGCCAGAGAATAAAAAGAATGACATTGCCAGTGCACCAAGGATCACCATCAGTATAATTTCCACTACGAGTAATACAACTGAAGGAATCACAATTGCGAGATTTTTCATGAATAGATCAAATGCTCTCGATAATCTACTCTTTCCAGCCGAATTCTGACTTGCGGACGTACCGGAAGTCACTGAGCCACTGGACGAATTTTCAGACGAGAATGAATAACCACAGGAAGAGCAAAACTTGGCATCATCAAGATTTTCAAAACCACAAATAGGGCACTTTTTTGTCATTACTCTGATCGCCCTTCCCTTTCTCCGTTCAAAGAATCTAAGCAAATGCAACTGTATGCACTTGTAATTTGTTTGTAGACCATGTCAAATTCGATATAGTGATGTTAATAAAAATATTCGCTATTTCTTTATCCGGTATATCGCCACTAATTCGGCGATCTGAAGTCGTAGGGAAACACAGAACAACTAATTTAACAATTATAGATTGAACTCCAGAAGAATAAAGATTTAATTGAAACTGCTATCCAGCACTTGATGAAGGTAATAGGAATCACGGCTCCATCTACAGATTCTGGAAAAACAACCGTTACATTAGCGATTCTTAGCAAATTGAGCAATTCTACCGGCGTAAAGATAGGCCCAGACTACATAGATGGTGGGATATCTTCAAAATTAACAGGAAACAGGACTTGGAATATGGATCGATGGATTCAAGGAAGGAACTATGCCAATATACTGCCATCTTTGGCCGATAGTTTCGACTATGCCGTGGTTGAAGGGGTCATGGGGATGTATGATTCCGGCTCCCAGATAGATCTGAGCACAAATTACTATTTTGAAAGGCTTAAAATCCCGTATATACTCGTTGTGGACATCAGCAAGCTGGCAGAATCGGCTTATCATATAGCGAGCGGTTTCCTAAGAAAATCGAATATAGGGGTCATACTCAATAAATACAGTTCAGACAAGCACTTAGAGATGGTATCCAGAGAGTTTAAAAAACATGGCGTTAGAATAATAGGTGCCATTCCAAATGATAAGGAGTATTCTATCCCCCAAAGACATCTTGGGTTGTACACATCACTTGAAATTGAAAATTTGAGAACCATGGCAGAAAAAATTTCCAGAAACATAGATTTTTCTTTTATAGAGGAAGCAGGAACAATAAAATCCAGAAATGTCAAAAGGAAATCATCCTCACATGTATTGCACCGGAATGATGTTAAAATCGCCGTGGCATTTGACAAGGCTTTCAATTTCTATTACTCGGATTCTCTTCTCAGGCTTGAGGAAATTGGCAAGGTTCAGTACTTTTCCCCCATAAAGGGAGAACCGCCTGAAGACTCTGACTTCGTGTACCTCGGTGGAGGATATCCAGAACTATATGCAGATGAGTTATCAAAAAATTACAAAGTCTCAGAGTTTTTGAAAAATCACTCTGAATCCGGAAAGCCTATTCTAGCTGAATGTGGAGGCTTAATGTACCTTGAGAAGGAGATGGTTACGGACAAGGGAAACCTGAAAATGGTTGGAGTCTTCGATGGGGTAGTTAACAAAAATTCCAAATTAACTTTGGGTTACACAAAACTAAGAAGCAAGAGACCATCTATTTTATTCAGGAAAGGCGAGCTGGTTTATGGCCATGAGTTCCATTACAGTACTATTTCTGACGATTCTGAAAAGGTCTTGACAAATATACTAGGGAAGGGTATATCTGGTGAGGACGGAATTCAGGTACACAACACGCTTGGAACATATTCACATTTCTCTCTCTCGAGATACTTCAAAAGGCTCTCTCGTGTAATTATTGATAATAAGTGAGACGTGTAGTCACCCTATCGCCTCTGAGAATAGGACTATTTATATTTGATACTCTCTTTATCCTCCGATGGGATTCGAGCACCTTAAGGGTTTCAGAGATATATTTCCGGAAGATGCGCAGGTGAGGCTTGAATTATTCAGTAAAATGGAAGATGTGGCCTCAAGATTCGGTTTCGCACCAATTGAATATCCAAGCGTGGAGCCACTTGATCTGTTCAAGATAAAATCCGGAGACGAACTGGTCAAACAGACTTTCTCGTTCAAAGACAAGGGAGATCGAGAAGTAACACTGATCCCAGAGGCAACTCCCTCCACAGTTAGGCTGCTTACATCCAGGAAAGAGATTTCTAGGCCCGTAAGGTGGTACAGTATGCCAAAACTGTGGAGATATGAAGAGCCACAATCTGGAAGACTGCGGGAGCATGTACAGTTCAATGCGGATATCTTCGGTTCTGATTCTATTTACGCAGATGCAGAAATTATTGGACTCGCGACAAAGATCCTTGATGGTCTGGGTCTGAAAGAAGAGTACGAGATCAGGCTAAATGACAGAAACTTGATGAATAATATACTGGGCAACATTGGAATCTCAAATACCCCGGCCGCTCTTTCTATTATAGACCATTACGGGAAGGTGGACAATGACACCCTTCTGTCTGAGATGAGTGATCAAGGCATAGATGATGAGCAAGCTGAATCGGTGATTAAACTCCTGGGGAACAACCTGAATCCACCCGATCTTATGGACTTTCTCTCTTCACTAATCTTCATGGATGATAAAACTATAGAAAATGTTAATCGTCTGGAAGATACTTATACCCTGCTTAAAAAGTACACAGATGCAAAGATCGTTGTGAGCCTTTCCACCGTCAGGGGCCTTGGTTATTATACCGGTATCGTATTTGAGGGATTCGATAGGAAAGGAGAACTGAGGGCCATCTTTGGTGGCGGGAGATATGATAACCTTTCGAAGCTTTTATCAGAACAAAGCATCCCAGCTGTTGGTTTTGGAATGGGTGACGCCGTGCTTGAGATTCTCCTGAAAAGAACAAACAGATGGAAAGCAGAACAGAGAAGAAAAAAGTACGCTGTCTGCTGTTCCACAAAAAAGTTGGCGGATCGCTGCATTGATCTTGCACTTGAGCTCAGAGATTTGGGTGCCTCAGCTATATCAGACTTGAACAATAGGAGCCTTTCTGCTCAGTTGAAGAATGCTTCATCAAATGACTGTGACTATGCGGTAATCATAGGAGAAGCAGACATAAAGTCTGGAAAAGTGACGCTAAGAACGCTTAGAACAGGCGAGCAATCTCAGATCTCAATAGAAGAGTTAGTCAAGGCTGTGCGGAATGATCATATTTGAGATTTAATGAAATTCGTTTCAATTCTGTTACCGTAAGCGGGATTATTGGTTACCGATCCTTTTATTAGGGTCCAGCAAGGGATAATAATATATATTCTCGGCCACTGAGACCATAAAGAAAGTTTAATTAGAATGGTTTTACTTTGCTTTTAAGTCTATAGATTTTAAGATTGATCAAGATGGAGAAAAAAGAAAGAAAAATAGTGACGCCCGGTGAAGAAATAGCTACAACCGAAGAGTACGTTCCGGGGAGGAATACTTATGAAGATCATGGCAAGATTATATCGCTCATTTACGGATTTCTTGACGTTAATGAGAAAGATCTCACAGCATCAGTTTTACCAATAAAGACAAAGCCGAAGATTTTTGTTGGAGCCACCGTATACGGAAGGGTTGTAGAGGTGGAAAGAGGAAGAGCCGTTATCGAGGTGTCTGTAATGGTCGACAAAAACAACGACCTGGTAGAATACGTGGCCATTGGACGTGCTGATCTTCCAAGACAGAGAGAGGGAGACAGAGATTCCGGAATGATGATTGGTGACCTCGTAAGAGGGAAAGTTATAGGAATCTATAAATCGGAATTGAAGATAGGGTTGCTCGGTAAGAATCTCGGAGTGCTTAAAACAATATGCCCAAAATGCAGGACAACTATGATAAGAAAGGGTTCCTTGCTATTTTGCCCAAACTGCGAAAGAACGGAATCTAGAAGAGTAGCCGAGGACTACGGGGATATCGTGCCAGAAGGTGTAGTGAGATGAAAAATGATATTAACAGGATAAAGGACATGGAGAAGTTATCAAACGAAGTTGACTCCATGAGAAAGGAACTGAACGACATGAAAGAGGTTCTTAGAGGATTAATCCAAGTTATAATGAGCAGGGACGATAACCAAGACATGGACGATTACAATTGAGGTCTGAATAAATGATAATGCCAATGAAGGTTCTGGAAGAAAATTTGAACAAGCACGTTGCATTGCTACTGAAGGACAATAGGGTTTTGGATGGTGTCCTAACAGGATATGATGACTATATGAACATGGTTCTAGATGATGTGGAAGAGGCCGGCGAGGAATCCACAAAGAAACTTGGGACCGTTATAGTCAGGGGCAGTAACGTCGTTCGCATTGTTCCAAAATAACCTAATATTTTTCCCACCTATAATAGAAAATTTTTAAAAGCACATAAAAACGACCTTCGAAACTTTGCGACAGTACATTTTTCCTGAGTTTTTGCTCAAATTTTTACGTTGTTAAAATGTTGGACCAACACAGGTGTATAATTATTATTTATAGGCCGGGTCCGGGAATTGAACCCGGGTCCGGGGATCCACAGTCCCCAAGGATACCCACTACCCCACCCCGGCCATGCTTCCCCCTAATTGATCGGAAACTAATTATTATTTCTGCTGAGTTCGTACAAAGATCTAAGGAGGATTTACCACTACGGTAAATACAACACAAACTATTTTTGCCCGCTCCATTGTATGGTGTTCATAAATCCTCGGGACAGTTATTGCAGTATTGTATTTCCTGATTATCTCCCCATGTGCCTTGTAGAATTTTTCTACATAATCCGAAGACTTGGAATTATGGATTGAATATATGACTTCAGCCGATTCAACGGCTTTTTTCAGAAATTTTCTGTCAGAATGCGTTATTACTGATCCAAATGGTGAGTTCATTATTACCGTATCTACCGACAAATTAAATTTCGAGACATCTTCATTCAATACCTCTATGTCGAATCCGTTCGCGTTTTCTTTCAAAACTTCAATCAAGGTTGGATCAGATTCAACTGCATACACTTTCTTGGATCCGAGAAGAGCGGCACCGACCGCAAAAATTCCATTTCCAGATCCAAGATCAGCAACCATCTTTTCTTCAATGTTTCCATCCAAATAAGCGGTGTTCAAAAGGTTGGAAGCAACTGCCGGATCAGTTGGGTACTGTTCAAGATCAACACGATAAGCCCTATTTCCCTTTAGTTTCTGAAGAAATATCTCGAGCTCTTTCTTCGATCTTATTTCCTGCATAATTTATTTTTCTGGGTTGCCGATAGCGAGGTCAATAATCAATCTTGCCTCCGATGCTGATTCTTCTTTAGACAAACCTCTGGAGATCAAAAGTTTCTCAATCTTCCTTGTCGCTCTCTGCCGTCTCCACGTGCCCCGCTCATGTGCAGCAAGAACGATGTATTCTGCCACTTCACGATCAATATTTATTCCAAAACGCTCCCTTATTTTAAGCTGCCATACAGGAACAAGAACATTGGGTATATCCCTGAGATTATCTGAGTTTCTACGTGCCTCTATAATGCCGTTAATGTCTTTAGAATCCCTGACACGTTTTGGGAAAGCCATATTCTTTTATTCTCTCATATTAGATAAAGCTTTTCGTTATCCAACATCAAATGTGAAAAATATCGTTGATTTTCAGCGGCAAAAACGGATTCCACGAATTATTTGTTTAAATATATAATATTGGTTATGAAATATAGAAAAATAATTAAAAATGTTAGAATTAAGCCGATAAAAGGGAGCTTATCACCGCTTTGGATGAATGTAGCCTGTATTCAGCTTCATCGAAGATTACACTGTGCACGCCGTCCGCGATCTCGGCTGAAACCTCAAGGCCCCTGTGTGCTGGAAGGCAATGCATGAAGATATAGTTTTTATCTGCGTGCTGGCAGAGATCTGAATTCACCTGATACGGCATGAATAACTTTTCCCTGGCCGCCCGCTCCTTTTCTTCACCCATGGAGACCCAAACGTCAGTGTATATTATATCTGAGCCTTCAACCGCCTTAACCGGATCCTCGAGGATTTCTATCCTTGACGAAGTTTCCTTCGCAATCTTCAGAGCTGCATCAAGCAGATTCTGATTCGGCCCATATCCCCTTGGTCTGGCTACTGAGATGTCAGTCCCAAGGATAGCTGAAGCTAGAATGAGCGAGTTGCACATATTATTGCCATCGCCGACATAACTGAATTTTAAATTATTTGTTCTTCCTTTCTTTTCGAGAATGGTTGCGAAATCTGCCACTATTTGCAGAGGGTGTTCAAGATCATCGAGGGCGTTGATCACTGGAACAGACGATGAACGGGCGAGTTCAACCATTTTTTCATGGGAAAAGGCCCTATAAGATATGACATCAACGAGTCTCGACAGGACCTTACCCGTGTCTTCTACAGTTTCTCCACGCCCGAGTTGCATATCATTCGGATTCAAGTATATGGCATGGCCTCCCATCTGCACCATTGCAGTTTCAAGAGAGGTTCTTGTTCTTGTGCTGGGTTTCTCAAAAATCATGCCAAGAACTTTATTATGCATGCCTTCAACAGCGGAATAACGATCTCGCTTGAACCTAACGGACTCGGCTACGAGATCTTCAAGATCATCCTTCATGTCTAGAACAGAAAGCACGTCTTTCATCATTTAGATCACTTCAGAAGATCAGGAACATTCACCGGGTATTCCGCCACTGGCACACCAGCACTTTCGAAAGCTTTAATTTTGGACTCTGCAGTGCCGACACCTTTCTCTATTATGGCTCCTGCATGTCCCATTCTCTTTCCAGGCGGTGCGCTTCTGCCAGTGATATACGCGACAACCTTTTTACTAACATGAGCTTTTATATATTCAGCTGCTCGTTCTTCATTGTTTCCGCCTATCTCTCCTACTAATACGATTTTCTTTGTGGCCTCATCCTTCTCAAACATTTTCAGGACGTCAACAAAGGTTAAACCTACGACCGGATCTCCGCCCAGACCGATAACAACGCTTTCTCCAAAACCGGCATGAGTAATTGAGTAAACTATCTCATACGTTAATGTCCCACTTCTGGATGCAACCGCAACATCTCCATTCCTGAATATCTGGTTTGGCATAATACCTATCTTGCACTGACCTGGAACTGTTATACCTGGTCCGTTAGGTCCAAGAACTGTGATCCCCCTGTGAGACGCTTCATGAACGATCTCCATCGTGTCATGGAACGGAACATGCTCAGTTAGGATATAGACGATCTTTATCCCCTGATCTATTGCTTCGAAAGCAGCATCCCTGACAAAAGGCGCAGCAACGGATATCATTGTAGCGTCTGGATTCTGAGACATCGCATCGGCTACCGAATCGAAAATAGGGACATCATTCTGGAACATCGTTCCACCTTTTCCTGGTGATGTGCCGCCTACGAGCTTAGTCCCAAATTTCAACATCTCTCCTGCATGAAAAGCACCCTGATGTCCCGTTATACCCTGTACAATTACCCTTGTGTTTTTATTGACCAAAACGCTCATTCTATCTCACCTGTCCTCTTAACAACTTGCTCTATAGCTGGCATCATCATCGAAAATGGCTCAATTCCATTTCTTTTCAGTATCTCTCGAGCTTCATCCTCGTGCACTCCACTGAGCCTCACAACTATGGGTTTTGTGATGTTGAATTTTTCTTTCGCCGCAACGATTCCGTTAGCGACAGTATCAGCTTTCGTTACGCCTCCGAATATATTGACAAGTATCGATTTAGGATTAGCCTTTAGGACAAGTTCGAATGCTTCAACGACAATATCAACGCTATCCGTGCCTCCGAGATCAAGGAAATTTCTCGGCTTGCCTTTATGAAGAGTTAAGGCATCCATTGTTGCCATCGTCAGACCTGCACCATTTGCAATGACTCCAATATCGCCATCGAGCTCTACGAAAGCATACCCTTTCGATTGCGCCTCTAGCTCTAGCGGTGTTTTCTCTGGGTCAACAACATTTATGTCTTTGTGCCTGAACATAGAATCGCTGTCCATTATAACTTTTGCATCCGCCGCAATAAGTCTTCCATCCGCGGTCTCTACCAAAGGATTAATCTCGACAAGTTCACAATCCTCTTCATTAAAAACTGTGTAGAGCTTCGACAATATCGCCTTGAATTGGGAACCAAGCTTCGAATCTAAACCCATGAACTTTACAGCCTCACGACCGACATAGTCAGAATAGCCCAAGAGAGGATCTATCTTTCGTGTAAAGATCTTTTCTTTTGGGACAGATTCTATTTCGACGCCACCAGATGAACTGGCGATAATAAATGGAGATCTCTCCGAACGGTTCAGTGATATACTAACATAATATTCATGTTTGATGTTGAGCATGTCCTCTATTAGAACTTTGGTCACGGATAGACCCCTTATTTTGGAGCCAAGTAATTCACGAACACCGTCTTCAAGCTCCTTCTGATTTTTTGCAAATTTTATTCCTCCAGACTTGCCTCGACCACCAAGAAGTATCTGCGATTTTACGACAGATGGCCTTTCAAATTTCCTTAAATCGGATTCCTTTTCCACGACATAACTGTCCGGCACCGGTATACCATATCTCCGAAATATGTCCTTACCCATGTATTCATAAAGATTCAATGTGTCACCATTTACGAGATAGCTGGATATTACTAAAATCTTCGGAGAAATTATGAGACAACAAGAGTAAAATGCCAATAACAGTGTTTCTAGAGATGCAAAATACCAAGCAAAAAAATTTAAAAAAAAATGGAATTAATATGGTGGCATTCCGCCCATACCACCCATGCCGCCCATTCCACCCGGTCCTCCAGGTGCTCCACCTTCGGGCCCAGACGATTTCTTGCTTGCTACGACATCATCTATTCTCAGGATCATGGTGGATACTTCGACTGCACTCTCAACAGCCTGTCTTTTGACCCTGAGTGGATCATAGACGCCAAGCTTTTCCATGTCACCGATTTCATTGTTGTCAATGTCTATTCCTGCAGTAACCTGTCCCTTGTCGTGGGCTGCTTTTAGCTTTATGAGCGTGTTTATTGGATCCATACCGGCATTTTCTGCCAGAGTCCTAGGTATGATTTCCAGTGCCTTGGCAAAAGCCTCAATTGCAAG
Organism: Thermoplasmata archaeon; assembly: GCA_021826925.1. Classification (GTDB taxonomy): domain Archaea; phylum Thermoplasmatota; class Thermoplasmata; order Thermoplasmatales; family Thermoplasmataceae; genus JAKAYB01. The sequence continues at coordinate 2,060 of JAKAYB010000007.1, read as the reverse complement.
CTGCTCTCTTCCGCCTACAGTATTTGCGAAGTTCCTTATCTTCATAGCGAGCTCAGCTTCAATAGCACCTCCACCCGGTAGATGTTTGCCATCCTCTTTTGTTATTGCAACGACCCTTATGGCATCGTTTAGAGAGCGCTCTATCTCAGATATAACGTGCTCTGTTCCACCACGTATGAGAATACTGACGGCCTTTGGATTCGCACAACCAGTGATGAATGTCATCCTGTCATCGCCTATCTTCTTCTCTTCCACCCTTTCCGCTCTCCCAAGGGCAGACTCAGTCAGATCGTCGAGATTAGTTATGATCTTGGCACCTGTTGCCTTTGACAGTTTTTCCATATCGCTCTTCTTGACCCTGCGAACACCGTATATCCCTTCTTTTGCTAGATAATGTTGAGCTAGATCATCGATACCTTTCTGGCACAGGACCACGTTTGCACCACTTTTCTTAACCTTGTCAACCATTGTCTTAAAAGTCTCAGATTCCTGGCTCAGGAAATCCTGAATCTTTGATGGATCCGTTATCTGAACCTTTGCCTCGATCTCAGTTTTCTTTATCTCGAGTGCAGAATCTATTAAAGCGATCTTCGCGTCTTTTACAATCGACGGCATCTTTGAATGAACTTTTTCCTTGTCGATTACGAGACCATTGATATATTCGGTGTCGTCGACGCTGCCGCCATTTTTCTTATCTACTTTTATATTCGCTGGATCAACAATGATCTTACCGGCGCGATCCTCAGCCACTGCATTGACTGCCTTTACAACGAGGTCTGCAAGGAAATCGCTTGAGAGACCGATATTTTTACCAGAAAGTGCAGTAGTTGCTATCTTTCTGAGTGTCTCGTCATCCCTTGAATTGATGGCAGTCTTTTCCATTACTTTCTCAACCTCATTTGCTGCTAATCGGAATCCGTTAGTTATCACTGTAGAGTGAACTCCCTGATCCAGCAGTACGTCCGCCTGTTTAAGAAGCTCTCCAGCGAACACAACAGCGGTTGTTGTTCCATCACCGACAGCCATGTCCTGCGATTTAGCAACCTCAACAATCATCTTAGCGGTCGGATGATCGACATCCATTTCCTTTAATATAGTAGCACCATCATTCGAAATTATAATATCGCCAATAGAGTCCACAAGCATCTTATCCATGCCCTTTGGACCGAGTGTAGTTCTAATTGCATCAGCGATTGCTTTGGCTGCTTCTATGTTGTTCTTCTGTGCATTTTTTCCCTGTTCTCTTTGTGTACCTTCCTTTAAAACTAAGATTGGCGTTTGGCCACCTAACATTTATTTCACCTTTCCTTACAGCTAAATATGTTCTTCTATATAAATGTTTGTGGTTGATCTTTAGATATAGAATTTATCGAAATTAAACCATTTTAGAGAATTTTAATAACACAGATATTCAAGAAAATAAAAGATAGTTTAGTCTCACCGATTCGAGACATCCCGCAATTTCCTGATCGATCTTTGTTCTGAGGTCAGTCTTCCAAGGCTGTAGCTGGAAAAATCGACAAACTTGAAAAGTGGCTTAAAAATAGGGTGAACGTTTTCAACAGAACGACATATCTCCATGCCAACGCGTCTCAGATCTTCATGAGCCTGAGGGGTCGACCGCAGTTCGCAAAAGTATATGAGCTCACGCAGATCAGCTTCTACGCTGACTGGATAATGATAGGCGAATGGCACACAGTATTGCGCAATCTCCGGACCGGATTCTATTCTTAATCTTTCGTTAAGCTCCCTTGCTTTATCCATCAGTTCCGTAAAGCGATCAGAAAATTCACCGTTCCTGAAGAATGTGGGAGTATCGTATCCATGATTGCATGAAAGATACTGCCTTACTATGCTCAAAAATCTGTGCCGCTGCATATCTCTGAAAGCCCCATAGTTAGTGTTAACCTCGAAAAGGTATCTTGCAACCTCAAACTCCCTCGGAAGCTTGTCTCTCCTGTTTTTCCTGAGACTCGCAATCTGGCTATATATCGATTCTATGCGCCTCATATCCATTGTATTGAATTCCGAGACTGCGTCATTGAGAGGTTTATCCTGCA